>CAYSSY010000032.1:0-11856 GCA_964434055.1 uncultured Gammaproteobacteria bacterium | reverse complement strand
GCAGTTAATCAGAAAGTAGAGAACTTAATTCATAATATCGGTTTTATCTTTTTAATGGCACTGGTGGCTGTTGTCACTTATAAAGATTTTGAACGTTGGGGCGGTAAAATTCTAGAAGCCTTGAAAAGATTATTATAATTTTCAATTTTTAATTTTATGCTCCAGTCTAAGCTTTTAACAAAAACCAGAAAAGAAGCGCCGAAAGACGAAGAATCTGTCAATGCCAAACTTTTAATCAGGGCAGGCTTTATTGATAAGTTAATGGCCGGCAGCTATACTTTTTTACCATTGGGTTTAAGAGTGCTCAATAAAATTGAAAACATAATTCGTGAAGAAATGAATAAGACTGGTGCCCAGGAACTTTTAATGCCATCCTTGCATCCAAAAGAAAACTGGGTAGCCACCGGCCGCTGGTCTGAAATACATGATATATTATTTAAGCTTGAAGGCGTCAGGGGCAGTGAATATACACTTGGTCCGACACATGAAGAAATAGTCACGCCACTAGTTAAACAATTTATTTTTTCTTATCGCGATTTGCCTTTAGCTGTTTATCAGATACAGACAAAATTTCGCAATGAAGCCCGTGCTAAGTCCGGACTTTTGCGTGGTCGTGAGTTTAGAATGAAAGATGTCTATTCATTCCACACAGATGAAAAAGATCTCGAACGATATTATCAGGAAATGAGCCATGCTTATGAAGCTATCTGGGCAAGATTAGGTATCGGCAAAATTACGTATAAAACTTTTGCTTCAGGAGGCAGCTTTTCAAAATATTCTCACGAATATCAAACCGTTTGCGAGAATGGTGAAGACGAAATTTATCTGTGTGAAAAATGTCGTCTGGCTATAAATAAAGAAATAATTAATGAACAAAAAAAATGTCCCGAATGCGGAGACGAGAAGTTGATGAAAAAAAAGGCGATTGAAGTTGGTAATATTTTTATGCTAAAGACCAAATATTCCGTGCCATTTAATTTAAAATATAAAGATGAAAAGGGCATTAATCAATCGGTGCAAATGGGTTGTTATGGTATAGGACCTTCGAGGATTATGGGTACATTAGTCGAGGTCTTTAACGACGAGTCAGGAATTATCTGGCCGGATACAGTTGCCCCGTATAAATACCACTTGATTAATCTCTCTAAAGATGATAGAGTAAAAAATCGTGTTCTACAGATTTATCATGAATTAACTAGTGAAGGCCATGAAATATTGTGTGACGATCGCGAAGAAACAAGTTTTGGTGAAAAATTAAAAGATGCTGATTTAATTGGTTTACCGTGGCGTTTAGTGGTTAGTGACAAAACTCAGGCCGATGAGATAGAGGTAAAAAAGCGTTCTAATAAAGAAGTACGGATGGTTAAAATCAAAGAAATAAAAAAGATGACAATTAATTCATAATATCTAATTTCTAATGACTAATGAAATTTGAATGACCGATGTCAAAATATACATTCATTTGGTTATTAAAATTTGATTATAGATCAAGAATTAGGCATTTAAAAATTTGTCTTTATGCTTGCAAATTTATTTGGTAAATTTTCCAGTGATTTAGGAATTGATTTAGGTACGACCAGCACCTTGGTTTATGTACGTAATCGCGGGATCGTGGTAAATGAGCCTTCAGTGGTAGCGATTAATTCTCGCACAGATCAAATTGTTGCGGTTGGTGAAGACGCAAAGCGCATGGTTGGTAAAACACCGGCGTATATCTCTGCGGCTAAACCGCTTGTTGATGGTATTATTTCTGATTTTGAAGTATCTGAAAAAATGATTAAGTATTTTATTGAAAAAGTTCATCAAGGTGCTAGTCTTTTTTCGCCTAGACCAAGAGTTGTTATTGGTATTCCACTTGATGTCACTGAGGTTGAAAAAAAGGCAGTTGAGGATGCTGTCTTGTCCGCGGGTGCGCGGCAAGTTTTTTTAGTGGAAGAGGCCATGGCTGGCGCAATTGGTTGTCGCGTGCCGATTCACGAAGCAACCGGTCACATGATTGTTGACATTGGAGGCGGGACCACAGAAATCGCCGTGGTGTCATTAGGGGGTGTGGTTACTTGGCGCTCTTTAAAAGTTGCTGGCAATGAACTAGATAATGATATAGTTCAGTATTTGCGTGAAAAATTTAATCTATTAATTGGTGAAACCACAGCTGAAGAAGTAAAAGTCAAAGTTGGTTCAGCTTGGCCTCAAGAAGAGCAATTATTAATGAATGTTCGCGGCCGAGATTTAGTTTCCGGGTTGCCGCAAGAAGTTGCGGTGACTGATGAACAAATGCGCATGGCCATGTCTCGTTCAATTAAGAATATCATTGAAAACATTAAATCAATTATTGAATTAACACCCCCAGAACTGGTGGCAGATATTTATTCGACGGGCATTGTCTTATTTGGTGGTGGGGCGTTATTGAAAGGCTTAGATAAGCTAATCTCGCACGAAACTAAAATTCCCGTGATTGTCGCTGATGATCCTTTAACAAGCGTCGTCCGTGGAACAGGCTTAATTTTAGAAGATCTTGATGCATTAAAGAATGTTTTTGTGCCGTCAACAAAAAATATTGGCGACTAAATTTTTGTTTGGCGTAACTATACTGTTAATTGATCTTTTATGAATATTTCAAGAAAAAAAATATTTTATTACCTAGTAAGCATAATTTTGCTTATTTTTTTGAATTTTTTTGGCGGGCTGAAGCCGCTCAAAAGTTTTTTTAATTCGATTTTAAATCCGATATTGAGTGCGACCCAACGGCTTGAGGGCAGTTTTGAGACAACCATAGGTTTTTGGGGCCGGACAAAAAAAATAGCTCAGGAAAATAAAGAGCTTACTACTTTACTTAAGGAATATTCATTTGATCAGGTTGCTTTTGAACAGTTGAAGCAGGAGAATTTAGAACTGAAAAAATTACTTAATTATGAAAAAGAAAACGCCACTGATCGGTCTGGAATTATTGCGGCCATTGTTGGCCGAGATCCGATTGATAGTCAGGACGTTTTTATTATAGACCGAGGAATAAACGATGGAATAAAAAATTATTCCGCAGTAACCCATGAGAATATGTTAATAGCCGAAATAATAAAAAATGATGAGCAAATAAGCTTTGCTCGATCAATATTTAGTGATCAGAGTAAAATTTCCGCTAAGGTTGTGAGTAGCAAGAATAAAGTAGATGGAGAAGTGGTTGGAGAAAAGGGCTTGGCTTTAAGAATGAAATTAATTCCGCCAGAAGTCGAACTCAAGAAGAATGACCTAATTATTACGGCCGGACTTGAGGATAATTTGCCGGCCGGTATTGTTATTGGTCGGGTTGAAACTGTTGAAAAACCGGTCAATACTTTTTTCCAGGAAGCAATTATTTTACCACTGCAAAGTTTCGATCAAATAAATTTTGTGAAGGTTATTAGTCAGTAATTTTTAAGTATCATTGAAATGAAGAATAAAGTAATCCTATTTTTATTAATATTTATTATTTTTTTTCTAGAAATTAGTTTATTGCCAAATTTTGGTATTTTTTTTTCATGGCTGCGGCTAAGCTTGGTTTTTATGATAATTTTGGCTTTTAACCAATCATTTAATTGGGTTTTTATAGCCTCATTAGTTTTTGGTTTAATGTTTGATTTTTATTCAAGTGCCGCCTTTGCTTATTATCTTCTTGCTTATTATTTCAGCGCATTATTTGTTAGTTTTGCTATGATCAAAGGATTTAGTCATGCGACTCAACTCAATTATTATTTTTTTTGTTCAACTTCACTGGTTGTTTTTTATTTTATTTTTTTATTTTTGGGCTATATTTTTGGTCTCAGCAAGTTTTTTTCTATTACCGAATTAATTTTATTTGTTTTTTTAAACTTTTTTATTGCCATCATTAGCCGGCCCTTATTTAAGAATGTTTTAAAAATAATAAAATGAAGTCTAAAGATAATTTCGATATTTTTAATAATAATTTCTTCTTTCGCGACCGAAAGATCAAACACATAAATGAGGCTGAGCAAGGTGACAGTTTTGTTATTGCTGAAACCGAGGAAAAAGTTAAGTTAACGGCTTCATTTAAGAACTTTTCAATTATTTTTTTTATTTTTCTGTTTTTCTTTGTGGTGATGATTGGCCGGCTTTTTTTTCTTCAGATTTATGAAGGTAAAAATTTCAGGGCGTTGGCCGAAGGGAATCGCATTAAAACAGAGCGTTTGCAGGCCCTCAGGGGCATTATCTACGACAGTAACGCAAAATCATTGGTAAAAAATAATTCTCGGTTTTCTCTGCTATTAATGCCCAACAATTTACCAACTGATGAAGCTGGTCGTTTGGCTTTGGCTTCGAAGATCGCACCAATTTTAATTAAAACAAACGAAGAAGTTTTAGGTATTTTTAATCAGAATTTTAAAGCATTGCCAGCGCCATATGTTATTTCAGATAAAATCAATTATGAGCAAGCTATGATATTGGATGTAAAAATAGCCAATGAGCCTTCGCTGGTTTTAGAGTTTGGTTTAGAAAGGAGCTATTTAGGCGACAATCAGTCGTTGGCACACGTTTTGGGTTATGTTGGGCAGATTACGCAAGAAGAATGGCAATTGAAAAAAAAGCAAAATTATCGCTTGGACGACTATTTGGGTAAAAGCGGTTTAGAAGGTTGCTACGAAGAAATTCTAAAAGGCAGTGATGGTTTTAGACAAATTGAAGTTGATGCTTTAGGTGAAAGAAGAAAAATTATTCAGGAAAAAGAGGCGCAAGCCGGAGAGGATTTATATTTGTCAATTGATTCTGAGTTCCAAGCGCGAGTGAGTAATATTTTAAAGTCATATCAAATTAAGAAAGCAGCAGTTGTTGCTCTTGACCCGATGAGTGGAGCAATTAAAGCTCTGGTTAGTTTTCCAGAATTTGATAATAATTTGTTCATTAGAGATGATTCAACGGATGGCTTAAAAAAAATTTTTGATGATCCGGCAAAACCGCTTTTCAACCGAGTAATCATGGCACAATATCCCTCCGGTTCAACCTTTAAGCCGGTAGTGGCTGTAACTGCTCTGGAGCAAGGTATTATTACGGAGCAGACAAGAGTTTTAAGTACCGGTGGCATAAAAATTAATCAGTGGTTTTTTCCTGATTGGAAAACTGGTGGTCACGGACTGGTTAATGTCACTGACGCATTAGCCGAATCAGTCAACACCTTTTTTTATTATATTGGCGGCGGAGTTGATGATTTTAAAGGGTTAGGTGTTGAAAAAATTGTTAGATCAGCTCAAGACTTTGGCCTGGGCAAGAATCTTGGTCTGGATCTGCCTGGCGAAAAACCAGGCTTTTTACCCAGTAAAGACTGGAAAGAAAAGACCAAGGGTGAAAAGTGGTACATCGGCGATACTTATCATTTAGCAATTGGTCAAGGTGATATTCTTGTTACCCCATTACAGGTTACAGTTTTTATGGCGACCATTGTTAACGGTGGTATTTTGTATCAGCCCCACTTAGTTTCTAAAATAGTTGATCCCGTTTCTAAAGCAGAAATTGTCACTAAATCCAAGGTAATCAGGAGTAATTTTGTTAATCAGAATAGTTTAAATATTGTTAAAAAAGGGCTGCGTCAGGCAGTAACCTCTGGTTCCGCTGTCGGCTTAAGCGGTTTACCGGTTAAGGTCGGTGCCAAGACAGGAACAGCCCAGGCTGGCGGTGATGACCAGCCGCACGCCTGGTTAACGGCTTTCGGGCCCTTTGACCAGCCTGAAATTGTTTTAACAGTCATTGTCGAAAACGGAGGAGAGGGTAGCGCTATCGCCTTACCGATTGCCCGTGATATATTAAATTGGTATTTTGGCGAAAAAAGTTGACAAATGATTTTCGTTAGTGTAGCATTATTTCTATTGCATGCCTAAAAAAGGAAAAAAATAAAAAATATCATAAATTTAATTAAATATTTATTTATGGCTAGTGAAGATATTGTTTATTTAACCGGTGAGGGGTTAGATAAATTAAAAAAAGAACTCGAATTTTTAAAAAATACTAAACGCCGTGAGGTGGCTAAAAGAATTCAAGAAGCAAAGGAGTACGGTGATCTGAGCGAGAATGCTGAATACGCTGAAGCCAAGGATGAACAGGCAGTAGTAGAAACTAGAATTCTCGAGTTAGAAAGTTTAATTAAAAATTCACAAGTAATCCAATCGGTAAAAAAAGGGGAAAATGTCAGAATTGGTTCCAAGATCAGAGTATCTATTAATGGCCAGGAAAAAATTTATAGCATTGTTGGTTCACAGGAAGCTGATCCGTTAAATGGTAAGATTTCTAATGAATCCCCGATGGGTCAGGCTTTTTTAGGCAGTAAAGTTGGCGATGTCGTCAGTATTGAAGCGCCTAAGGGTTTGATAAAATGTGAAATTATAGAAATTATGTGATTTAAGTTTATAAATCAAGAAATAAAGAAGATGATTAAGTAGTCTTCTTTTATTTTTTTGCCAATATTTTTAAATTGTCTTGACAAGCATTTTTCTCTAGTTTATAATAAAATAACAGTTAAAATTAGCACTTTATGGTCAAGAGTGCTAATTCAAAAAGGTGCGTTTAATAATTAAAAAAACCACAAAATTGTGGTTAAAAAAACATTATGAATTTACGTCCACTTTCAGACCATTTGGTCGTTAAACCATTACCGGCTGAAGAATATACCAAAGCTGGTATTGTTTTGCCTGATACGGCAGAAAAAGAGAAACCGGAAAAAGGCGAAGTTTTGGCTATTGGTCAGGGCCGCGTCCTTGATAACGGTTCTCGACTGCCAATGTCAGTCAAGGTCGGTGATAAAATATTATTTAAGAAATATTCACCAGATGAATTTAAAATAGACGGTCAGGAATATTTAATTCTGTCCGAATCAGATATCATCGCGGTGATTGAATAAGGAGAATTATGGCTAAACAAATTATTTATGATGAACAAGCGCGAGTCGCGCTTAAAAAAGGAGTTGATAAATTAGCGAATGCTGTCAAAGTGACTTTGGGGCCGGCTGGTCGCAACGTCGTTTTGGGTGAATCATTTGGTTCGCCGACTATTACCAAAGACGGAGTGACCGTAGCTAAAGAAATTGAATTAGAAAACAATTTTGAAAATATTGGGGCGGAATTAGTTAAGGAAGTTGCCTCAAAAACCAATGATGTCGCTGGCGACGGCACAACCACAGCGACGGTACTTGCTCAATCGATTATTGCCGAAGGTTTGAAGAATGTTACTGCTGGCGCTAATCCAATGGTAATTAAGAGAGGCATTGAAAAGGGCGTTAAAGCAGTAGTTGATTTTTTAAAGGAAAAAACATCTAAACCTGTCACTGGTCAGGAAGATATTGCCCACATCGCGTCAATTTCCGCCAATGATGCTGATATTGGAAGTTTAATTGCCGAAGTTATGAACGAGGTCGGCAAGGATGGCGTGGTCACTGTTGAAGAATCGCAAGAACTAGGTTTGAAAAAGGAAATCGTAGAAGGTTTGCAGTTTGATAAAGGTTATGTTTCTGCCTATATGATTACTGATTCATCGCGTATGGAAGCGGTGATTGAAGATCCGCACATTTTAATTACTGACAAGAAAATTTCTTCTATTCAAACAATATTGCCGTTATTAGAGAAACTTTCTCAAACAGGCAAAAAGGAATTAGTCATTATTGCTGAAGAGGTTGAAGGCGATGCTTTAGCCACTTTAGTAGTTAATAAACTCAGAGGAACTTTCAGTTCATTGGCAGTCCAGGCGCCTGGTTTTGGCGATCGCCGCAAAGCCATGCTTGAAGATATTGCTATTTTAACTGGTGGTCGAGTTATTTCGGAAGAAGTTGGTTTGAAACTAGAAAATGCTGAAATCAGTGATCTAGGTCAAGCTCGTAAGATTATTGCTAAAAAAGAAAATACCACCATTGTTGAAGGCAAGGGTGATGAAAAGAAATTGAAGGCACGTTTAGAACAGTTGCGCAAAGAGCTCCAGCAAGCTACTTCTGAATTTGATAAAGAAAAATTACAAGAAAGAATTGCTAAGCTTTCCGGCGGTGTCGCTGTCTTAAAAGTCGGGGCAGCCACAGAAACTGAAATGAAAGAGAAGAAACATCGCATTGAAGATGCTTTATCAGCTACCAGAGCAGCTGTTGAAGAAGGTGTGGTCGTAGGCGGTGGCGTGGCTTTAATTAGAGCTTTAAAAGCTTTAGATGACGTGAAAGTTGAAGGTGAGGAAAAAGTCGGTTTGGATATCTTAAGAAAAGCTTTAGTTGAGCCAACTAAGCAGATTGCCTATAATGCCGGCAAGGATGGTTCAGTTGTTGTTGAAGAGGTCAAAAAGAGCGAGGGCAATGTTGGTTATAATGCGGCGACTGATAAGTTTGAAGACTTAGTAAAGATTGGTGTGATTGATCCAACCAAAGTTACGCGATCAGCCTTGCAGAACGCGGCTTCTATTGCTTCTTTATTGTTAACCACAGAAGCAGTCGTGGCTGAACTACCAAGTAAAGATGAGAAAGATAAGACCCCGGCTGGCATGGGTGGTATGGGTGGCATGGGTGGTGGCATGGATATGGGATATTAAGAATTAAGAAGTAAGAAAATAAAATATTTAAACCTCAAGGTAAATTCCTTGGGGTTTTTTAATTTATTTGTCATTCTTCGACCACCGTCCTTAGCGGGGCAAGCAAAGCTCAGGATGACATTTTAGGACAAATATTTCCTGCCACCTTTTCTAGAAAAGGTGGCACCAAAAGATTTCGCGCAGGTTCACCCTGATATAAATGCGGCTCGTTTGCCTAAAATCAAGCAAATAGGTCGCTTACCAGCTCCGTTGCTTGATTTTCAAACGGCAAACTCACTCGCATTTTATAGATCAGGGCTCCAATGCGCGCATTTCTACATTATGTGTTATTAGTTGTAATTTTTATTATTTTAGTGTAGGGTATAGAATTAACATTAGCAACTTAATTTTTTCAGGAGGGATCAATGAAAAAGCTATTAATTTTTGTCTTGACTATGTTTTTTTCTTTGAACTGCGGAACAAAAAAGGCACCGGATTACGGTCAGGTTAATTTTGGTGCCACCTATTCTCAGCCCCATGCTGAGTGGCTCTTTGCTGGCACTGGCCGCAACCCAAAGTGCGTGCTGAAAATGATGGTTTGCGATTTAGGCTTGAAGAATTATCGTCTTGAGGCTTACTGTGATCAGATTCAGCCAGAGCCGAACAAATTCAACACTAAGAGCCTTGATTGGCAACTCGCATTGCTTAGAGATTGCGGTGTCAGACAGGTAATTCTGTGTGTCGGTAGAAAAGTGCCGCACTGGCCGGAATATCACTTGCCAGAGTGGGTGCAAAATTTGACTGAAGCAGAACAGCAGCAGCACTTGCTGAAATATTTAGAAAAACTGATTCTGCACTATAGTCAGGAACCACTGATTACCGCTTTTCAGGTCGAAAATGAGCCATTCTATAAGTTTGGGATTGGACAGCCGTACAGCAACCAAGCCGAGTTCTTAGAGCAGGAAATTGCGCTGGTAAAAAAACTTGATCAGCTTAAGCGGCCGGTGATTATCACTGAGCCGGGTGACTGGGGCAGACCCAAGCGGGCGGCACGTTTCGGAGACATTGTTGGATTGAGTTATTATGGCATTGTTTACAGCCATGGTTTCTATTGGCCTAATCGTTGGCTATATGGTGGACCAAAAAACTGGTCAGCCAATATCAGACATTGGGTCAAAGATCCTGTTTGGCTGACTGAACTGCAAGCTGAACCATGGGGTCCTGTCAGCATCAAAGATTTAAGCTTTGTGGAGGCCTCAAAAAGCATGGATGTCGCACGATTTATGCGACACGTTAATTTCGTGACTGATGCCGGATTCACTGAAGTTTATTTCTGGGGCGCTGAGTGGTGGCTCTATCAAAAAGATCAGGGTCACCCGGAAATGTGGGAAACGGCAAAAAAAGTAATTGCTTTAGGCAAAAGATAATGTATTTTCATAAACAAAAACCGCCCCAATTAGAGAGCGGTTTTTTTATATTCTGATATTTATTTTGCAATAACACTGACAATTTGGGTCATCTTCATGGAGCCGTCAAACTTTTTCTTTTTGCGTTTGAAAAAATGGACTTTACCTTCTTTCAAAGCGTATAAAGAATCGTCATTGCCCCGCCGGACGTTTTCACCAGCATTAAACTTAGTGCCGCGCTGTCTGATAATAATCGCGCCGGCTTTGGCGATTTCGCCTTCATAGAGTTTGACGCCGAGTCTTTGGGATTGGGAGTCGCGGCCTAAACGGGTAGAGCCGCCAGCTTTACGATGTGCCATAGTTTTTGTAGCAAGTAGCAGGTAGCTGGTAGCCAGTAAAATAAGCCTTCAACTGAACTGCTATTAATTCAATTAAATAATTGTTATTTCTAAGTGTAGCTGAAAAAATTAATATTGTCAAAGGTAAAATAGTATATTATTGACAAAAATTTATAAATATGTTAATATATTGCGAAACCCTTGACAATTCATAACATCATTCACCATCCATACTGGAGGAAAAGCATGGATAACAATTTGTTTAATCCGGAAAAGTCAGGTCTGCTGGGCAAATTGCTCCGCTGTGCACTGGCTTGGAAAAAAAAGGAAACCAATCAGCGGTATAGAGATGAAAGTTCTGAAGATAGCCAGAGCTGGGTCATCAATGGAGTCAGACCGGGCGCAGTTTATGTATTTATCGGCCTGATCATAGTTGTTTGGTTTTTCTTTTCTATTTGGTTCTGGCCCAATGCCAGTGAGCAGGCCTTGGTCGAACGCCTGGGTAAGTATAATCGGACAGTAAACTCCGGTTTGAATTTTAAATTACCCTGGGGTATTGAAAAGGCATATAAAATCGAAACAAAGAAACTCCATCGGCTCGAAATGGGATTCAGAACCAAAGACAAAGGCCAATACGAAAACGTCCCGGAGGAGAGCGAATTTTTTACCCAAGATGAGCAGATTGCGGATGTAAATAGTGCCATTCAGTATTACATCGACAATGCCATTGACTGGGAATACAATTTTGCCGATCCCGAAAAGGCCTTGTGGTTTTTTAGTATGTCAGCAATGCGCTATGGTGCGAGCCAGACCGATTTTGATTCAATGACCACGACTCATCGCCAGAAGTTCGAAAATGTGGCTCATCTCCGGTTGGAACACTCGACCAAAAAAGTGAAATTGGGAGCCGCTTTACAATCGGTTAATCTCCAGGACGCCAACCCGCCAGCTGAAGTTATGGCAGATTTTATAGGCGTTACGAGCTTTCGTGAATTGAAACAGAAACTCGTGGCAGAAGGTGAAACCTACTGGAATGAAAAAGTTCCGGCAGCGCGCGGTATAGCTGAAGGTCGCATCAGTCAGACTGAGGGTATGGCACAGAAGGCAATAATGGATGCGGTTGGAGACTCGGTGAGATATTTTTCCGTCTACGAGGAATACAAAAAGAATCCTGATCTCCAACATGCGAGAATTGCATGGCAGACTGCGGCTGAAATTATGCAGAATAAAAAAATTCTGGTCGATATGACAGGCGCTGTTTCCTCATCGAGTCTCAAGCTGTTCAACCTCAATCAATTTATGGAAGGAAAATAACTATGCCGGAATTAAAGGAAGTGAACCTGAAGGCTGAATGGAGAAAGTTTGGCCTAATTTTGTTAGCTTTCTTGGTTGCTCAATCGTGCTTTTTTACCATGCGGCAGACCCATTCCGCAGCCACACTTTTTTTTGGCAATCCATACAGAGAAATTAAGGAACCTGGGTTGCATTTAAAAATGCCCTGGCCGCTGGAAACGATAAAAAAATATGATCACCGCATGAGAATTTTTGACAGCGCTCCGGACCTGATTCTGACCAAAGAACAGAAGCCTCTT
>CAYSSY010000031.1:422-12348 GCA_964434055.1 uncultured Gammaproteobacteria bacterium | reverse complement strand
TTTGATGGTATTGGGATCAAGTTGTTCCTGAGTGACATTGTTGGCGTTGACTGGCAGAATGGCGAGCAGATTGCCCAAAGCAGAGATAACCAATGGTTCTTGATAATTTAAAGGTAAGGCAATGTCAAAATTATTTTGTTTCTCCTGAGTATTTGTATCGGGATTAATTTTTTCTGGCGTTGAATTTCTATTAAAAAAAATAATAAAAATAAGACCGGTAAGGAGTAAAATAAAAAAGAAAATTAAACCACTTTTTTGCAACAGGCTTATAATGCCATTATTTTTTTGTTTGTTAAACATCATAAAGAGACTGATTTTACTTTATAATCATCCGGCCCTTGTTTTTAATAGTTCCGCTTTTTAGGTAACTTTTGACACTTTTTTCAGACGCCGGGGAAACGCCTGTCTGCACAGTAAACTGACCGTTGGTCACCGAGGAGCACAAGCCACCATCATCGCAAACATAGGCGTAATAATTTTGCGTGCCGAGATCAGCTTCTTCTGAGGTATAAGTTAAGTTAGCTGGATCGTCAGTAGTGAAAGCGGTTGAGGTTGCCCAGTAGCCGGCGCCACTGCAGTTTTGGTCGGTTAATCCGGATACTTTACAAATTTTGACTTTGATATTTTCTCCAGAATTGGCATCGTTCCAATCAACCGGGAAAGTGATGTCTGCGCCGGCTGTAACTGGATCAGGCGTGTCATTAACTGAAGAGATGGTTGGCGTGCCATTGATGGTAAAACTGCCGGCAGTCGAAACGGAACATGAGCCTTCATTGTCGCAGACAAAGGCGTAATAATCTTTGGCCGCTCCAGCTTCGCCTTCTTCAGCCGTATAACTCACCGTTTCCGGGTCGCTGGCCGTGAAAGCGGTCGAGGTTGCCCAGTAGCCGCCATCACAATTTTGACTGGTTAAGGAATTAGTTTTGCAGATTTTAACTTTGATTTGGTCATAAGGATCAGACCAGTCCACGCTAAAACTAAGTTCATTGCCGGCGTTAATCGGATCTGGTAAATCACTGACCGAACTGATCGTTGGTGTTGGATTTAGACTGCCAAAAGCTTCTATGGTTCGGCCCATCATAATATTCCAATCTTCAAAAAACCAAGTGGCATAAATTCGTTCGCTGTTCGCTAAGTTTACTCTGACTGAACGCAAGTCGTGATCAAAACCGTTTAGTTTTACCGCATTATTCCAAGTCGCTCCGCCATCAGTTGAAAGTTTTACGTAAAGACCCATATTTTGTCCATTAAAACGAGTAGTGGAATTATTTTGCCGAAAATAAATAGCATAGAGATTACCGTTATCGGGATTTAAAGAAACAGCGCCGCCGGCCACTAACGCGTCATTCTCTATTGGATCGGCTACGGCTCCGTCATCCCAGGACGCTGAGGAACTGGAATATTTAAAGCCTTTCAAATCGCCGGTCTCGGAATTAATGGCATTGACGCCAATTAAATAGATATCGCCGGTATTTTTATTGAGTGTCGCCCCCCAAGGTACATCATAATTTGCATCTTCTACCCAGGCTCCAGTGCCACTAATTGCTTTTTCTGCGCTCCACGAACCGTCACTGTAGACATAAGAAGTCAAAGTATTGGTGGTAATGTCTTGCCAGATATAGATAACACCTGCTTGTGCCGGCAGCAGCTGGCCAAAATCATCGTCGTCTAAGCCTGCGCTTGGATTAAATGAGGTATCGGACCATGAACCGTCTTGGCCGGTTGTAGAATAATAAACCCGGCAAGCGGTAGCGCCAAAAGTACCACAAGCAGACAGGTAAATTGTGCCATTACTGGCTTTGGCAATAGAGACATTGCCATTGCTTCCGGCGGTATAAACAGTACCGGCAATCGCTGCCACCCAACCGTCAGCGTCTTGGGTGTCAGTGCTGGTATCAAGTGCGCTGTACCAGGCGTCATCTGTTGTTTCTTCGACCGCGACAATGTGGATCAAGTTGCCGGTGGTGTCCCCGGGAGTCCAGCGGTCATACCAAACAGCCACATTATCAAAAGCATTAGCTGTTGATGAAGTTAAAGTGGTCGTGGCGCTCCAACTGGCACCACCGTCAGTGGTTTTGCGATAAACGACGTCATAAGCACTCGGGGCACTCAAGTAGAAAACATAACCAGTATAGGCGTCGGTGAAAACAACGTTTGGTCCTGGGTTGTATTCTCTGGTCGCGTCAGTGATGATGCCGTCAATGGTAACCCCTCTAGCTTCGCCGTCGGTACTGATAACATTAACATATGCCATTTCGGTGTCATCATTGAAATAGCTTAAATAAATTTTATCAGCGATAACGTTAGATGTGCTTTTTAAGACTTTAATATCATCAGGCACATCACTGACTTCAATTGGCGCTGACCAGGTGATGCCATTATCAGCTGAAGTTTTGTAGCGCGCAAAACAGCCATCAGTTTCTAGATAAGTGCATTCTTCATAAAAAGCGAACAGTTTACCGGTGCTATTATCAATCGTCAAACTCGTATCAGTAATTAAAGCGGTATTGGTCGCCACATTGGAAAGTGTTGTCCAGTTGCGCGTGGAACTGGCATATTGGTAAGCTTGTAAATCAGCGGTCGTGGAAGCCAAACCAGACATGCCAATCAGAAAGACATCACCCGAAGAAGGTTTCAGAGCTGCGCTCCATGGGGCATCATAGGTGGCATGTTCTACCCAATAATCAATGCGATCTTCATTTTCCCAAGCTGAACCATTGTAGACCGAAGAAATTACCTGGTCACCGGTTGTATCATGCATAATGTACAAGATATCTTCATAAGAGATTGGCAGCAGCTGCACAAAATCTCCATCATCAAGCCCAGTGCTCGGGTTGTAAGAAGTGTTGCTCCACGTATCACCATCAGCAGAATAATAAACCGCGCAAGAATCAGAGCCGAACGAGCCGCAGCCGGCAACATAAATCCGGCCATCGCCAGCAACAGTAATGGCTGTTCCACCGTCGGCATTGACATCAAACCTACCGCCAGCCATTGCCACGTCCCAGCCAATTGTCGCCATGGCGTCGTTGCTAGTATCTAGATAGTTGTAGAGAACATCGTCGGTTACCGTATCAATGGCAGCGATGTGAATTTTAGTGCCGGTATTACCCGGTGTCCATTGATCATACCAGACCGCCAAATTATTCCACTGATCAGCATAGAGCGCGCCCGGAAAGGCAGTCGGCGCTGACCAATTTGTCCCGCCGTCAGTTGTTTTTTGATAAAATATTTTATAATCATAAGCATTCCAAGAATTACCGCCTTTATAAAAAACATAAGCCGTGTTAGCGTCGATGTTGACGATGTTAGGGGAAGAATTATATTCAGCCGTAGCATCAATCGGCCGCCAATTAGTGCGCGTTTCTTCGTAAATTGTCGGTGCGCTATTGCCAATCAGCGACCGGCCGGATAAGATATTAAAATCTTCGTCAAACCAGTTGACAAAAAGGCGCTCGCTGTTATAAGCATTGTTTCTGATATTTCTAATATCGCCGTCCATGGAGTTTAACTTGGTGGCGCTGCTCCAGTTGGCGCCGCCATCAGTGGAGACTTTATAATAAACACCCATTTGCTCACTGTCCAATCGAGTATAATTATTATTTTGTTTGGTATAGATGGCGTATAAATAGCCAGTTGATGAATCCATGGCCACTGATGCACAAGTGGTTAAAGGGTCATTTTCCACCGGGTCTGCTAAAGCATCGTCAGACCAAGTTTGGGTAGAGCTGGAAAATTTAAAACCCCTGACATCAGCTGTGGTGGAAGCAATGCCCGGGCCAGACATACCGATTAAAAATATGTCACCAGTTGCTTTGTCAAAAACCGCACTCCACGGCGTGTCAAAAGCAGTATTGTCAACAAAAAAACCATCAATCAGTTGTGTCGCTTCCCAAGCGCCGTCATTATAAATATAAGAGCGCAGATCGTCAGTATTAACATCGTGCCAGATATACATCGCTCCATTTTTGGCTGGCAATAGCTGACCAAAATCAAGATCATCCAGCGCGGTCGGGCTAAAAGAAGTATTGGTCCAGGAACTGCCGTCAGTAGAATAATAAACCCGGCAAGCATCCCCATCAAAAGCACCACAGCCAGAAATATAAATCTTACCATCTTGGGCTTTAGTAATTGAAACATTGCCGTCAGCACCAATATCATATTGTGTGCCTAAAATTGCCGCCACCCAACCGTCAGCGTCCAAAGTGTCCGTGGAAGTATCGAGCGTGTAATACCAAAGATCATCCGTAGTTGATTCTATAGCCGCGATATGGATTAGGTTACCAGTTGTATCGTTCGGCGACCAGCGGTCATACCAGACTGCCAGATTGTTCCATGTTTTATTCGGTCCCATAAATACTGGTGCGCTCCACGAATCACCGCCATCGGTTGTTTTCCGATAAGCCGCGTCAGCCACCGTATTGTCAATATAAAAAATATAACCAACATCGGCGCTGGTAAAAACAATATTCGGGCTGGGGTTAAAATCACCGGTTGAATCATAAATTACCCCGTCAATCGTTGTTTCGCTCTTGACCGAACTGGTATCAATCATCTGGGTAAATATAAATTCAGTGTCGTCATTAAAATAATTGAAATATATTTTATTGTTGAGCAAACCCATGGCCCGGCGCACGTATTTGACATCATCTGGCAAAAAAGTTACCTGCATTGGGTTAGACCAAGTAATGCCTCCATTTGTTGAAGTTTTGTATTGAACCACGCAGTCAGTGGCACTAAGTGTTGGACAATTGTTATACAACGCGTGTAGATTACCGGTCGCAGTATCCACCACAATAGTGCCAACTGTAGTTGAAGCAGTGTTGGTTGCCACATTGGAAAGACCAGACCAGTCGCGCGTGCTGTTATCATATTTATAGGCGGCTAGATCAGCGGTCGTGGAAGCAAAACCAGTCATGCCGACCAGATAGACATCGTTGGTTGAGGTATTGACTGCCGCGCTCCACGGCCCGTCATAAGTGGCATTTTCCACCCAATAATCAATGCGGTCTTCATTTTCCCAAGCGCTGCCAGTGTAAACCGCCGAGATTATTTTGTCTGCCGAGACATCATCCATTAATAACAGCACGTCATCACTGCCAATAGGCAGAATTTGAATAAAATCCCCAACTGCCACGCCGGAAGCGGGGAAAGATGAGGCGCCAAAGTTGGTGCTGGTCCAAGTATCGCCGTCAGCGGAATAATAAACTTGCACGTCATAGGTGCCTTGTTCTGTGGCCGCGGCGATATAGATGCGGCCGTCAGTGGCTTTAGTAATTGAAATACCGCCGTCTGATGCAATGGTAAAAGCCGTCCCTGCCGCTGCCACATCCCAACCAATAGTATTAAAGGTGTCAGTAGAAGTATCCAGATAATTGTACCAAACATCATCAGTTATTGCTTCCACTGCTGCCACGTGAATTCTGGTGCCAGTGTCGCCCGCTGTCCAGCGGTCATACCAGACCGCCACGCTTTGCCATTGCGCGCCATACAAAGCGGCTGGGAAAGGGATTGGTTGACTCCAAGTTGTGCCGCCATCAGTTGATTTTTGATAAACCACGCGGTAATCCTGAGCGTTATAGGTGTCGCCGCCGATATAGAAAACATAAACTGTATTGGCATCAACTGCCACCATATTAGGCGAAGTGCCATTTTCATAAGTGGCGTCAACTGGTCGGGTAGAAATAAGTTTTTCTTTACTGAGACTGTTACCCATTGGGTCATTGTAGGCAAAGGCATAGGTAAAATTTTCCGGGTTCAGAGGATCACCAAATTCAAAACGCAAAGTGTGTTGTCCAGCGATTAATGTTTTATGAATGACTGTGCCCATGCCGGAACATTGCCAATCAGGATAAAAAATAACATCATTTTCTAAAATTTGCGGGGTGCGATTTTCACCATCACAAGCGAGAGAAATAAATTCATCTTCCTCAATCGTCGCCAAATCATTGGGGATTATTTTAAGGTCAGCAGTGCCAACAGTTGTAAAGTCAACCTGCCAATTGTCACCTTGCTGCGGATGTGAGTAGACATTAAGTATTTTTATTTCTAGCGTTGGATCCAAGATGACCGGGTACTGCACATTATTCAGCCAATTTTGGTCTATTTTGATGGTTAAGATATTGTCTACCAACTCCAGCTTAACCGCTTTAAAAGAGCGGCGGCCAGCCTTGCCTTGAACAAATGGGGCGGGCATGGTAAAGACAGATGCTAATTCTTTTTTACCAGCTGCAACCAATTTTTTATCATAAAAAATTAATCCACCATCATTATTTTTTTCAATAATAAAGTTTTCCAGATTGCCGAGGCGATACTGAAATTCTGTCGGGTGGCCGGGCTCGGTGAAAATTAGTTCCTCCTTAAGCTTATAATCATAACTGGTCTGGACAACATCAGTTTTCGGATAAGCGTTGCGGTAGGTGGCTTTGTTGTCAGTCGTTTCAACCTTGACTCGCTCGCCAGCTAAGGGCGTGACTGTTAGGGTTGACCCAAAACTGGCGACAACTAGCGGTTCGGTATAATAATTAGGGATGATTTTATTAAAAGCTTTTTTGTCCTGCCGATTTTTTAAATGCTGATTAATGACGAGAAACGCGGTTGCGACGCCGATAATCAAAAGCAAAACCAGAATGATGGTTTTAAGAGAAAAGAGTGCTTTAATTTTTTCTGAGGTAATTTTCATTGCTTATATTATATAGAACAATTTTTTAGTTGAGAAATTTTATCTGTGTTTTATTTGATTTTTATATTGCCGCTTTTAAATTTTATTGTCCCGCTTCTAAATCGAGTTTTATAATTGATCGGTGATATTTCTTCTGTGCCAAAGGTACTGGTTGGTTCATTAGCAACATATTTTCTGACATAAATATCATCATAATAGACGTTGTTGGTTTGGTTATTGGCCGGCTGAGATAAAAAAGAATCCGAAGTGTCTGGTGAGGTTGCCCGGTAAGCACCAGTATAGTCAACGCCGTCTCGATACATATGATAAGTGCTGCTGGTCATTCTATGTTCGATATCATACCAAGTGTCAAGGGACGTATCGCCGGCTGATGGCGAATAATCATTATATTGAGCTGGAGAATCAGTATAATATCTCATCCTGTTCACACCACTAGCACCGTTGGTACAAGTGATTTGCCAGGCGTCTGCCGCATTGAATGTACCCCAATAGACAACGGTCGCGCTAAAACGCATTTTCATGTGAATGGCATAATAGCCAGCAGTGTAATGAGCGCTGGTAAAACCGGTATAGATGCCGTCTGAAGGTTCGGTAATTTTCAGAACTTTATTGGTGTTATTATCCGGATCGGTCTGGATATTGACAAAATTAGTGCCATTGGTGCCAGTGGTTGTAAACTTACTGGCCGAAGGCGAATCACCGACGTTATAGCTTTCAAAGTCGTCAAACAAAGTAAAGGTATTGTCTCCGCTCTCACCGCTCGGTGCATTGGGATTACCATAATACATATAAATAATGGTCGTAGCGCTCGCTGGTAGAGAGTCAATTTCCACCCAGACAGTGGCACTGGTGCTGGTAGCGACAGTTTCAATCCAGTAATCCAGTGGTGTGTCGCTATCATTAGTAAAACGCAAATCAGTGAAAATATTAATCATATCATTATCATAACTGACAGTTAATTTTACCGGATAATTCGTTAAATCACCCCCAGATGTTTCTTCTATACTGATGGCTTTTCTTTTTGACCAGGCACTATTCCACCAACTAATGCTATCAGCTGTAACAATTTCATCAGCGCCGATGTCCCAAGTATTAGCGCCAGTCGGGCGCGTTTCTCCGTCAATATCAGTAGTAAAAGTTCCAGATAAATCATCGCCGGCGTTGATCACACTCGCCCCTGCTTTTAAGTGTAAGTTTTCTGAACCAACAGTGGTGTTGGTAAAGACATTGGCAATAACAATATTATCCTGAGAATTAAGACCTGGTGAAGTGGTGTCAGCTGAAGCGTTGTAATTAGAGTTGCCATCAAAAGATGCTCCAGTATCAGCATAAAAATCATAAGTTGGATATGACTTGACCACATTGTTTTTTGCCAGGACATTGTCAGAATATAAAAGAAATATTCCCGCGCCATAGTTATCTTGATAGACAATGGTATTGTTGTAAGCAGTTTGGTTGTCGTCATTCCAATAAAATTCAATTCCTGCGTAACCAGCCGTATCTTCATTTCCGCAGTAAATAATATTGTTGTAAACAAGATTATTAGCATAACATTCATGAACAAAGACACCGATAATTCTCCCCCAATAAGCATTATCATGGATCAAATTGTGAGCAATAATAGTATTCCCCGCATAATTGACATGAACGCCACTTGAAGCCGATGAACTCTCAGTAAAGCCAGTTATCTCTAGCCATTCGACTTTAGTGTAATCATCTCTGACATAAATAACATCAACTGGCACAGTTGTCGGATCAACTTTTACTCCCGTTCCTGCTGTGCCATTATGTCTGTTGCCTGAGGCGACTGTCAGCCACATATAGCTGTCAGCATCGCCGGTTGTGCCGTCAATAGTAACACCGGCGGTAAAAGTTGAATCATTATAGCATTCACCTTTTTCAATGTCGGTGCCGGCATCGCGGGCATCTTCCCAGGCTTGAAGAGTGGAATAATTTCGTGAATTAGTGCCGACGGTGTAAGTATTTGTAGCTGCTCTGGCTGGTTTTACTAATTTATCCCAGGCTTGAGCCAGCCATGATTTTTTATCTTCCAACCTTTTAGCGAGTCGAGCGTGAGAGGGAAGAACTGATTCATCACCTGGCAGTTCATTCAGAGCTAACTTTGTCCGGCCGTCTTTGATCTCGCGGTAAAGCTGAGCAAACACCTTTTCCTTAATAATTTCGTTTAAATCTAATTCAGTGGCATCAATAACCGGATTAACTTTAGCTCGGTCGCGAATCATCTCAACCAAACCGTCTTTAATAGTTTCTTCCTCGGTGCCATCATCATTTTTTTTAATAATCTTCACTCGTTCGTCATTGATTAAGGACACATAATCAAGGCCATAAAGGTAAGCGCCGTCTAAATGTTTGGTCTGGCTTTGAAGTGGTGATTCTTTGTTTTCCATTGCTTGAAAACGTTCCTGATTGGTAATTGATTCAAATCGTTTGTTAAAATTTAGTCTCTCTTCTTCCGTCATCTTCTTCACCCTGACAATGACATAATCCCGGTATTCCAAATCACCCCACGGCCAGCCTGCTGGTTTAACCTCAACAATATCACCATCTTTGGCATTGCCTGGTTCGTTACCATTTTGCCCAATTTTAATCAACATTTCATCATATTCTCTGACGGTCAGCGGCGGGTCTAAGACCAAAGGATATTTGACGTTAAGCAAAAGTTTCGGATCATGCACTTCGAGAATGAGCCGCGTTTTTGACATTTGAATTTTGTCATTTAGATTTTCCAAGCGGTAGTGGTAGGGAATTTTTTTGCCCTGAGCATCAATCGCTATCGGGTAATCCAAAGTGAATAATTCTTCCCCAGTCTTTTTATCAAGAACGGTAATATACATGCCGGCTTCATCACGGAGTTCAATTTCTCCTTTTTGTTCAAGTTCAAAGGCAAAGGCGTGTACTGCTTCTTTATTATTAATATGTATGAACTCTTTGATATTACCATCAAAAGTATGAACCTCAACATCAATTCCCGGCAGTGCTGACAGCCATTTAATTTTATTATCTGCTTGAATAGGATCAATAAAATTACCCCCGACCATTTTTGTGAATAACTGCAATTTTTCACCTCGATAGTTGTTAGAACCAAATCCAACTTGACCGCTTGTTTCATCAATTCTGACCGCCGCTTTCGTGCCTTCAATGGTGGTATTAAAAACAGCCACGATTGGTGAAAGTCGGCTGGCATATGTTTGCCAAATACTTGGTTGATGGGTCTGTTTGTTTATCTTTGGCAACAAGATCACTGCCAACAATGCGATCAACAAAACTCCGAGGCTGATGGCCAGAATTTTTAGGTCTATGTGACCAGAAAGTGGATGGTGGTTATTGTTCATATCTAATGTAAACTGTAAATATCAAAATTTAAAATGACAGATTAAAATGTAAAATTGGTTATTTCTATGGATTACGCATTATGCATGACGTCTGACTTTTTTAGCAGAATATTGTCATTAGTTGTTTGCCGTTTGTCGATATTATTATTCTACCACTTCAATCTGCGGTTCAGTTTGAGTTTCTGTTGGTTCGACCACTTCAACTGTCGGCTCAGTTGGGGTGGTGTTTTCGGTTGTCTGTGAGTCTGTTCCGGGCTCTGCCGACGGGTCCGTTGTTTGTTGGTTGTCGTCAGTCGTCTGTTCAACTTCAGTTGTCGTCGTTGCTTCAGAAGTTTCATCAGTCGTCTGTTGATTGTCATTGGCTGTCTGTTCAATCGTGACGTTATCAATATAGATTGGATTATAGTTGACGGCCGGCAGATTGGTGTCGTTGGTGTATTCCTGATAGGTTAATGACGGCATAATCAGGAGTGAATTTTCGCTTTCGGCAATAGCGACAGTCTGGATATAATAACCGAGTTGATTGGGCACGATTGGTGTTAAGGAAGATAGAATAATTGCTTCATCGGTTGAAGTAGCAGTAGTTGTTTGTTGTTCTTCGCCTGTTATTTGTTGGTCAGATACCGTCGCCGTGGTTGTTGCTAATTGATTGTCAGTTATTGGTTGTTGGTTGTTAGTCGGAGTTTGAGTGATTATTGGAGACAAGAAATAGACAGCACCCGGTATTAAATCCTTAAAGCCTTTGATTGTGCCACTAAAGGCGACTTTGACCGTGCGTGTTAAATTGTCAGAGCTTGTTTCAAGGCCGACGACAATACCGATTGCTGGTTTAAAGTTTGGGTTATCAGCATAAGCACGCGCGACTTGATTTGCGCCGGCGATATAAACCGCGTCACCAATCATCAAAAGCTCGCCTGGCGCTTCTAGATATTCTCTAACTAAAGCCGAATCAAGATTGAGATTGCCTTTTATGGTCGCCTCGCCCAAGACTTCCATTTCGCCTAAAACCAGAATCTTGCCAGTAACAACCAGATCTTTAACGGCGATGTTGCCTTCAAAACTATAATCATCAACACTCACTTCCTGACCCAAGTTGGGATTATCAATAATTGAGATGGAAACATCATCCCAGTTTACCTGGACATTATTTTTAATAGCTAATAGCACCATGATTTTCTTAGGAGTTGAGGTTGAAGGCAAAATATTTTCTTGCGTGGTGGTCGCGGTGATAATTGAATCTGCTGTACTCGTTACTGATTCAGAGAGAGAAATTTCTGGGTTGCTATCAGTTAAGTAATCTTCCAGAGCAATACCAACAATGCCCGCTTTCTTACTGGTTGCTTTCATGGCATAGCCCGGAAGTGAAGCGGTGGTTAACAAATCACCTTTCTTAATCTCGCCATTTTCCAGAGAAACTTTAACTGGTGCGGTGCCGGTTAAAACCAAAGGTCTGACTGTCTGTCCGTTATTGCCCAAGTCGCTTCTCAAGAGGCCCGATGGTTCAGATGAAACAATACCGAGGATATGGTTAGAGTTAAGCGAGAAAGACTTAACAGCTGAGCGCTCGTTGGTCGGATCAATCACCAGGACATCGCCAGCTTCTGGCAGATTTAAGGCTTCGCTGGTTGTTGAAGTAGTGGTGGCTTGAGTGCCCAGGCCAACCAAACCAATTTCAGCTAAAGTCAGTGGTCGGACAGCAATATTTTCCGCCAAGTCACCTTGAGGTGTGGTAAAGCCGCTGTTGAGATTGGCTACGCCCTGGACTTCGAGATCACCGGCAATGTCCAAACTATCAAAACTTTGAGTAGCGATTTGGCTATTACCGTCCGTTTCATTTCCTGTGTTATCAATGACCGTGATTTCAGAAGTTGTTGCAGTGGTGGTAGCGGTT
>CAYSSY010000031.1:0-412 GCA_964434055.1 uncultured Gammaproteobacteria bacterium | reverse complement strand
TTCATAACTGGTAGTAGTTCGGTCACGTTAGGATCAGCAAAACCGGTATTGATTAAGACCATCACCGAGCCATCGCCTTGGCTTAAAGATGATAAGGCGCGTCCAATCATCATTCCAGAAGTGGTTGCTTTCTGAGCTACTCCAGGCACGGAGCTAATGGTTAGCCAATCACCGACATTAATTGGTTCGGTACTATTATGGGTTGTAGCATTAACCGGGACCCTGCCAGCCAAAGCCATTAAGTATGCATTATCTGGGTATAAATCTTTGAGATAACCACCAGCCATAAAACTGGAATTTTGTACGATAATTCCAGCCAGTTTGCGGCGTCCAGAATTATTAGCTTGTTCAAATACTGGTTCGGTGGTTGAGGCAGATGGACCTTCTTTCATCATGACAATATCACCAATTT
>CAYSSY010000030.1:9436-13255 GCA_964434055.1 uncultured Gammaproteobacteria bacterium | reverse complement strand
GCAAAATAAAGGTCGAATGTTGTAATTTGTAGATTATTTTAAATAATTGTATGAAAGACAAGAGATTTTTTTTCTGCTCTGTGTCTAAAGTTCGTTTAAGCGCTCTTTTTCTGGCAGCGTTTTTTTTATTTTCAGCAACAAGCGCTCAAGCTATCGTTGGCATAGCAGATCATGTAGTTATCAGTGAGATTCAGACCGCGAGCGTTTTAACAGGCGGGGTCAATGACGATTTTGTTGAATTATATAATCCGACAAATTCAGCGATTGACCTAGGTTCGTGGTCTGTTCAGAGAACAACTGGTTCAGGTAGTGGTTTATACCGCAAACAATTAGCAGGCACAATCCCAGCTCATGGTTTTTATTTGATCGTAAGAGATAATACTAACACCACACCTGAGTTACTCGCTAAAGCTGATATTTTAGCTTCTGGTAGCAGTTTTAGTCTGGCTGATAATAATATTGTTTATTTAGTGAGTAACATTGAGAATATCACTGGCAGTGATGATACAGACATTGTTGATTTTGTCGGCTGGGGTAATGCTTCTTTTTTTGAAGATGCAACTGCGCCCAACCCAGTCGCTGGTACCAGCTTAGAAAGGAAGTCAGCTGATGTTGATGTAGCAGGCGAGGGCAATGCTTGGGATACGAATAACAACAGTCTTGATTTTTTTGTGAATGCGACACCCTATCCGCAAAATAGCTCAAGTCAATTAGAAATGCCGGCTAATAATGAGGGAGATGAGCCGAATGAACCACCAGTCGATGACGAAGAACCAAATGAGCCGCCAAGTATTGGGTCAGATTTAGTTCATGGTCTGCAGAGATTGGTAAAAGTGCCTCACTATTTATTTAGGGAGTTAGACAGGCTACCTCGGTGGTTAGAGAGAATATCTCGCTAATCCAGATTTCAGATGGACTAAAAATTTTACATTAACAATAATTTAGAGTCTTATTAGTATAAGTATATTTTTTGTATCTTATTTATTAAATTAATGAGAAATAATATTTTTACCAGCTCAGCTTTTGGTCTCACGTCCGGCGTTGTTACTACTTTGGGATTGATAGTCGGTTTGGCGAGTGGCACTGATTCTCGACTGGCGGTGATTGGTGGAATTATTACCATTGCCATTGCTGATGCTTTTTCAGACGCTTTAGGAATGCATATCGCTCGCGAAAGTGAGAAGAATAAAACAAACAAAGAAGTTTGGGAAGCGACTTTTTTTACTTTTATCACTAAGTTTTTTGTAGCGCTGACTTTTGTAGTGCCAGTTATTTTTTTTGAGTTGAACTGGGCAGTGATTATCAGTATCGTCTGGTCTCTTTTTCTTTTATTTTTATTAAGCTATATTTTAGCTCAAACAAAAAAGGAAAAATTGTTTAATATTGCTGTGGAACATTTATTAATTGCTTTATTTGTCGTGGCAGTAACACATTATTTGGGACTGGTAATAAAATCATTTTTTAACTGATTCCTTTTTATTAGAACCTCTTTTATAAGAGGTTCTTTTTTTAATTAACTGACCCTAAGAACATGGGTATGGCTAATCTTCGGCGCTTTGTCTCTCCTTTAAAAAGTATTTTTTTTCTTAGTGGTTCATCGCCACGCATTCCGAGATGCTGGTGAAATTTATTAGCTAAAAAACTAGCACCTAAATAAATCGTATGCTTACCATATTTAAGACGAATTTGGTCAACAGCTTGATATAAACTATTCATTTTATCTATTTTTAAGGGATCTTCAAAAAGATTAAGTTGTTTTTGTTCACTCGGTATTAATTTTAAAAGAACAAAGCCGGTTGCGCGGTATAGGTCATTATTTTTATAGATCTGATTAAACATTTGTGTTACAAATTTTATAATTTCATGAGGAAAATTCGTTGCTCTAGAGAATTTTAATTCTAACCCTTTATCTTTAAAATTCTGGCTTCTTAAGAAAAAAGCAGCGCCCCCAGCTGCCAACTGATAGCGCCGAGCTTTTAAACAAGCATTCTCGATATTTTTAGAGAGCTGACTTAAAACAAAGTCGCGATTATTGGAAGGAGGAGTAAAAGTTTTAACTTTTTGAATAGAAGCATAGCTAGATTTTTTTTCATTGTTTATCGGGTAGATAAAGCGTCCGTTAAGTTCCTGCCAAATTTCAAAAAAAGGTTTACTTAAATAATGTTTAATCCAGCCTTCATTTTTTTTAGCTAAATCAAGAGCAGTTTTCAGGCCGAATTTTTCTAAAAAGGCTGTGGTTTGGGGACCGATACCCCAAATTTTTTCCAGAGGCAATTTTCCTAAATAGTGGGAAATTTTATTTCCAGGAATGATGGTTAGGCCGGCTGGTTTATTCCACTTCGAACCAACTTTAGCCATGACCTTATTCGTGGCTAAACCAAAAGAAAAAGTAAAACCGAGTTCTTGTTCCAGATTCATTTTTATGTCTTGGGCTATTTTTTGATAACTTTTATGGTAAGGCCGTCTTAATCCAGTGAGATCAGCAAAGCATTCATCAATGCTATATTCTTCGACTTGCGGGGTGTAACGCCTGATAATATTAAAGAAACGTGTTGATAAAAGGCTGTAAGTTTCATAATCAGAGGGTAGAATAATAGCTTGCGGGCAATTTTTTTTTATTTCTGAGAGCCTCATTCCGCGTGTTACCCCCAAGGCCTTGGCTTCATATGATAGAGAAGCAGCAATGCCCCGTTCTTTGCCGGTAATGACTGGCTTACCTTGCCAGGCTGGATTTCTGGATTGCTCACAAGAAGCAAAAAAAGCATCACCATCAATATGGAGAATGGCACGGGGAAAAGAGGAGAGGGTGAGGGGAGAATTTTTCATAAAATTATCTACGAATATACAAATCTAGGTTTATTAAATCATAAATTCAAAGCTCAAATGTCAAAGCAAATCCAAAACCCAAATGACTTAACATTACTTTTTTTCATTAATTCATTTAGTTATTGATTCGATATTTGGATTTTGACATTTGAAATTTATGTCAATATTTTCTAATTACAGCTTTTACTATAGCAGCTATTTTTAATTCGTTTTTTGGTATTATTGTTTTGTATTTTTTATTAGCTGGTTCCAGGGTGATTTTATTAGCTTGGCGGTGTAGATATTTCATGGTCCAGCCACTGTCTACCTCGGCAATAACAATATCACCATTTTTTGCCTCACAACCACGTTCAACCAACACCAGGTCACCGGGCATAATCCCAGCATCAATCATGGAATCACCACTGACACGGAGCATGTATGTCGCGTCTTGATTATCAATGAGAAATTCGTCTAAACTCATTGTGTCTTGGAGTTCTTCTTCAGCTGGTGAAGGGAAGCCGGCTTCAACTGTGCCTAAAATTTTAGTGCTATAAAAATATGGACCCGGCAGGAGATGTCTTGTTTCATCTTGTTGTAAAAAGCCCTGTGCCATCATTTTTTTAACTAGTCTCGAGGCAGAGTTTTTTGATTTAAAATTAAAAAGAGCCATTATCTCACCGTAAGAGGGGAGTCTTTTGTGTTGTCGAAAGAATTTTTTTATTGTCCTAAATTGTTTCATATTTATACATTTTAATAATAAAAAAGCTAATATTATTATATGTGAACGTTCGTTCACTTGTCAAGAGTTATAAAAAATCCCGAAAAATTCGGGTTTTTAGGTGTTGAATATTCGACAAGAGTCATAATAATGAGTTCTTAAAACATGCTCGGCCATGCCAGTCCTTGTGCCTTCTATTACTATCCAATGAGAGAAACTTTGTCTATAAGGGTTATTTATCCGGTGACAGTTGTATTCACCAGGTTGATAGAGAACTCTTCTAGGACTTAATC
>CAYSSY010000030.1:0-9426 GCA_964434055.1 uncultured Gammaproteobacteria bacterium | reverse complement strand
CTTTTAAGATGATTAATTTTATCATCGTCTGACCCCTCCTAATAAAAGATAAATATCAAAAGTCTAGCCTCATTTTAATTGAAATATTTTTTTTGTCAATCATGTAATAAGTGTAATTAATTTCAAAAACGGGTTCAGATCAACCCGTTTTTAAATAATTAAAAAACAAACATTAAACTATAAATTGTAATCAGAGGACATTGAAGATGTTTCTACGTTATAGACATCTGAAGATTTGCAGGCTTTGAGTTCAGCTTTCATGGCACTCATAGCGGTTTTTATTCCGTCCTTATAGGATTTACCGATTTGCAGTCTTGACTTATTGAATTCAGTCCAAGCTTTCAGACGGGCTGCTATCCGGTCTTTGCGGATGGTGATGCCATAAGCAGCTACGAGCGCAGTTTTGCGTTTCTCTAAGGCAGTTTTTAAAGCACTAAATCTTTTGTCCAAGGCAGCGATAACTGCATTTTCCTTTTTTTCAATAGCTTTCTGAATGCAGGTCGTATTGATCGTGTTGGTATTGGTGTTGACATTAGAATTAACGGTATTAGTGTTAGTGTTGGTTTCCTCTGCGAGTACAATAGAGGTTAAGCCCATCACCAATGATATGGCGATTAAGGAAAAAATAATTTTTTTCATATAAATCAATTATTATATATTATTGATTTTATTATTAAGCAAAAATGACCTTTGTTTAATCTTATAATTTTAAGTTAATTTGAGCAAGGCATATTTTTTAGACAAGAACAAAGACTACTCTTTTGGAGTAGTCTTGTGTGATCATGACGGAGGTAGTGTGGAAAGAGCTTGGTCAAGGGCGATACTGACAAGATGCAGTATCTTGATAATTACCTCAACTAAGGCTTTCGCTACCTCGGGAAGGAAGCAAGACAGGACGAGTAAAGTGAGCGCTAAGGACAGCGCTCCTGAAAATGCTCTGAACATATGTTTGAGCATAAATAATTATTCAGGAAGGCGGGCCAAAAGGGCTCGACTATTCCCGGCCTGTTGACGTTTCCTCCAAACGTCATCCTTCCAATAATTAGCGGCATTTTAAACCAACAATTATTGGCCGGTCTTGTCTAGAATTTTTAAAAGTACTTTCCCGGGGGACTATTTATTATAGTCTTTTTTTTAGAAATGTCAAGAGTTATTGTAAAGTTCAAAATAATAAGATATTCTTAAAACAAGTCTAATTATAACTTTTAAATTATTTATGGCTTATTATCAGCGTACTCGCAATCTCTTTGATCCTAAATCAAGAGAACCATTTAAATTTTCGCGTTCTAAATTAGAGCTCTTTGTCAGATGTCCCAGGTGTTTTTATCTTGATCGGCGTTTGGGTATCAGTCAGCCACAAGGACCAGCCTTCACACTAAACAGCGCTGTTGATGCTTTGCTAAAAAAAGAGTTTGATCTTCATCGCGTACAAGGAACAGCGCACCCGCTTATGACTCACTATCATCTTTCGGCCAAGCCTTTTGAGCATAAAAAAATTGACGAGTGGCGTGACACATTTAAAGGTGTCGGGGTTTTACATCCGGCAACTAATTTTTGGTTTTATGGAGCTGTCGATGATATCTGGGAGCTGTCTTCTGGAGAACTTGCGATTGTAGACTATAAAGCAACCAGTACTACCAAAGAAATATCTTTAGATGATGAGTGGAAACAAGCTTATAAAAGACAGATGGAAATTTATCAATGGTTAGCTCGTCATAACCCGGATTTAAAAGAATACAAAATTTCTGATAACGGCTATTTTGTTTATTGTAACGGCACGACTGATCGTCAGGCGTTTGATGGTAAGTTAGAATTTTCTGTTGAGATAATTCCTTATCTCGGTCATGATGTCTGGGTAGAGAAAGAGTTAATTAAAGCGCGTCAGTGTTTGGAATCACCTAAACTGCCGGAAGCGGCGAAAAATTGTGAATATTGCCAATATGTTGATGCGGCAGCCAAGGAGAGCAGAAAATTATTACATTTATAAGGAACAAATATTTAAAAAAATAAAAAGGCGGTTTTTAAAAACCGCTTTTTGTTTATAGAATAATTGTTGGTAGCCGGGTAACCGAATCAAGAATAAATTTTGCGGGCAGATGCTGAGCAAATTCTTCCCTGGTTTGAGCACCAGAAACTATGCCGATAAATTTAATTGGTGGTTCATTGTTTTGAGTGGCCAACCAGTCATAAGCCAGCGTATCGCCGATATAAAAAATTTGATCATGAGCGATTCCATGTTTACGGGCTAATGCCATAGTTGGGGCAAATACACCAGGATCTGGTTTTTTCACGCAAGGTGGCAGGTCAGGTCCTTGAATAAACTCAAAAAAATCGCGGTTAATTCCGGCTTTATCTAATAGGGTTATGATTTGACTTGTTTTTCTGTTGGAAACAATAGCCTGTTGACACTTGTTGTCGTGTAGAGTTGTAAGCATGTTCGGCAAACCATCTATGGGTGGATATTCTTCCGGATTTTCTGCAACAAATTTAATCATTGCTTCTAGTGTCCATGCCGGCCAGTTCATTGTCTTAATTAGTCGTGGTAAGAAATCTTTTTTCCATTCTCTGCCCCAATGTCGGCGGATAATATCAGTTGAGGGGATTGGTAAACCTTCTTTTTGAGCAAAAATTATGTGCCGCTCAATCCCTTTTCTAGTCGAGTCAATCAGGACACCGTCAGCGTCATAAATCACTAATGTCTTTTTCAATTTTTTCTCCTTAATTTGTTTTAAATGAGCTTTTTTATTTTATCAATTTAGCATAGATGGCCAGTTTAAGGCAACCTTTTGTTTATTGGCGATATGTTTTATAATATGATTAAAGGTTTTAACACTTAAAATTACTAATTAAACTTATTTTTATATGCAGTCATTTACTCGAATCATGCTGATTATTACGGCGATTGTCGTCGTTTTATCTTTTGGCGCAATTTTTGTGCTCATGATCCAAATACCATTTAACGGTCATAATAATCCGATTTATAACCCTAACACAAACACAGAAGAGTCGAGTGGTGTGGTTAAGAAATTCAGTTCTGACGAAGAATTTAAGGAATATATTAATCAAGCCTCGGAACTCGGCCGGAGCGGCTATTATGGCGGCAGTATGATGAGAGAAACTCTTGCCGCGCCGAATGTAGTTAGTTTAGATTCTAATATAAAGTGGGGTCTTGACTCTGCTCAAACGGCTGCTTTAGGTCCTACAAATGAAGGGACTGGAGCACCAGACTATTCAAGCACCAATGTCCAAGTCAGAGGCATTGATGAGCCGGATATTGTAAAAAACAACGGCTCAGAGATTTATTTTTCTAGCCAGAATTATTATTATCCCGTATTTAGGCAAACTAATCCCATGGCTGCTACTGACGAGATGCGTGTCATGCCTCCTTACGAGAATCGTTCCGGTGTTCAGAGTTTAAAGGCTTATCCGCCGGCTGATTTGAAAAAATTGGCTAAGATTGATAAATATGGAGATTTACTGCTTTATCAAGATAAGCTGATGATTTTTTCCGGACAAAATATTTATGCTTATAACATTAAAGATACAGCTAACCCCAAAGAAGATTGGCAGTTAAAATTAGGTGATAATAGTAGTTTGGTTACTTCCCGTCTTGTCGGCGATGAACTTTATCTGGTGACGCGCACTGAAATATATACTGATCAGGTCTGTCCGATTAAGCCCCTGATTGCTAAAGAAAATGATGTTATTGTGCGTTGCATTGATGTTTATCACCCAGCAGAAGTAGTGCCAGTCGATGTGACCTATACGGTTATGAAAGTTAAAGTCGACCAAGGTGAAGTTTCGGAAAAAGTTTCGTTTATCGGTTCAAGCGGTTCGTCAATTGTTTATATGTCGTCGGAGGCAATCTACGTGACCTATTTTTATCCGGGCGATTTTATCGCTTTCTTGGTTAATTTTTTCAGAGAAAATCCGTCAGTCATGCCCACCTCAGTTGTTGACAAACTTGTTAAACTTCAAAACTATGATATTAGCGATAGTTCCAAGCTTAATGAACTACAACAAGTGTTAGAACGTTATTATAATGCACTTGATAACGACGAACGGCTGCGGGTTGAAAATGAGCTTAGCAATAAGATGGTTGATTACCAAAAAGCCCATAAGCGAGATTTGGAGAAGACCGGTATTGTCAAGATTGCTGCCGATAATTTAGATGTCGTGGCGAGCGGTGCTGTACCCGGTCAACCCTTGAACCAGTTTTCCCTTGATGAATATCAAAACAATCTGCGCATTGCCACAACTTTAGGCAGTGGAAATTGGTTTGGTTTTGGCAGCATGGGTGAGAGTGCGAGTGATGTCTATGTTTTGGGCGATGATCTAAAAATCAAGGGTGCTGTTAAAGATTTGGGTTTAACCGAAAGAATTTATTCCGTGCGTTTCATTGAGGATAAGGGTTATGTTGTTACTTTTCGTCAAACAGATCCGTTTTATGTTCTTGATTTAGCTGATCCAAATGAACCAGAACTTAAAGGTGAGCTCAAAATTCCCGGTTATTCGGCTTATCTTCATCCGATTAACAAAGATAAGATTTTAGGCATTGGCAAGGAGGGAAGTGAGGTTAAAATTTCTCTTTTTGATGTCAGTAATCCGAGCGAACCAAAAGAGAGTGCTAAATATGTGCTTAAGGAGTACTGGTCTGAAATTTTAAATACCCACCACGCCTTTTTGCTTGATAGTAGGCACAATGTTTTCTTCTTGCCTGGTTCTCAAGGCGGTTATATCTTTTCTTATCAGAATGACAATTTAGAATTAGTTAAGGCGGTGAGTGAAGTACAGGCCAAGCGCGCGCTTTATATTAATGATTATCTTTATATTGTTGGCGAGAATAAATTGATAGTTTTGAATGAACAGGACTGGGAACGAGTTAATGAATTAGATTTACAGAATTAAGTTCTTTTACTTAAATTGTTTTATGTGGGTTTTTCTAGCCATCCTTTCCAGTTTGACAGCGGCGTTGGTAGCTATTTTTGGTAAGCTCGGTCTTAAACATATTGATACCACTTTAGCTACTACTATCCGTTCTTTAGTCATGGCTGTATTTTTACTTTCAACCAGTTTAATATTAGGCAAGTGGCATTCTTTTAACAGTCAACACTTGTCAACTAAAGATTGGTTATTGATTATTTTATCAGGTGTGGCTGGCGCTCTCTCTTGGCTTTTTTACTTCCTTGCACTTAAAAAAGGCGCCGCAGCTGGAGTAGCAGCCATCGATCGTTTAAGTGTGATTTGGGTAGTTATGTTGGCCGCCTTATTTTTAGGCGAAAAATTCGGTTGGCGCGGAGCCTTAGGCTCGATCTTAATGGTTTTGGGAGCAGTTTTAATTTCTTGGCGTTAATTTATGCGTGTTTGGGATTTAAATCCAAGGTATTTATGTCGTCAGCACTTATTAGGTGAACACCGAGAGCTGCATGCTATTTGGACAATACTGACAACGGGCAAAAGAGGCTATGCGCGTCATCCGGAAACTTTGAGATGGCGTGGTAAACTTAAGGCTCTTTATTTAAGGCACGAACTTTTGGTTTTGGAAATGCGTCGCAGGAACTATCAGCATAATTCGCTTTTAGATAAAAAAAAGGCACGTGGTCAAAAAACCCAAAGACAGTTAATTGATTCATTGGCCCGGCAAAAGATTATTTTAAGAAACAAACCTTGCCCGTGTTTTCGAAATTATGCTTAACGCAAAAAAAGAACCACATAATTCTGATAAATATTATTGGACCGAGCATGCAAAAAGTAAACTTAAGCAGTATGGTTTATCTGCTCAAAGAGTAATAAGGATTGTTAATCATCCTCTAAGGACAGAAGAGGCCGTGGTCCCAAATTGTATTGCTTGCATGCAAAGAATTGGTAATAAGAAAAAAACAGAACTCTGGACAATGTACCAAGAGAAACTACAAATTCAAAATCTTAAATCACAAAAAAGGGAAGATTTGATAACACCAAGAAAAATTATTATTTCTGCCTGGCGTTATCCGGGCCTGACTCAACCTGGCAGACCAGTGCCAATTCCTGAAGACACTTTAGAGGAGTTGAATAAAATAAAGTAGGTTTTATTCATAAGTCATTTGTCTGATATCGTCAGCCGTTTAAAATGCAATAAAGTTACCGGTTACGGGCTACCAGCGGCCAGATCGTTTGACATAATATTTAATATAAGTTATCATATTTTTACATGAATAAGAATAACAAACATAATTCATTTTTTAGCTACTATTTTACTCGGTCTCTTTAGGACTGGTGATTTAGTGTATTTTAGTCGATAAAAGTACTTTAATCATAAAAATCGGTCCTAAATCAGGACCGATTTTTTAGTTATTAGGAGGATCAAGTGACTGAACATGATTTGCAGATGGCTAAAAAAATCGCCGCTAGTCACAATGACCAGCTGACCGTTCAGGAAATATTAGCCGCTCGGGATAAAGCTTTGCTGGCTTTAGCCGCAGAAAACGCGGAGTCTGTAAATAAAATAGATTCCAAAAAAAATGTTGTTGCAGTCAGCACTTCAGTTCAAACATCAGAACAGTAACACAAGAAGCTCATCAAATGATGAGCTCTTTTTATTAAAAAACCGCCCAGACTTATTTTAAGAAAAGGCTGGCGGTTATTGAGATGTAGGTGAAAATGAATTGGCTGACAAGAATATTAGAGCTCAAGAGAGCGTTTCTTCTTTCGCCAACCATAAAAACAATAAGAATGCCAGAGAAAAAAACCATAATACTAATTATTATTTTACCTGTTTGGTGACTCATGAGCATATCGCCGCTGCACAAGATCAAAAAAAGAGCTAGGACCGGAGAAATTAGTCTGGCACTAATTGCTACGTGGGTTAATCTCCCCAAGACCGCGATCACACCAACCAAGGCCATGGTTATTAAGATAGCTAGAGTCCAGGCAAAAGAAAATGGACTAAAGTTATAATTTGCCATTTTGGTGAGCAAAGGCTGTTTGAGCAGGAAGTTGAGAAAAAAAAGGAAAGCAGCTAGCATTGCTACGTTTAGTGCACCGCAGACAATCCAGTCAATTCTTTGGTTTTTCATAAATAACCCCTTTTTTAAAGTACGAATTAAAGTATCTTAGCACAATTGATAAATAAGTTTCAAGGGCAATAAAAAGCCGCCCATCATTACTTAAATAGGATAAGTTTTGATGGGCGGGTGGGGAGCGATTAGATTCCATTTGGGGCACAAAAGGGGTGGCCTTTTATGGTTTTCTAAGATGATGACCATTTGTTGAATGGTAATCGGTTGACCAAACAAGTGGTGTGCCTGTTGGTCTGTTTAGCTAGAAAAGATGTTTTCTTTTTTCGCTGATGAGCGGTTAACATAAGTATGTGCGCTCGGCGCAAATGGCACTCAGATAACCGCGAGTCTAGGAATTTAATCGCGTTAATTTGTGCTGCAAAGAACAGCCTGGTTATAAAACCATCAATAGAGATGATAGTTTTATAAGTAAGATTTTCTTTGCCTGTTAATTTAAAAAACCGGCTTTTTTTAAAGCCGGCTTGTTTCTCCAAAAATTAAGCTACGTAAGCATTAAGCCGGCTAATAGGCTAGCCAAAACTACCAAGACAATAATCAAAACCAAGCTGTTTAAAACAGCTGATGCATTTCTGATGGATTGGTAATTAATTGTAACCGGCATATATGTAGTATTTACTATAATACCTGATTGAAAAATTAAGTCAAGAAATTTATCCCCAGTTAAAAAAAGAGGCATTTGGCCTCTTTAGTGTGTTGTTTTTGTGTTGTTATGCAATTCATTAAAACCAGCCAAAAGGGCTTCAATCAAAGTAGCTATTAAATCAGTACCGACGCGAGTGACAATGACCTGGTGCGACTGATCTTGATTACTGCCGAAGATGACAGTGGTTTTAATTTGGTGCATGTCACCAGTAACACTGAATTTGAATGGAGTGTCCGGCACGCCACAGGCGATCGTAACAATACGAGAAATAACTTCAAGCGGGTTTTCTCCACACCGGATGTGTTGTTTTAAGTGGCCATCACAGTTGAGGCCTATGGTTGCCGTGGGAATGAGTCTTTTATCTGGATGGAGTAAATTTATTCCCGTTGCCATTTGATAGAACACAAGATCAGGTTGCTCTGCCATAAAAAATCCTTTCTTTGAATGATCAATGAACTAAAAAATCCGGCTTTTGGGCCAGATTTATTTTTATTTTTTTCGATAAATATTAACCTAGCCACATCAATTCCGGATGAGCAATGCCAAATTTAATAAAGCTTGGTTATTGGTTAATATTTTTTTTGTTTTCATATAACTAAAAGAAGTTTAACGCTTCAATCAAATTTTGTCAATACAATGCCACTGGATTATTCAGCTAAAAGTAAACCCAAGAAATAAATGAGCAATACTCCCCAGATAAACCAGTAAGCCTGATTGGCAATTTTTTTTCTTTCTTGCTGATGATGAATAACCGGAATCAGATCAGCCATTGAGAGATAAATAAAGTTCCCAGCCGCGACCGCCAAGAAATATGGTGTCAGTTCAAACTGCTGCCCATAAAAGTAAGCAATTAAGGCGCCAGCTAAAGCAGTTAGAGCAAATAGAAAATTGTAAAAGTATATTTTTTTCAAAGGTAGACCGGCATAAGACAAAACTCCAGCATCGGAGAGTTCCTGAGGTATCTCGTGAATCATAATCGCAAATGTCGTGATTAAACCTAATTTTAGGTCGATTATAAAAGTTGAAGCCAGCACCATGCCGTCAACAAAGTTATGAATACCGTCGCCAAAAAGATTGAACCAGGCCAGATGCTGATGTTTTTCTTCAGCGCAGTTTTCGTGCTGACAATGATGCCAGTGAAAAACTGCTTCCACTACAAAGAAAACAACAATTGTTCCAAGCGTGATCAGACCAAAACTTGCTGGAGCCAGTCCTTTTTCCAAGGCCTCAGGAATAATATCCAGCCAGGTAATGGCCAAGAGTACGCCGGCGGCTAAACTAATCAAGGCCTGTGTTTGGTGGCGTAAGCCGGTTTTAAAGAAAAGAAAAATTGCCAGGATGGCGACCAGGCTGACGCACAAAGTCGCGCTGATAATATAAATAAGAGTCATTGTGATCCAAAATTAATTTTAATTAAATAACAGCTTAACATTATCAAAAAACCTTGACACGAGCAAGTTTCTGTGCTAATATTTAAGGTTTTTAAAATGAACTTTTAACATTATTTACAACACAAGAAGGGAGTGTGGCTTATGCAGAAATGGTGGATATTCTTTTTGTTCGTTGGCTCTTGCCTGGCTGGCGATAGGGAACTTTCCGCGGTTTTGGTTGACACCAAACCAGGGGAGTTTCGGCAGCTTAATGGCGGTGCGATGGTGTGTGGCAGCACCAAAGGTTTTTTGCAGTCAATGCCCTGTCATCTTAATGTCGCCGGCATCGACAGTT
>CAYSSY010000029.1:8491-13504 GCA_964434055.1 uncultured Gammaproteobacteria bacterium | reverse complement strand
AGAAAATCTTCAAGATTATCCGATGCAAATAGAAGAAAGATTTGTTTTGGGTATGAGAAATAATTCTGACGGTCAACCAGAAGATACTGATTATTTCAATCATAGTTGTGAACCGAACGCCGGCTTTAAAGGACAAATTTTTTTGGTCGCGATGCGTGACATAAACAAAGGAGAAGAAATAACCTTTGATTATAGCATGGTCGTCTCAGAGACTAAGGGTTGTGATGTTGTCTTTGAAATGGCTTGTCAGTGCGGTCTGCCTAATTGTAGAAAAAAAATTACTGAGTATGACTGGCTCATTCCGGATCTGCAAAAAAAATATGACGGATATTTCCAGCAATATCTCCAAGAAAAAATTGATGATTTAAAAAACAGACATTAGATGTCTGTTTTATTTCCCGGCCAACTGTCCACAGGCTGCATTAATATCATCGCCAAAACGATAACGTTCAGTAACTTTTATTCGATTAGTCAATAAAATATGCTTGAATTTTTTAATCACCTCTGGCTGAGATTTCTGAAAAATACCGGTTGGATTATAACTAATTAAATTGACTAGACAGAGCAGTCTTGTTCTTAATAAAGAAACCAGATCATGGGCATCAACCGGAGCATCATTAACTCCCCTAATCATTAAATATTCAATCATCACCTGGCGGTGAGTTTTTTTTATATAATAATCAATGGCTGGCATCACCTCTTTTAGGGAATATTTTTTATTTAAAGGTATCAGCGAGGAGCGTTTCTGGTCATTAGCGCCATGCAAGGAAAGCGCTAAATTAACTTGCAGTTTTAAATCAGCAAACGCCCTAATTTTATCAGGAATACCAACAGTTGAAACAGAAATATGTCTGGCGCCTAAATTAAAGCCATCTTTATCATTTAATATTTTAATCGCTTCAATAACTTCTTGATAATTAAGGAAAGGCTCGCCCATGCCCATAAAAACAACATTAGTCACTTTTTTGTTTTCTTTTTTTAACAGTCTGGCAAAAAATAAAACTTGCTCTATAATTTCTGGGGCTTTTAAATTTCTTTTAAAGCCCATCTGACCCGTAGCACAGAAAGAGCACGCCAGCTGACAGCCAACTTGGGAAGAAACACAGACAGTGTTGCGACCAGCGCCGTGACGCATTAATACGGCTTCAACTTTCAGATTATCAATTAAATTTAATAAAATCTTTTGACTCTCACTACTAAAGGAACCGAAAATTTTAGCTTGAATATCGAGCGGACAATTCACATTTAATTTTTCCCTTAAATATTTAGGAAGAGTTGTGACTTGGTTCCAATTGTCAATTAAATCTAAAAAAAAAGCCTTTTTTATTTGCTTTAGGCGAAAGGATTGTTCGGTTTCTAATAATTGATTTAAAACACTAATATTCATGTCTTGAAAAGAATTAAGAAGAATGGGTAATTTTTATAAAACGATAAAAAGCCAATTTAACACCTTCAGAAATAAATAAGTATGAACCGACGAGACTGATAATAATAATTAGTTCATCAAGTAAAGGTGGAGTGAATTTTAAAAACTGCTGACCAAAAGGGGTAAAAGGCAGGATGCATGTCACCATAGCTGCTAAAAACGCCAATGAAATAACTATTTTTGATGGTCTTTTAGCTTTAAACATAAAAAATTGCGAACGAACGCAAAAGATAATGGCGAGTTCGGTTAAAATCGAACCAATGAACCAGTTGGTTTGCAGGACCGATTCGCCTTTTTGGTAAAAAAAGGCAAAAAATAAAAAATCAAAAATTGTGCTAACCACGCCCATGGTTGTCGCAAAAAAAGCTACCTCCCTGACATTATAAGACCGCGGTCTTTTAAGTTCAAAACTGTCAACATTATCAGCGGCAATAGCGATCATTGGAAAATCTGACAAAAAATTTAAAAGTAAAATCTGAATCGGTAGCATTGGTAAGAAATCAATAAACAAAGAACTAATAGCGACCGCATAAAAATTGCCAAAATTTGAAGCTAAGGTTGTTTTGATATATTTGATGGTATTAGCGAAGACTTCACGACCTAACTTAATACCTTCAACAATAACTAATAGATTTCTTTCTAAAAGGATGATATCAGCGGCGTCCTTGGCAATTTCGCTGGCGCTGGGCACAACCAATGAAACATTAGCCGCTTTTAAAGCTGGCGCGTCATTGATACCTTCACCTAAAAATCCAACATCATGGTTCTCCGCTAAAATTTTTATCAATTCGTGTTTATGTTGGGGCGAAAAACGGGCAAAAACTTGATAGGACCAAGCATATTCTTTTTTTTCATTTAATGTCAAATTTGTCCAGCCATCTCCTGTTAAAACTAGTTCTTCGTTTTCAACTAGACCAATCTGCTTGGCAACTGCGCCAGAGACTTCAGAGCTATCGCCGGTTATTATTTTTACTGCCACACCCAGTTCTTTGGCCTGACTGACAGCCTTAGAAGCTGTTTTTTTGATTGGATCAACAAAAGCAATTATGCCATGAAAAGTTAACTTCTGTTCATAAGCAACAAGTTCTTTTTGCGGCTCCTTAAAAAATGAACGGCTGGCAACACCTAAAACTCTTCGACCGTTGCGACCTTGTTCTGAGAGCCAAGCCTTGATTTTAAGGTGTTCGTCAACAGAAATATTAGTACTCAAATTCAATAAAACTTCTGGTGCTCCCCTGATAATAAGCTGATATTTTTTATTATCAAAGATTAAAACACTATTGCATCGTCTTTCTGGATCAAAAGGCATTTCTTTTATTCTTGGAATTTTTTTTAAAAGCTTTCTTGATTTGTCTGATAATTTTGAAATTAAGGCCAGATCAAACGAATTATTGGCATCTTTTTTTTGATTGTCTAATGAATCGCAGGCCAAACAAGCTGTCCTAAATATCTGTTCCTTTTTATCTCCAAAAATATCAGCCAAACTCAACTTATTCTCTGTTAAGGTACCAGTCTTGTCACTTGCTAAAACTTCAATGCTGCCTAAATCTTCAACGGCAGACAACCTTTTAACAACAACTTTATTTTTGGCTAACTTAAGTGCACCGCGAGAAAGAGAAAAAGTGGTTACCAAAGGCAAGGCTTCAGGAATAACACTAACCGCCAGAGCAATGGCAAAAATCAAAAAATTGCCAAGATTACCAGAACCTTTGATCGCTAAGTTGGTAATAAAAACAAAAAATAAAGTTATGACAACTAATTTTAAAATGAAATAACTAAATTTTTTTAAACCCTTTTCAAAAGAACTCTCATGTTGAGTGGTTGAAGTCAGTTTACTTATTTCTCCCATAGCTGAATAACGCCCACAGGCATAAACAATCCCCTTAGCCGAACCACTAACAACTTTAGTTCCACCGAAACCAAGGTTATGTGCCTGATAATATTCCGAAATTTCTTGTTTAATATCAACGGCTGTTTTGGTGACGCCAATTGATTCTCCAGTTAAAACAGATTCATCAATTGTTAAGCCATCTTCTTCAAAAAAACGAAGATCGGCTGGAATAATATCCCCGGCTTCGATAATAACACAATCACCAACCACAATATCCCTGCTTAAAATAACCTGAACTTTATTATCCCGGATTACTTTAGCATGGGGGGTGGTAAATTTTTCTAGGAGTTTTAGAGTTCTAAATGAATGATATTCCTGATAGAAACCGAGCAGGGTGTTAATAAAAATAAAACCAATAATCATTAAACCATCAATGCTTTCACCGAGTAAAAAAGAAATTATAGTTGCCACTAATAATAAATAAATAAAAGGAGAATTAAATTGTCTAGCCAGAATTCTTAACCAGTTCTGTTTCTCACCAGTCAACTCATTGTAGCCATTAAGATTTAATAGCTCTTCGGCATCTTTTGCGGACAATCCGGTCTTAGTAGAAGTTTTAAGTTTAGCTTCTAAACTGGCCAGATTTTGAGTGTATGAACTTAAATTCATATCAAAATAACTTATTTCTATTTTTGAATAAAGAAATGCTTAAAATAAAGGCAGCCAAAAAGAAAAGAGCACCGTAAAAACATGGCGTCAAGAATGGATTAACTAGACCTTGAGTGCAACCAAAAGTACAGGCGCGTTTATCTAACCAGTTAACCAACTCATAAATGAAATTACCCCAAGCAAAAAAAGTACCAATTAATAAAATAATAAATTGTGTGGTGATAATTTTTTTCATAAGTTTTTTAAGAGACAACAAACAACAATTGTTAAATTGCATGTTGTTACTTAATGTTTAGTATTATTTTTCTCATTTCTTTAATATTATGAAAAATATAGTCCGGCCGGTATTTTTTTAAGACTTCTTCAGTGTTAATACCCCAAGTTACAGCACCGGCTTTAATTTTTAATTTTTTTGCAACTTCTATTTCATGATTAGTATCCCCAACAAACAAGGTTTCTTGTGGTTTAAATTTAAATTTTTTAATAATTTTTTCAACGGTAACTTTTTTGTCATGGACATCACTTAAAACTTCCAGAAATAGTTGATCAAAATTAAATTTCTTAAGTTCAGTAAACACTTGTTGCTTACAGTCGGAGCTGACAACGAATAATTTTAAACGTGCTTTTTTAAACTCCTTTAAAATTGCCGCCATACCAACCGGCGGCTTTGACTGTAATTTAATACTTGCCTGCCTGTGGGCAGCATGATAAATTTTTTTCTCACTGGCAAATTTTAGGCTGGGAATAAAACGACGATAAAAAATCATGTACGGCTGACGCCATTCAGTCCGGAATTGTTTTCTTGTTAACTTCTTAACATGGTTGACGGTTAAAACTGTCATAGCGGCTTCATAAGAAACGCGCCAATTATCGATTAAAGTTCCTGACCAATCAAAAATTATGTTTTTAATCATGAATGATATATTACTTTTTAAATTTTAAAAAAGGATTTTTCATTTTAAAAACTATTCTCGGGGTTTCTGTATTAAATATTCTTTCTGGCAAATTATATTTTAAATGATAAATGGTGTCGATTGAACAAAAAAGAGCCTGCTGGTAATCAAAACCTAATTTTACCGCTGTTTTT
>CAYSSY010000029.1:0-8481 GCA_964434055.1 uncultured Gammaproteobacteria bacterium | reverse complement strand
CAATTTCGACAAAGGGCTCTAAAAACGGCCAGGTATCTATGGTTATCTCAACTCCGGCTAATGTCCAAAGCTCGCGTTTTGTTTCTTGATAGGCTTTTAAGGGACAACCAATGGTTTCTAAAATTTCTTTGCCTTTTTCCAAGCTATCAACTTTTAGACAAACTTCACGTTGATTGTGAATTTTATCGCCATCCACTACTTTTAAACTCAAGGTGATTTTATCACCCTCATCACGCACCCTAAGCCAGCCACCCTTAATCTCATGACCTTGGGGTAAATCAAAAACGTAACGCCTTTGCAAAAATTCTTTTTTAAGTAGTTTGGCGCCGGCTTTTTTTAAAATACGACGCATTTGTGTCTTATTGATATTGATAAACGTGGCTTCAAATTCTGTCTGCATATTTTTCAATTTATTATTTGCCCGTCAGAGAGCTTAATGACTCTTTGCGCCAACCGAGCATATTCTGATTCGTGTGAAACCATGACGATTGTCTGCCCTTGTTGATGCAGTTCCTGAAAAGCAGCAATCACCGTGGCAGCGGCTTCACTATCCAAATTGGCTGTTGGTTCATCGGCAAAAATAATTTTTGGCGCATGAGCAATCGCTCGTGCAATTGACACTCGCTGCTGCTGACCTCCAGAAAGCTGACTGGGTAAATTTAACATGCGATCGGCCAAACCTAATTTTCTTAAAGCATCTTCGGCTTTTTGATAAGCTTCTTTTTTTGTAAAACCGAGCATAATTAAAGGTACTAAAACATTTTCCAAGGCAGTCAGCTCTGGTAACAAGGCATAATCTTGAAAAACAAAACCTAATTTTTCTAATCTGAATCGGGCGCTGGCTTTGTTAGATAATTTCGTCGCTTCACAACCGTCAATCAATATTTCACCGCTCGTCGGCTGATCAAGAAGGCCAAGTTGATAAAGCAAAGTGCTTTTTCCAGAACCAGAACGTCCGGTAATAATTACAAATTCACCACTTTTTATCTCTAAATTTATATCCTTTAAAGCGTTAAAAGGCACGCCACCGGTATAAAATGTCCTGACTAATTTTTTGGTAATAATCATAAAAAAATTAACGTCCTAAAATTGAATCTAAAGTATTTTTCTTAATAATCATCCGAGCGGGCAAATAGCCGGCAATTAAAGTGATGAGTAGAAGAATGCCCGCCCGCCACATTGTTGTATTTAAGGGCGCAACCAATAAACCATCAGAAAATGGAAAATCAATCGGATTAGCATCAATATAAGGTTTCAATAATAAAAAAATAATTGCACTACCGACCACTGTGCCAACTAAAGCGTAAAAAATTGACTGAATAAGATAAGAAATTTGGATGGCACTGCTGCAAATACCTATGCCTTTCAAAATACCAATAAACTTCCGTCTGGTAACGGCATTAATAAAAATGACGATAAAAATTGTAATAGAAGCAACGACCAAAGCAATGCTGCCTATGGCTGTACCCAAAATGCTAAAAGTTGAACCAATATCCTTAAAAAACTGACCCTGAGATTCTTCCCAGGTCTGAACTAAAACGTTTTTCGGATCAATCCCGCTTGCCAAAAAAGATTCTTTAACATGTTCGGGTGTCGCATCGTCACCAATTTTAAAAGATATTTCTTGACCATTAAAGTCAAGCCGGCTTAAAATTTTTCTCAACTCCCGATCAACAAAATAAACTCGGCGACCGACTTCCCCAATTTTACTTTTAACAACACCTTTCACAGTGACTTCTTTAGTGATACCTCCAACTAATACTCGAACTCTGGAGCCGACACTGACATTTGCTAAAGTTTCTAAACCTGGTACACCACGTGAGTATTCGGCCAAAAGAGTACTACCTACCAACACCTGACCCTCATCGTCCGGTTCAAGATAATTACCGGCAACCACCAACTGGGAAAGTTTAGTAACTTTATCTTCTTCTTGAGGATTAATACCAACAATCTGTGCCGGTACCCGATCGGGTAAGTCATTGGGGTTAGTCTTAGTTCGATAATTTGCTTCGAGCTGTCCACCCTGAAGATAACGCAAAGTATAAGCTTTAACATGATCAATCGTGCCGGCAATATTCAAAATTTCCTGAGTTTTCTCAATAAAGACCTTATTTGCTGGTTTGGTAATGAAAATATCACCGGAGTATTGTTCTCGATAAGCTCGACTGCTACCTTCGACCAAACCAACTAAAATACCACTCACTACAACTAAGTTTAAAAATGTGAACATCATAATAAAAATAATCAAAATAGTCGTCCACTTACTGGTTCTTTTTAATTGCCGAACGGCCAAAAAAAAGCCGACTTTTAATGAAGTCTGACAAAAACCTTTGACTGCTAGACATGACTGGGATAGTATTTGAGGTGGCATATTTTTTTACTTTATATAAATATCATAACAAAAAAAAGACTTTTTGACGAACGCTTAGTGCTTGATAATTTAAGCAATAGCCAGTATAATATTTAATACAGTCTTATGATCAGTGAATTAATTAACTTATTAGCAGATATTGTTGTCAAAATAATAGACTTCTTAGGTTATAGTGGAGTCTTTTTTTTAATGCTGATTGAAAGCTGCGGCATACCCATGCCCTCAGAAGTAATTATGCCCTTTTCTGGTTTCTTAGTGGCAGCAGGAAAAATGAATTTCTGGCTGGTAGTCCTGTTAGGAACTTTTGGTAACCTTATTGGTTCACTACTTGCGTACTGGATTGGTAAGGCCGGCGGTCGACCTTTTTTAGAAAAATATGGTCGTTATGTTTTAATTACCAAGCATGATTTAGACCTAGCCGACCACTGGTTTACTAAACACGGCCAATTAACTGTTTTCTTCGGCCGGCTGCTACCGGTTATCAGAACTTATATTTCTTTTCCAGCTGGAGTGGCACGGATGGATTTAAAAAAATTCTCGATTTATACTTTTTTGGGTGCGCTACCTTGGTGTATTCTCTTCACTTGGTTGGGAGTAAAGATGGGTAGTAATTGGGATTTGGTTCGTCAAAAACTTCATAATTTTGATTTATTGATTACATTTATTGTCCTGACATTGATTGGATTATATATTATTAGACATCTAAAAAACAAAAAAATGCATTAAAAAATCCCGATTAGAATCGGGATTTTTTTATTTAAATATTATTTAACCTCTCTGAATTAAGAAGACCAGATAAGCAATATAAACAAACAAAAACATACCACCCTGCCAACGTTCCAATAAATGTTTTTTTCCAATAAACAAGAAAACAAAAAGAATAAATGAAGCGAAAATTGTCATTAAAATATCAATATTCGCAGCAGAATTAAACGGCAGCGGTCTAACTGTGGCACTAACGCCTAAAATCCAAAAAATATTAAAAATATTTGAACCGACAACATTGCCTACCGCGATATCTGAATTCTTTTTTAATGCTGCGGTCACTGAAGTGGCTAGTTCAGGCAGAGAAGTTCCAGCAGCGACAATTGTCAAGCCAATTAAATTTTCACTGGCACCGAGCACTTGAGCTAGAGCCACAGCGCCGTCGACAACCCACTTGCCACCCAAAACAAGCAACCCCAAACCGCTTAATACAAAAATTACTGATATAAATAATGAATAAATTTTGGTAGACTGTGCTTCATTATTACCAGTATTACTGACATCTTTTGCAATACTAAAAACATAAGCCATAAATATGACAAAAAAGGCCAACAAAACAAAACCGTCAATGCGTGACAAACTAGAAAAATTTCTGCCCTCAATTAAAGCGTCATTAGCCATAAAACTGATCACTAAAGCGGCTAGCAGACTAAGTGGAATTTCTTTCCAAGCAGTGCCTTTGGTGACTTTCAATGGAAAAATTATTGAAGCAATACCAAGAATCAATAAAATATTAAAGATATTGCTGCCTAAAACATTACCAATGGCTATTTCAGCTGTACCTTTAATACTCGCATAGACATTAACGACCAATTCGGGCATGGAAGTACCAAAAGCAACAATTGTTAGCCCAATGACTAAATCTGAAACTTTTAATCTCTTAGCCAGAGATGAAGCGCCATCAACTAAAAAGTCAGCGCCTTTAATCACCATGATAAATCCTAACAAAAGAAAAAAATAAGCCATAAAGATGGTTAATTTAATAATTATGGTTGGAGAATATCTTCGCTCCGACCGTTAATTGAAATTATAACTTCTTTAACTCCAGAAAATTGTTTTAAGGTTTCTGTAATTTGTGCTCTGATTGAAGACACACGGCAAGAACCACCAACTGCTTTATCTAGCTTTTCATCGAATTCTGCCAGCGCCACGCCGTCATTAATAGTCACGTTGTGCAAAACTACACCCTCGTTGATGCTGGTGGTATAACCATTTTCTTTCTCAGGTGCATTCGGTCCTTTTAAAAGTTCTAGCAAAGCAGCTCGGGCAACTTCAACCGTTTTCGGTACCTGCCTATCAACAGAAAATACTTTATTACATGAAATCTCCGGATCGAGCTTGTTATTATTAAAATATACTTTCAAAATAATAGTCTCACTCTTAGTAAAACTAATGGGAATTTTAATTGATAAGTCATTTTCCGGCAATCCTGAAGGGTTATCCTTACTCAACACTAAGTAACCATCCTCGGCAGTGGTAATAAACTCTAAACTTCCTTTAAAAGGCACAAAATCTTCAGTCATCCAGTCGCTTTGTGCCTGAACAATACCAGCGGCAATGAGCTGTTCGTTCTTATCAATTAATTTTACAGGAAAGCTCCCTTCAAAAAACCAATTGCCCTGCGCTTGACCTGTTATTTCTAAAGGGCTCGTAACTTGAGCCGCGCGCGCCGGCGAGCTGACTTGAATCCCCAGCTGGCACTCACCTCGAAAAAACTGCCACTCCTCGCATTCACTGCCGTCACTAAACTGACAAACTCCATATTCTCCATTCTGTTCATCTTTTTTAATTTCTAACTGACCGCCTCGAGCAAGACAATGCTGGGAAGCTGGGTTGGTTAAAGCTATATTGTTATTATTGACATTGATCTCACTACAACCACTAGTTGGTTGAGGTAAGGAAGGATTACCGTGTTTAACCCAATTGCCATTTTGACATAGCCAAGTGTCTTCATTGCTACGTAGAAAAAACAACAAGGCACTAATTAAAATGACAGCAAAAAAAGTTAAGAGAAAAATATTTTTTTTTGACATAAATAAATTTATTATTTATTAACCAAAGTAATAACCACAATCTCTGAATTACTGCCAGTGCGCATGGGTGGTCCCCAGGTACCCAAACCGCTTGAAGTATAAAGATTAAAATCTGCTTCAGTTCTGAAGCCATAATCATAACGCCCATAAACCAAACGAGTAATTAACATAAAGGGGAAAAGTTGGCCGCGATGAGTGTGACCAGAAATTTGTAAATTAATTCCGCTCTCTTTGGCTTCCTTAATACCTACCGGCACATGATAAAGCAAAACACTCGGCTGAGAATTATCAAAATTACTGAGACTCTCAATAACTTTTTTGACATTTTTGGTGTTGCCTTCGCCGCCATAACTCAAACCAATTATTTGTAAACCATCAACATTAACTAATTCATCCTGCAAAACTTTAATTTTTGTCTGCTCCAATATTTTTAGAGCATTATGAAAACCGAGGTATGTTTCGTGATTGCCGGTGACAAAATAAACACCTAAGGGTGCCTCAATATTATTCAGCGGTTGAATAAAACCACTCAGATTGCCATCCATACCATCAAATAAGTCTCCAGTAAAAAAAACTGCCGCTGGTTTTTGTTCATTAACTTTACTAATCACTTGTTCTAAAAAATCCCTACGATAAATATGCCCTAGATGGACGTCAGAAAGTTGCACTATTTTTTGACCTTGCCAAGCAGCTGGCAAATTTTTAACGGCAACGGTAATATTTTTTATTCGGGGCAGAAATGCATTCCAAGTGCCGTAAAAAGACCATGCGGTCGCCAAAACAAAGAAAAATACCGCCAGAAAAAAACGATTATATTGAATGCCAAAATAATTAGTCAGGCCATAAATCAACCAAATAATAATTGAAACGATAACAAAATTGACTAATAAACCATACCAGGAAGCAGACAAAAGATAGAAAAGTCTGCTGACGATATTATCACTAAAGTGCGAGTAAATTGAGGCAAGAATAAAACTCACAGCCAAAGCTGCTAAACCGGCAAAAAAAACTACCTTGACCAAAAAGCGCGTGACACCAAAAAATCTAATTAGGGTGAAGTAAACAAAAAAATGAGAACCAAAAACAACAACTAGAGTAATAATTATAAAAGGTATTATTTTTAAAAGCATAGAAATAAATTTAATTTATCATAACACATTATTAACTCACGGGCAATACCTCTACCAAAATTAATTGCTTTGTGATAAAATTAAATAATGAATGAGCTAAAATTAGAGAACAAAAAAATTGGCTTGGTAGTCGTTGCTCATCCGGATGATGAAACAATCTGGTGTGGTGGAATATTTTTACGCTACCCGAAAGTTCACTGGACTGTTTTCTCGTTGTGTCGTTTATCAGATGCTGATCGTAAGCCAAAATTTTTTAAAGTCATGGAAAAATACGGCGTTTCATCTCTGATGACTGACTTGGAAGACGAGGGTATTATGAATGTTAAACAATCGATTCCAGTAATAAAAAAATTAATTTTAAAAAATCTAAAAAATAAAAAAATTGACTATATTTTTAGTCATAACCTCAACGGTGAATATGGCCATGAGCGGCACATCGGTGTTCATTTAGCAATTCAAGAACTTTGCAAAGAAAAAAAACTTTTAGCTCAAAAAAATATTTTTTTTGCTACAAAACAAACGCGAAAAAAAAAATACTGAATGATGATAAAAAAGCCAATCACTATTTAAACTTAACGATGAAGGAATGGCAACAAAAGAAAAAAATAATTAATGAACTCTACGGCTTTTCAAAAAAATCTTTTGAATACGTGAGTTGTCTAAAAAAAGAAACGTATCAATTGTCAGGCTGAGCCGAGTCGAAGCCTGAATTTTTACTTATAAACCACACTTCGACAGGCTCAGTGTGACAAATTTATCATATGAAACTTCTCATTCTCTATGAACATCCGGCAAGCTTCGCTAGTATGTCAACTCAGGGCGAATTACTTTTCCGGGGTTTAAAAGAAAACGGCGTTGAGGTTTATCCAGCGCATTATCAGGACCGCGAATCAGAGCGAGAATTCTTCTACCGCGCTATTAAACCAGATGTGGTCATCGGGATTGGTTGGTGGGTAGACACACCGCGTCTAATCAAAGAACCACAAAAATTTGGTATTTTACCCGTACCCTGGCTTTTAGCAGACGGCTGGGTAGCCAACTATCATGCTGATATCAATGCCTTACCGTTAGTTTTTGTCACTTCAAATTGGGTTAAAGAAACATATAAACGGGATCTAGTTGATGTTAAAAATTTTGAAGTACTGCATGTTGGTTACGATCCTAAATTATTCAAGCCTTTATCCAAAGATCATTCAGCTATAAAAGAGATCAGGCAGATGTTTGGTGTTAAAGATAATGAAAAAATGATCCTGACTGTTGGTGGTGACACCACCTCCAAGGGTGCTCAAGAAATAATTCAAGCTCTTGCTATTGTCGATAAACAATTTAAAAATTGGAAATACGTCTGCAAATCAACCGCCAGCGAGTGCGCCCGCAATCACCATGAAGAAGAACTAAATTTAATGGAAAAATTGGGTTTGCCTAAAGACCGCGTCATCTATGTCACTGATGATTTCTCACGCGAAATGATGCCCTTCTTACTCAACGCGGCTGATATTTATGCCGCACCCTCGCGGATTGAAGGTTTTGGCATGATTCAAGTAGAAGCCATGGCGTGTGGTGTGCCTGTTATTTCTATTGACGCTATGGGCCCGAGAGATACTATTATTCATGGTGAAACAGGTTATCTCGCTAAAGTTGCTGCCACTGTAGACCTGACAGAAGAATGGGTCACTGAAGAAATGGGTTTTGATGAAGCCTTTAAGATAAAATTCGAAACTCCTAAAACCTTTGCTTATCGCGCTGACATTAATGAACTCGCTGATTACCTATTAAAGCTTTTAACAGATGAAAAAATGGCGCGCGAAATAGGAGAAAAGGCTGCCAGTCATGCCTTAAAACATTTCGATTACAATAAGCTGGCTCAAAAGTGTTTGGAGTTACTGCAAAAAAAATTGAATATCAAATAAGATAAATAAATCGATTAAAATAAAAAAACCGGTTTGGAAACAAATCGGTTTTGACTTAATTGGCAGCTGAAACAGCGACTGCCCGGCCGCCTGAATATTTCATGGCAAACCTCTGATAGAAATTGTCAGAATAGGGCGAGTCTTCTTGGACGGCAAAAATGAATTGCCATTCTTCAGCTGTTTCATTAAATGTTTGAAAAATTAAGCTAACCCCAATAAAATCAGTACGGTTTCTTAGATAAAACGAGGAACCATCATAACTGTCCTCAGGA
>CAYSSY010000028.1:0-14421 GCA_964434055.1 uncultured Gammaproteobacteria bacterium | reverse complement strand
CGCCTAGACCATCGTCTGGTTTCGCCTCAATGATTTCTTTGGGGACCTTGAGCCATTTGGCGAGCTCATAGATCTCGGTGCCTTTCAAATTCTGAGAGACTTTTATCCCCAATATGCGGGACGGTTTGAGCAACTAACATCAAATGACTAGTCTCTAGAGACCAGTCATTTTTTATTAATTAAAAAATCCCGCACAAAACTCGGGAGCAGGCCTGCCTGCCGGTAGGCAGGGATTCTCCACCTCTACAGTGGACGCACCAATGAAGTGCAGAACCTGAATTGACAGAGCTAGCCTGCCCGCGGACGCAGGACGCGGCTCAAAAGAATCTGCTGTGGTTTAATTAAAAAATCCTGCACAAAACTCGGGAGCAGGGATTCGAACCCCAATTAGCAGAGCCAGAATCTGCTGTCCTACCATTAGACGACTCCCGAGTTTTATGCGGGATTAATATTATATTTTGACATTTTGAATTTGGAATTTAGATTTGTATTTTTCAGCTTACCACCTTACCTTCAAAAATGTCCAGAATATTGTCCAAAATGCCGTCACCGGGCGGCGCAGCAGGCACAGCATCTTCAGTTGGCTCTTCTTGACGTTCAACAACAACTCTTTCAATCCGGCTAATAACAATCGACAGACTTTCACCCAATTCTTCTTTAATAATATCCTCTAGGGCATTCTTATTTTTTTTGTCGCGCATCCGATCCATGTGAAAATCATAAACAAAACCTAAAGTTAATTTATTCCCTTCAATTTTCATTGGTTCTGCCACCTTTAAAATAAATGGTAGGGCGTGATTAAATTTTTTGCTCAGGGTCACAATTTTCTGCCAACGTTCCTTAACTAAACTGATAGAGACTTTAGCAGGACTGTCTGATTTTGTTTCAATCTTCTCTTCTGCTGGTTCATCACTTATTTCTTTTTTGGCAACTGCTTTAAGGGGTATTTCTTTTTTCTTATTGAAATTGGCTTTCTTTTCATTCACTATCGGCTCAGTATTATCTTCGTTGGCTGTATTTTTTACCGCCGGCACCGATTCGTTCTGGTCACATATTTCAATAATACCCAGTTCCAAAGGCAAGATAGGAAAATCTGTCATTTTTATTTCCCGTTCTTTAGAAAGTAAAATTTTTACTATCTCGACAAGTTCTGATAATTCTAAAGCATAAGCTGACTCCTGAATTCTTGGTTGTCCTTTAGTCTGACCGTAAATCTTATTTAAAATAATTTCACGGCTATATTCGATTAACTGATGATAAAAATTATCAAGATCAATGCCTTCATCGACCAAACTTTCTAAAAGTTTGAGAGCTTCCTTGGTTTTTTTTTCAACCAAATAATTAAAAAGTTCAGCAATTAAATTAAAATTACTTTTAGGAATAACCAATTCTGCTTCTTTTAAGGTAATCTTGTTGCCTAAGGTTAAAACTTGAGCCAGCAACGATTCGGCATCTCTAAAAAAACCTTCTGAGGCACGAGCAATTTCCGCCAGTACTGCTTCGTCGACATTAACTTTTTCTTCGTGGCAGATGTTTTTTATTTTTTCAATTACTTCCTCCTTGGTCGGCTTACGAAAATCAAAACGCTGACAACGAGAAATGATCGTTTCCGGCAATTTATGAAGTTCAGTGGTGCATAAAATAAAGATAACATGTTCTGGCGGTTCCTCGAGTGTTTTGAAAAGGGCATTAAAAGCTGAGGTGGAGAGCATGTGCACCTCATCAATAATAAAAACTTTATATTTAGCACGCTGCGGCGTAAAACGAACATTATCAATTATATTCTCTCGCACATTATCAACGCCGGTATGCGAAGCGGCATCAATTTCAATTAAATCTAAGGAACGGCCAGCGCTAAACTCTTCACAGATAGGGCAACTATTACAAGGCTCACTGTGGCCTTCCTTGCGCTTTAAACAGTTAACTGCTTTGGCTAAAATCCGAGCAACAGTGGTTTTGCCAATACCTCTGGGACCGGCAAAAAGATAAGCATGAGCAATGCGTCCGCTTTTTATTTCATTTTCCAAAGTTTTTTTGATATGTGCCTGTCCGCCGACTTCGTCAAAATTTTGGGGTCGATATTTTCGATATAAAGCTAATGACATTTTTTTAATTTTTATTCATAACCTATTCTATATTTTATAAGATTCTAAGCAAGTAAGCAAATAACTATTTTAGACTATAAAAAAAGACGCTTTCTACGGCGTCTTTTCTAATAAACTAATTTAAAAATATCTTTATAAATCTGCCATTTTGTCAGAACTACCACTGTTTAAAGATAGATCATCTAAGTTATCTTTTTTATGTTCTGCTACCGATAAATCGCGGATAACGTTAATTGGTGGCTCGGTGATGTTTGGCAACGCCTGTCTGCCACTATCGCTGACTGTGGAATGTTCCGAATCATTACTTTTTAAAACAGGTTCACTGTCTTGAAAAAATTCAGCTTTCTTTTCTGCAACCTTTTCTGTTTTTAAATTTTCTTCCGGGAATAAATCAAATTCAGCAATATCTGTTAGAGCCTTTGGCACGCTTAAATTATCATTATTCGGCAAAACGTTGGGAATCATTCCAGATTCTAAAGATTTCTGATTAATATCGCCGGTTAACTCAATCTTTTTGATAACATTTTCCACTGCACCCCAAGTAGAACTCTTGTCTTCGGGTACCAAAATGACGACATCGTCTCCGTCTTCACCCTTAAAATAGGTTAGTGAGGCAAGCAACACTTTATATGACTTGCCTTCGGCTAAGACCCGGTATTCCCCAGTATCCTTATCCTTCATAATCAGACCCTTAATGCGAGCTCTCGCCACTGGACCGATTTGTTTATAAACAAAAGAACCATCTTGTTTGATGGTAAGTTTTAAAATATCACCTTCAACCAACTTTGATTTTGAGGCATAGTTAGCGGGAATAGAATATTTTTTGCCGTCAGGACCAATCATCTCCTGACCATCGAAAACACCTTCAATAATTTTGCCCTCTGAACCATCTTTAACTGAACCAACTTTAGCGGCTTTATTCTCCTCGGCTTGGCCTTCTTTTTGACCAACCAATTCCATAACTAACTCTTTTGCTTCCTGTAATGACAGGCTGGCTGATTCAATATATTGCTTAAGATCCTCTAATTTACTAATTTTTGACATATTATTTTTATCTTTGTTTTTGTTAGGGTACCATGCCCGCAACAAATACTGCATTTAATTATATAGACAGAATAAAATTTTTTTAAAAAAAAGTCAATGCGCTGTTACAGGATTAATTAAAAAAATTATAGCAAATCTGAAGTATCTGGTTTAGCCATCTGCCCCAAACGCGAACGTTCCATAATTTCAGCATCAACCAACTTGCGATCACGGCCATACTTCAAACGCGAAAGTTCCTTAATTTTTGCTGATAAAATCGGATCACCTTTAGTTGGTGCTTGAGTCTGCATATTAAAAGCCCGCGCTGCCGAATTATCAATTAACAAACGAATATAGGCATTATATTTGGGAATATTGATTAAATCATACTCGCCAAAAACTGGAGCAAACTGTTTAGCCATGGTTTCAGCATCTTCAACGCCAATTCGGAAAGCAGCAATGGTTCCGGCATTGCCAAAAACAGCATCCCGCACTGAAGTGTCTTGTCCTTTGACCAACTGGGAAACATACTGATGAGCCATAATTAAATCTAAACGATACTTACGAGCTTCAGCTAAAATTGTGGAGATGGAATCGGTCACATAATTTTGAAACTCATCAATATAAAGATAAAAATCTTTGCGCTCGCTTTCTGGCAAAGAAGCTCTCGCCAACGCCGCCATCTGCAGTTTGGAAACAATAATTAAGCCTAAAAGATTGCTATTAAGTTCGCCGACCTGCCCTTTAGAAAGATTAATCAGCAGAATTTTGCCTTGATTCATGACTTCTTGAAAATTAAAACCAGACGAAGCTTGGCCGACGATATTGCGCATCATTTCATTTTCAATAAAGCGCCCGACTTTAGAAATAACATAAGAAAGCATATCAGCCGAAGATGAACCCCGCTGCGACTGAGCATATTCACGCTCCCAGAAATCCTTAACAAGAATATTCTTTTCTTTTTTCAAACGATATTTCCGATACTGATCGTCTGTAAAAACGCGCGGCAATTCAACCAAACTCGCCGGATCGTTTGGATCATTCATTAAAAGAAACATAGCATTGCGCATATAATGCTCAAACATCGGCCCAATCATTTGTGGATCAGTCACTAATTTGTAAAAAATCTGGATCATTTCTTGAGTCGCAAAATCAATTTCTTCTTGGCTTGAAGCTTCAAGCATATTTAGTCCCATGGGACGTTCGATATCTGAAGGATTAAAATAAATCACATCGTTTATTCTCTCTTTAGGAATACAGGGCAAGACACTTTCTACAAAAGTACCGTGTGGATCAACAATACACACACCCTTGCCGTCACGGATATCCTGTTTAGCCATCTCTTCCATTAATACAGACTTACCCGTGCCGGTCATACCAATAATATACATGTGTCGCCGCCGGTCCTCGGTTTTTAAACGTACAGTTACTTCCTCGCCTCGATAAAGACTGGTTCCTAAGATAACACCTTCAGTTGGCATGTTTGCTGGCGGCGGTGCTGAGCGCGCCCCGAGCCAATTGATATTAGGTGTTTCTGTGGAAGGTAGTGGAAAATGATACACAGAAGCCAACTCTTCCGTATTTAAAAGCATTTTTTTCTTTTCACTAAAATTACGATAGATAAAATCATGAATCAGCTTATCTGGCTTACCGATTATCTGATAACTAAACTTATTGCCATATTCATAAATACCGTACTGACTAAAAGAATTAATGATATTATTCAGAATGACCTGACTATTAACTTTAGTATCGCTTGAAACGATAATGCGGATATTAACTTCAAGCCCGGCTTTTGAGGATTTTTCCTCTATGCCCTTGAGAGCTTCTTCTTCTCTAGCTGAAGGGCGATAGGGCTGTGGTGGTGTATTCTTCAAATTTTGCATCTTGCGTTCAGCCTCTGTTTTGCCACTGTAACCAACCCGAAAAAATTCTCCAACACCTTTTGTAATCACGCTACCGCTACTGAAACGACTGCCCAATAAACCCGTGGCAGCAGCCTTAGCCAAAGGAGTGCCTTTATAAACACTCTGAACAACTTTTTTCGACCATTGATGCCATTTAGGCGGTGCTGTTCTAACAACATATTGAATAGCGGCCGAATTAACACCCTTTAATTTTGATAAAGAATTATTAACAGCGTCTAGAGGATCAGAATCATGCTGACGATAAGTCTTGATGGGATAAATTATGGCTCTGGAAAAAACTAAACAAGCTCCACTAATATAGCATTGCGAAGAAAAAATATTGTAGTCCTCAACTTCACTAATCTGAGCGTGTGGATATTGACCGTGGATTTGTTGTTCCAGATATTGTTTTAAATACTGTGGTACAGCAACATAGAAAGATATTTGACCTAAATGAGAAACAATTTCAAAAGAAACATGGTCTTCTCTGCCCCAGAGAAATGTCCGCCAGCCTTTGGGGCTCTTTAAACCGCCAATCGCGGCGAACAAATCCTCAGCCGGCGAAATATCACCCTGAATTATTTCTTTAGTTAAATCTTTCTTCTCTTGACCTTCGTGCACTTCTTTTGGCACTCTAACCAGCAAAATTACCTTATGAAAAGCGGCGGGTAATTTATTAGAATGCCGCAAATAATAGCGAATACCAAAAATAAAAATAAAGGGCAAGGCAATAGCAAAGAATATTAAACCAATTACTTCCCAAGGAAATGCTGTCAAGATAATATTAAAAAAATTAATTTGATCGTTATTCACAGTTTTATTATTCCTTTTGTTTATTCTTAAACTGGGTGGAAATTTTCATTATTTTATCGGTTTTAATTTTAGCTTCTTGTTCCAAAAAAAACTTATTGACATGGGGAATCATCATCAGCCATCTTTTAATGATATCTAATACTTTCTTGGCTGTTGCTTGAGCTCGATCAAACAAATTTTTGATCTGATTTGAAGCACGCTCGCCTTCTTCCTTAAAAAGTCGACGATGAGCAGCATCCAAACCAAGATAAACATCACTCAAATCCTCAGCTAAAACATCTTCTATTTTTTTTAAGTCAGGATCAGATGCTCCCGCCGTTTTCATATTTAATCCTTGCTGAGTGACATTCTTCTGAACACCGCCAGTAACAGCCTCTAATATTTTTTCTGGTTTGGAAACTGCTGCCCTTGAGGTTTCAAGAACTGATTCACTCTCTGTTTTAGTCACAGAACCCTTAAGTTCTGGCTGCTTTAAAAATTCTGTCAATTGCGGCTCGATAGTTGACTCTTTTTTGTTTGGTGAGGAAAAATTAGTCATATATTTTGCTGATAAAATTATAACACTCACAGCGCATGTTTGCAATTAGTTGATTTTTATGTTAAAATATAATTATTATCTTTGTCTTCAATATTAAATAAAAACCATGCTCAGTAAAATAAAAGGCGTTTCAGAAATTTACATTAACAACACAGCCTGGATACATGTCACTAAGAATGAAACAGCTCAGCTGAATGTCATTAAGAAAAAATTTGGATTTGATGAAAGTGATATTGATGAATGCCGACCCGGACTACAAAGACCAAAATTAATTGAGCATCCAGATTATCTTTTTATGATACTGGAGTTCCCTTATTATGATCGCCAAGACCGGGTCATTAGGGGTTCAGAACTTGATTTCTTCATCGGCCGAGACTTTTTGGTGACAGTAAATACTGATTCTTTGAAACCGCTTGATGATCTTTGGGAAAAAATAAAAACAAATCCTGAGTATAAAAACAAGATTATGAATGGCAATCCAGAAAAATTGCTCTTTGAGATTCTCAATAATCTGCTCCACTACTGCTTTCCGATGCTTAACCATATCAATCAAGACATTGATAATGTGGAAAAAGAAGTCTTAAAAATACCAGAACGGAAAATGGGAGTGATTATGGAAATTTTAAGGACCAAAAGAAATATTGTCACCTTTAGAAAAACAATGCAGGCTCACAAAAGTATTATTACTAAAATGATTAATAAGCTCGGTCGGTTTTTCCCTTCAAAACAATTAAATTTATATCTAAATAACTTAGTCAACCACACCAAAGACATCTGGGATTTCTTAGAAAATTATCAGGAAACGATCAATGCTATTCATGAAACACATCAATCTTTGGTCTCAAATAGAATGAGTGATATTATTAAGACTCTAACTATTTTCTCGGTTATTATTTTTCCATTAACGTTAGTCGCAACAATTTTTTCCATGAACACAGTAAATGGCATGCCGCTCCTTGGCCACCAAATAGATTTCTGGCTAGTAATTACAATTCTTATTATTTTAACTGGCGTAATGATCGGCTATTTCCGAAGACGAAAATGGCTCTGAATCAATTTTAAATTTCTAATTTGATTGCTCCGCAATTATCCCGCAAGCCTGCGGGATACCAGCAGAGCTGGTAATTTTAAAATACTCTTTAACTTGGGTATTTTTTATTTTAATAGTCACCGATTCACACCTTAATTGCCAAAAATTAACTTTTTAGCTAGAATTATCTTAAGCGAACACTATGGCTGACATAAAAATTTTCAATACTTTATCGAAAAAAAAAGAAACTTTTAAGCCCCTGAAACAAGGAGAAGTTTTAATATATCACTGCGGTCCGACTGTTTACTGGACGCAACACATCGGCAATATGCGCGGCATGGCCATGGCTGATTTAATCGTCAGAACCTTTCAATATAATAAATATAAATTAACTTTAGTCAGAAATTATACTGATGTCGGACACATGACTTCTGATCAAGACGAAGGTGAAGACAAAATGGAAAAAGCAGCCAAAAGAGATGATATGCAACCAGAACAAATTGCCCAAAAGTATATTAAAATTTTTGAAGATGATCTCAAAGAGTTAAATATGCGTCCGGCTGACTATAAACCAAAAGCTACAGAAACAATTCCGGAGATAATAACAATGGTTCAAACTCTTTTAAGTACCGGCTATGCTTACAACACGCCGCTAGCTATTTATTTTGATGTCTCAAAAGCAAAAAACTATTCCAGACTATCGAGACAAAAAATAGAAAAAAATATCAAAGAAGCCGGTAAGGGCGAAGTATCAGATCCTCAAAAAAAACATCCAGCCGATTTTGCACTCTGGTTTTTTAAAGCCGGCCAACATAAAAATGCTTTGCAATTTTGGGCATCACCTTTTAAATCACCTTTAACAGAAGACGGTAATGGTTTTCCGGGCTGGGCAATTGAATGTTCAGCTATGGCAAAAAAATTTCTCGGGCTAACTATTGATATCCATATGGGCGGCATAGAGCATATTCCGGTTCATCACACTAATGAGATCGCCCAAAGTGAAGCTGCTAATGGCGTGGAATTTGTCCACTACTGGCTGCACAATGAACACTTAATGGTCAACGGACAAAAGATGTCAAAATCGCAGGGTACTGGTTATGCCTTAAGCGAAATCAAAGAAAAAGGCTTTGAACCACTGACATTAAGATATTTTTTCTTGCAGTCACATTACCGTTCTAAACAAAACTTTACCTGGGAAGCGCTAACGGCGGCACAAAGCGGTTATCAAAGTCTAAAAGAACAAGTGAGTGAACTGGGTTCCAAGAAAGGCAAAGTAAATTTAGATTTCAAAAATAAGTTTTTAGATAAAATCAACGATGACTTTAACGTGCCGAGCGGCGTGGCGGTGGTTTATGAAGTATTAAAGTCAAAACTCTCTTCTAACGACAAACTGGCTACTATTATTGATTTTGATCAAGTTCTGGGTTTACAACTCAATAAAATCAAAAAAGAGAAAATTGACTTACCGGCTACTATTAAAAAATTGATATCGGAGCGCAAACAAGCGCGCCAGGAAAAAAACTGGCAACTGTCTGACGAGCTACGCGACAAAATCTCTGTCTTAGGGTTTAAAGTTGAAGATACACAAGACGGACAAAAAATATCAAAAAATTAACTAACAAAAACTCTCTTAATTAATCCCGGTAAATAAAAAAACAGGAAAGTTCCTGTTGTTTTTTTAAAAATGAAATCTAATTGCTATTTGGAAAGCCTATTTAGGAAAAAGTTCAGCCACTGCCACACCGAAGATCTCGGCCGCTTTGCGCTTAAAATCCGCATTGGGTTGAACGCGGTTGTTTTCAACCATAGACAAGTAGGTAGCACTGCACCCGAGCAGAAAAGCCAGTTCATACTGCTTGAGCCCTGCTTCTTGCCTTTGTATCTTCAATTGGTTTACCATACTTTCCTCCCGTGGCTAATAATTATGAATTTGTTTAAAAGAGTTATTTAAGATAAAATTAGCTTAATATTAATAACCACTTATGTCAAATCACTTGATCAATAAAAAACCAGTTCTAGTTTTAGCACCGATGGCGGGCTATACAGATTCGGCTTTTCGTATCGTGTGCCTTGATGGTGGTGCTGATCTTGTTTATACAGAAATGATTTCTGTTGAAGGTTTATGGCGGAAAAATCAAAAAACACTGGACATGCTAAAATTTTTGCCTCAGGAAAAAAATGTGGTGATACAATTATTTGGTGCAAACCCAGAATCATTTGCAAAGGCTCTAAAGGTTATTAATTGTTTATGTCATCCTGAGCTTGTCGACGGATCTCCAAAATCCCGAAACAAATACGGGATGACCCATAAACTTGCGGGTATTGATATTAATTTGGGTTGTCCAGCGCATAAAGTCACCAAAACTGGCGCCGGCGCTCTCTTAATGGATAATAAAAAAACCGCACGAAACATTGTCGAGACGGTTTTAAAAAATACCAAGCTGCCAGTCTCCATCAAAATAAGATCCAAAGTTAAAAATACAACTGCCTTAGATTTTATTGATTATATTAAAGACCTACCATGGACAACAGTCATGGTTCATGGTCGCACATTAAATCAGGGTATGGCTGGTACTGTTGATTTTGACATGATAAAAAGAATAAAAGAACTGCTGCCAGACAAAATAGTAATCGCTAATGGTGGTGTCAATACATTAGTCGACGCTCAAAAACTGCTTACTAAAACTGGTGCCGATGGATTGGGAATTGGCCGCGGTGCTCTGGGCCGGCCGTGGTTATTTAAAGAAATAAAAAAAGGCAAAATTATCAAAGTCGACCTAAAAAAAATTATTCTTGATCATGCCCAATTATTTCTCAAAAACAACAATAATTTAATACCTTTAAGAAAACACTTGATTTGGTATTTTAAAAGCCAACCCAACAGTAATCTAATCAGAAACAAGTTAATTAAAGTAGAAACCCTAGCCGAATTGAAGGAAATTTTAGCAAAAAACAATCAACAAATATGAAATTAACAATTATTTTTGTCGGTAAGCCAAAAGAGCATTTTTGGCAAACGGCGCAAATGGAATATTTAAAACGCCTAAAATCATACTTGAGAATAGAACTACAAAACATAAAAGAATCAAATCCGGAACAAGAAGCATTATTCATAAGTAAAAGACTGCCTACTGATTCTTATATTATTTGTCTGGATGAAAAAGGCTCTCTATATACTTCAAAGGAATTAGCTAATAAATTAAGAAACTGGCAGCTTAAAAAAAATGTTATGATAGTAATCGGTGGCTCATATGGTCTGGCTGATAAACTGCTTAAACAGGCACACGAAATCATAAGTCTGTCGCCGCTGACTTTTAATCATGAAATGGCCCGAATACTATTTCTGGAACAGCTTTACCGTGCCTACACAATTTTGCACAATCAACCATACCACCATTAAACCAAATTCTCGCGGGCTTTGTGAACTGCTAACTGTTAGTTGTTTTTTTGTTTGACTTTTCCTAAAAAATATGCTAAGATAAATACAGGTAAGCGCCACTTCTAAAAGGCGGCGCTTTTTATTCCAAAGATATTTCCTAATTACTTATGTTAAACAACAACGAAGTCTCAGAATATTTTGATTATACTCGCGTTTCTTTAAATTCGTTCGAAATACATCCAAAAGTCAAGTCATTCATTACCCTCTTTGGTTTATTGGCAATTCTGGTGGTTGGTAGCGCGGCCTGCTTGGTTTTTTAATTTAAATAAATGTCTTTATGAAGACACTTGTTCTTTCAAAAAAACACTTAAGTTAAATACTATTTAACCAGGGTGCAAAAACAAAAACAAAAACACAACGGGCAAAACCCGTGTGTTTTTTTATTAAACAAAATTTTATTAAATTAGCTCAAGATGCTAAAATATCAATATGAAAACTTACCATCTAACAACCTTCGGCTGCCAAATGAATAAATCTGATTCTGAGAGAATCATAACCGTATTAGAACAACAACTGAAATTAAAGTCTACTCCTCAAGAGTCAGCCGATTTGTTAATTTTTAATTTATGTTCAGTTAGACAATCGGCTGTAGATCGGGTCTGGGGGGCAATAGCAAAAAACAAAAAACAAATAACAAATAATAAAAAGACCTTTACTATTATTACAGGCTGCATTCTTGAAGCTGATAAAAAAAAGCTGGCGTCAAAAGTTGGCTTAATTTTAGATATTAAAGATTTGGCAAACTGGCCAATGATTATTCAATCAGTAATTAACAAAAAAAAACGGGCAACAAACGACTTGCGACAAACGACTTATGACAAACGACTCATGACGAACGAGAAACTGTTGATGAAGAACGATTATTTTTCCATCACCCCGCAATATTCTTCGTTTTTTTCTGCTTATGTTCCTATCATGACTGGCTGCAATAATTTTTGCAGTTACTGCGTCGTGCCCTATACGCGCAACCGAGAAGTTTCTAGGCCAGTCGAAGAAATAATGACTGAGGTAAAAAGTCTCATCAGAAAAGGTTATAAAGAAATAATCTTGCTTGGTCAAAATGTTAATAGCTTTAACGGTCAACAAAAAACTACCAACAAAAAACAAAAAACAATAAAATTCCCTGAACTGCTAAAAATGATTGATGCTCTACCGGGCGATTATTGGTTATCTTTCGTCACTTCCCACCCTAAAGATATGTCATCAGATTTAATTGCCTGCTTTAAAGAATGCACGCACTTAATGCCTTATATCCATTTACCGGTTCAAAGCGGTTCTAACAAAATTCTCAAAGCCATGAACCGGAATTACACGGCTCAACATTATCAGAGACTAGTTTCAAAAATTCGTAAAACAAATACTGGAATATGTATATCAACAGATATCATTGTTGGTTTCCCAGGTGAAACAAAGACTGACTTTGAAAATACTGCCCGCTTTATGAAAAAAATAAAATTCGACATGGCCTACTTGGCTCAGTATTCTGCCCGCGCTGGCACAGCCGCTGCAAAATTCAAAGATGACGTACAACAAAATGAAAAGAAACACCGGGAAAAAATTTTAAATGAGATTCTCAAAAAGACGGCTCTGGCAAATAACAAAAAAATGACTGGTCAGACTATTACTGTCTTGGTTGAGTCAATAAAAAATGGTTATGCTCTTGGACACACATGGCACATGAAACATGTTAAAATTTTGACGACAGACCTGCCTCGCCGGCAGGCCGGCAACAGACGACAGACCTGCCTCGCCGGCAGGCCGGCAACAGACGACAGATAATTTAATTGGTCAATTCGTCAGGGCACGGATAACTAATGTTGGCTCTTGGAATCTGCAGGGTAAATTAGTAAAATAAAAAACGCCGCTGGGGCGTTGGCTGATGGTTATTGATCGAATGACTCTGGTAATGAACTAAATAAAAATGGGAAACTGTCAATTATACTCTTAACAACGACTGCCGGCTTAAGGTAGAGGATCCAATATTTTCCAGGTACCTTTAATTCAATAATATTTTGAGATAAAAGTTTGGCTAAGGCGGTTAAAAAAGAACGATGCTCATCAGATTCACCAAGTTCAACCACAAGTTGATCGAGTACATCCGCCGTTTCTTGAACCTCTGCTAGCAAATCTGATAAATACTGTGTGCAATTTCCTGCTAAACTATCCCTCACCTGAGAACAATATTCATCTGACTGCTGATTGCCAATCAAAATACTATTAAATCGATCTGGTAACAGTTTCATAAATACCCCTTTTTTAAAAGAAAAAATATTTACTTCATCTTATGTCAAAACTTAAAATAAAGCAAGAAAAACGGGCAGAAATTAACCGCAAGCTGAGAATCAAAGCCAAAAAAGGCGGCACCTTGGCTGGCCAAATGGCGCGCACGCAAACAGTCAAAAAATATCTGGGAATAAAAAAGCGCCATCTGAAATGACGCTTTATGAAAAAAATGCTTTTTTGATGATTGAGAATACGCCCTCGCCGAAGTTAACATAGACAAAAACCTTAACGATTAAACCAATTAACAGAATAATAATGCCAATAATTTTCGGCCAATCGTATGGGCTCTTGTCATGCTTATAACTTAGAAAGAGAGCGAGTTTTAACCTCAGTAAAGGAATAGTAATCTTTGTTGGTTTTTTAATTAGAATCTCTTTCTTGCTGGTTATAATCAGAAAGATGCCATATCTCAAAACGAGAATACTAATTATAAAAAGCAGCCAATATTTGTACAAACCCTTGCTGCTCTGGTGCAAAAAAACCAAAAACCTGAATCTACTGGTGCTGACTCGGTCAACTATCTTTTTTGACAGACTGTTGGTGCCTTGGCTATACTCCCAATTAAGGAGATAATAAATAAGACCATTGTGGCCTAAACTTAAGATAAAAGCCAAGGAAAATTTGATCCACCAATTAGAATTGTCAAAAAAAACAGCGACCGCCGGCACGACAACTTCCATGAATGGTGCCAGAATAACGATCGGGATAATTATGTCAACAAAGTAGATTTTTATTTTTTTAAATTCAACCATGCCCCTCCACCTCCTAATAAAATGTTAAAGAAAATAAGAGTTATCACTGAAGATTAGCAAAAAAAAAGCTTTATGTCAACCCTACAAAAAATAAATAAATTAAAAATTATCGTTATTCTCGGTCCAACAGCCACAGGCAAAACCAAGCTGGCCGTTAAACTGGCTGCAAAATTCAAGGGCGAAATTGTCTCTGCCGATTCACGCCAAGTTTATTGTGGAATGGATATTGGCACGGGGAAAGATTTAATTGACTATCAACTAACGACTGACAACAAACGACAAACTAAGATTAGATGCCACTTGATTAATATTTTAAATCCTAATCAAAAGTTTAATGTCGCTTTATTTAAAAAACTAACTTTAAAAGCTATTAAAGATATTATCCAGCGCGACCATTTACCAATTATTGTCGGCGGCACTGGGCTTTATCTTTCAGCCATCGTTGATAATTATGAAATCCCTCATGTAAAAGCTAACGGCGCTATAAGAAAAAAGTTAGCGATGATGAATAAAGCACAAAAAGTAAGGTTG
>CAYSSY010000027.1:0-14814 GCA_964434055.1 uncultured Gammaproteobacteria bacterium | reverse complement strand
CCAATGGACATCAAGTCCGGAATGGGGGTTGATGGTGAAGATGAAAATTCAGAAGACGGAAAACTTAAAGAAAATTATGCGGTCCAGCTGGCCCTTTATATAGATGTGTTGAATCAATTGGGTTTTGAAAATAAAAAGCAAGGGCTCATCCTCGATGTTAAAGGACGAGAAGTTCTCTATGACCTCAATTCAGTTATCGGCAAAGTCAAAAACATCACCTACTGGCAATTATACGAAAACATCAAAGCTGATGTTGAAGCTTTGATGACCAATGAAAAACAAAACACCCCGGCCATGGCCGGATCCTGCAAACTCTGTCCCTGGTATGATAGCTGTAAAAAATGGGTTAAAGACAATGATGACCTGACCGGCCTCTTTTATGTCGGCCGTAGTAAACGCGATGCTTTTTTAAACGATCTTGGCACGAATAAAATTGATGAGCTGCTCGCCTTGGATATGGAAACACTACTGGCTAAAAAGAAAAAGGATAAAAGTTTTCTTAAAGGCGTTGGCGAAGCAACGTTAAATAGAATCGTCACCAGGGCCAAGATATATAAAGTGAGCAAACAGCCGGTGATTTATGATAAAGTTCGTTTTCCCAGTGTTTCCTATGAGCTTTATTTCGATATCGAAGACGATCCAACCCGAGAATTCGTTTATCTCCATGGTGTTTATGAGCGCGGTCCCCAGGGTGAAAGATTTTTAGATTTTACCGCCAAGGATATTACACCAGAAGCAGAAAAAGGGGCTTGGACTGGTTTTTGGCAATACATCCGATCGCTGCCCAAAGATGATTTTGCTGTTTATTATTATTCCCAACACGAGAAAAGCACTTACCGGAAAATACAGAAAGCCTATCCGGAGGTCGTTTCGGAAGAAGAGCTGGAATCATTTTTCGGACATTCTAATGTGATCGATCTTTATCAAATAGTGCTCAAGAGTACCGACTGGCCACTGGGTAGTTATTCTGTAAAAGCCATTGCCCAATTTTTAGGCTTTGCCTGGCGCGACGAAACCCCGTCCGGCGCGCTTTCAATCCAGTGGTTTAATGAGTACATCGAGAAGAAAGATGATAAGCTTTTGGAGAGAATTCTACTTTATAACGAGGACGATTGTAAAGCCACGATGGTGGTTAAGGATAAGATTGTTGAGCTTTCGCAAAAGTGTTAAAATATTAAAAGAACAATTTAGATTAAATATTTTTATGAGAAATTTGATCTCCGCAATTTTAATTGGCATTGTGATATTATATATTCTTTTGTTTATTATTTTTATTGAAAAAGATATAGATACCAGGGTTTTAGAGCTAACCGCGCCACTCCTTATTTTCTTAAATTTAGCTTTTATCGTGTCTGAGTTAAAATTTTGGCCAACCAAAGGAAAAGGAACAAAGACTATAGAAGCAAAAAAACCTCAGAAATAACAACTGAGGTTTTTTAAAATAGAGGAAGCAAATGGCCGCATGTTAATATACTAATAACTATGTACGGCGCGGCAATGTTTTATCAATTTGAGTTTTTAGGAAATGACGATAATTTTATCCGGCCGTAAGCGCCGCGCTTGCTGTCTTCAGGATGTGGTTCAATGCCTAAAATTGTAATTTCGCCCTTACTAGGACCATAAGCCCAGAAAATCCTGCCAGCTGCCGGCACATTATTTTCCAAATATGATTGCCAAATTTTAAAGCCATATTTTTGTGATAAAGAATCAATTTCATGTGAATTAAGGCTATTGTGTTTGGGATTAGTTGAGAGTAGTTTGAGGGCTTTGCCGAATTTTTTAAAAAAGGTTAATTCGTTCTTCCCTAGGCGGGCTTGTTTATATCTGTCATAGAGATCATTCCAAAGCTTTTCCACCTCGGGGATCCCCAACCGAATCTTATAGTCCATTATCCATTTCTGCTGGTTTAGAATTCGGAAAGATCAATTGGCTTAGAAGCCATACCACTTTTAAAATTGGCCATGGACTTATCGATCATTTTGAGGGTTTTGGGTGATATAGCGTCGACATCGACCAGCGCTTGCGGGCTGAGCTCAATTTTTCCGTTTTCTAACTCCCGAACCTTGTAGTGATCAAATTTAGCACCCCGGATAGTTATTCTTTTTTTGCTATCCAGTTTGGCGCTATATTCTTTGATTGTGGTGGTAGTTTTCATAAAGAATCCTTTTAACAGTGTAGTGGGATTTCCCACAAAATAGAAAATAAAATTCTCAAAAGCAAGGCTTTAATAAAAGGGCATTATATAGTATTTCTGTTTGGGGAGGAAGCTCTTTGGGCATGTTAACATAACCTTGATTATATACAACGCGGTAATATTTTTATTAACTTTATTTTTGTAAGGAAGACAATAGTTTTTTCGGCTGTAAGCTTATAGTGGATAATTAAAAACAACTTGCCTTTAGTATATAGTACTTGTAATTTAATTCGTGATAAATGACCAATTATCGTTATAAGATACCGGCATAAAATAGTCACAGACATTTAATAGCATCACGACATTATGAGGTTAGGGGTAACGCCATAATGAGTAAATGGGTTAAGCTTTGCGCCTTTGTTTATTTTATTATTCAGCTATTTTATTTTTTATTTGGTCAGGTTCCATTTCATAATGATTCATTAAGATACTTTGAAACGGCGCTTGACTGTGTAAACGCCCAAACGCTATATCCTGGCCCCCAAAATATCAACGATCCCTACATTAACGCCCCCGTCTTCATTAACGTTTTAATCCTCTTACTAAAAATCTGGCCCTCGTCGCAAGCCATTATAATTTTAAATATTATTCTAAACTGTCTCCAGTTGATTCTTTTATATACAATTAGCCTCCAGTTGTTTGATAATAAGAATTATGCAAACATTGTCGCAATACTATATATCTGTTATCTGCCCAGCTTGGGTTTAGTATTGCTAAATTTAACTGAATTGCTATTTGGCGTCTTTAGTCTTTTAAGTGTTTACTTCTTTTTAAAAGAGGGGAGCAAATCAGGGATACTAAGCGGTGTGTTTTTGGCGCTTACGATCGGCATCAGACCAAATGGATTTGCATTGTTTTTGGCATTTTTGACTATCTTTTTTATATACAATAACAAAAGAAATGTATTGAAGATGGTTTATATAGTAGCTAGCATTGTGATAACATTGTTGGTCGTCGGCCTATTAATAAAGCACTCATATGGACGATTTCTGTTTATGCCGGACACTGGAGCGGTTAATTTTATAATGGGAGCAAATGACGAGGCAACGGGAGCTTATAATAATAAAGTATTTGAGAAGGGAAGAATTGGCCACATAGAAAACGAGGGGGATATCGTGCATTTTGAGAAGGCAAAATTCTGGAATCACCAAGCCGCTAAATGGGTAAAAAAGAATCCCTGGAAATGGCTATCTTTATTCCCCAATAAGTTGATTTACGTATTTGCGTGGGACGATTGGTCAATTTATGTTTTGTCTCATACTGATTTCTGGAATTTGCAAGTTATAGGCAAAATGGTACTTCAAAAAAAAGCAATAAATATTTTTAAAAATGAACCACTGTTTTTCAAGGTGAGTTTTATTTTAATTTATGCGATTCATCATACCTATTACTATATAATTTTATTTTGTATGATATATCAATTCTATTATTATAAAAAAAACAATAAAAAACATATAGTTCTTAAATGCAGCCTTTTTTATTTTTATTCAGCATATAGCGTATTTATGATTTTATTTGCCGTTGGATTGGCTCGTTATAAGTACCCATATTTTATTACAATGTTAATCACTATCGCACCGATGGTTGACGATTGCATTAATCACAAAAAAAGATTGGGGAGATCTCATGTCAAAAGTGAAGCTGTTTTTGGTTAAATTATCTATTGCGGTTTTTGAGGGAAATAGGGGAAGAGGCGCGTTAGCTGCCAGGCCATGTTAACATAATAATAATTATGGACAGAGCCGAAAATATAAATAAAACCTAATGGATATTGGGGTAATAACAATGATTTAAAGTAAAAAAGTAGAAAGCTATTTTTTATTTTTATATATCTGTTCAATATTTTCCGACGGAGTTATTTTAAATCTAGCGTTGCCGAGCGAATCAAATTTAATAAGATAAAGGAAATTATTTTTTGTGAATAATAATTTCCAATCCGGCTCTTTGGAATTATGTAAAATTACAGTGGCAAAGGAAGAGCCATGATTTTGTATTTGAATTTCTGCTTCGTTTTCTCCCAAGGTCTTTGGAAGGTGATATAGTGTGAAAAACAATAGTACTAAAATGCCCCAAACCAAGGAGCTGCTCCATTTTAATCTATTGTTTTTCCAACTAAGCAACAGGACACAAAAGCCGCTTGCCGAAACGATTGCCCAAAAAATAAATGCCCCTGCAAGAAGTAACTGAAAAACAATAGATCTATTTAAATTAGCGACCAAGTGACTTAGAAGTGATAATGTAGCAGCTATAAATAGTGAGAGTTTATATGTTCTTAATAATTTTGCTAGATTTGTATATTTATCAGCAGTATTTACAATATAGAGAATGAATGTTGTTGCTAAAATTGCAAGGGGATATATGCTGTGAGAGAGCATGGTCGAGGTAGAAATATCATCTAAAAGCCAATCAGCGCCCAATTTAGAATAATAGCTTTTTACTCTCACCCAGCCCATGATATATGCAAGAAAAAACAAACCCGCCAAGCTTGACAATAATTGAATAATTTGTTCGAAAAATACTTTGGAAAGTACTAAAAAATTATGTTCTTCCACTATTTTTTCTAGGTCATCAAAATTATTTTCTTTGTCCATGGTTTTACCCATTATTTATTATATTACAATACATACTGTTTTATTTGCATGTATTGTTGCCGCGGCTTGATACTCAACATAAATATTACAGCCCGTAGCTCAACATCTGCCTCCGCCATTAATCATTTGTTGAGATGGACTAATAATAATTACTGACAATAAGCTTTTAAGATTATGGTCACTATAATAATAGTTATCAAGATGGTTCCATGAAAAATGAATAAGGTTTTTGAAAAACAAGTTAGAAGCCAAGAATCAACGGATTTTTTATAGGAATACGCATCTAAGGAGAAATCAATCATTGATTCATCGCGTGATCTTATTGAATCATAAAGCTTTCTATACATCCGTTCTTGCCATAGGAAAAAAGAATCTAAAATCCAAAACGAAATAGCCGGTAAATACGCAACAATTATTAAATTTGAATTTGATTCTTTGGCAGATAATGCAAAGAGAGCGGATATTATTATCACACTCCACCCCTTTAAAAGAAAAGAGTTACCCGCCATCCTTGAAATTATATTTTGGATCATTTCAAGGTGTTTCTCTTTTTTCATAATGATTCCTTTCAACTAAAAAATTTGTGAAGCGAGCCATCATCAATTATCGAATAATCCGGCCGAAAAATTAATAAATTACCATTTGTAAATTCTAGTCTTCTATAAACAGACAGATACTCGCGCCCCTTGAAATCTTCGCCATCTACAACAATTGGAATTATTAATAATTTATCATAAGGCTTGAGACTGTCGGCGACGCCAACTTCCCAGGGGACCCACCTAGACTGCAGGGCGTTTTTTGTGGCTAACATTAAAAAATAGTCATTATTTTTTATTCGCTCTTTAATTTTTACTGCAGTCTCTTTATTCGTTATTCTAGGCATACCGGCGTCCTGCCAATCGACATATATTTTATATCCAGACTGCGCCAAGTAGCGCTGTAAGCCTAAAACCAGGTCTTTATCCAGATGGCTATGTGACAAAAACGCCGTTTTGGCAGATTCTTTTGAAGCGATAGCTTCTTGATGTTTTTGTTCTAAAACCCTAATTTGGGGTGCAGATTTTAACATCGTTTCTGTTAGATACGCCATTTTTATCCTCCTTTGAATAACTTAAAGTTGAGACAAGAAAATCCCCGAACAAAGCCGGGGATTGGCGTAAAGTATTTATTAAGATTCAAGAAACATTTATATCACTAACACTGCTAACAGGTGCTTTAAAATTCACACCTGGAAAGTTCTCAAAATGCTTTTTCTCGCAACGAATTATCATTTTTTCTGATTTTTTGAGCTCCTAGGAAAACGTCTGAATAGAACGGGCCAATATTATTATAAATAATAGGTTGGATTTCATCGAAAATCACCCCCCTAAAACAGTTTATACTTTTTATGAAACAGGAATTGTTTGCTTTGAGAGAATGTATTTTATTCTGCGATTATCAAATGCTGGCCAAGTTCCTTCAAGGACATCAATGATACATTGATTTATTTCAGGATTTTCAATAGAGCCGGATTTAAAACTAAATTCGTTTCGTTGGTTTTCTTTATTAATATTTACATAAATAATTTGTTCTGCGTCAGCAACAACAGCTAGGTTCGGATTATGGGTCACCATGATGACTTGTCTGTTGGATTTGGCTTTTTTAATAAATGGAACAAGTATCTTAACCACACTCTGATTATCTAAATTGTCTTCAGGCTGGTCTATTATTAAAGGAATGGTATCTTTGTCCAACATTAAATAAAATGTCAACAGCAGGGCACCTTTTTCACCAGGAGAAAGCTCATTCAAATCCTTTTTATCGAGTTGTAACTGATAATTTTCATTTAAGTAATCTAGTCCAAAAAGAAAAGAATAGAAAGACTCCAACTCAGCGATTTGATTATCAATATATCTAAGTTTCTGGTGTTCGGTTTCAGAAGCAGCCTCTTCGCGCTGGTCCTCCTCAAAGTATTTGATAATTGTTGATAATATTGAAACAATATCCTTCTCGCTGTTTAAATTTTTACCATTGAAAAGGTCTTTTAATTTCATTTCCCCTTCTGCTATTCCGCGGAAAGTTCCTTTAACGTTTTGATTAATAAATCGAAAAAATAAACTATAAAAACTCGGATCAAGGCCAAAGCCTGCTTTAACTCCAATGGAGTACTCTAATAACAAGGAAGCGTTTTCACTTATTATTTGATCAACCGAAGCTTTAATCAAATTATAAATATCAATGATCTCTTTTTTCTTACGAAAAATTTGCAGAAGTATTTCTTCACGATTTTTTCTTTTATTATTGATTTCAGTTGCTAGGTCGTTTTCCACAAATCTTATTTCTTCTTTTAAATAAAGCAAAGTTTCAGGCTGCGACTTTGAGCCTTCCAAATTAACTTTGTCTCGTTCCCACTGTCGATAAGTTTCAAGATACTTTTGGTAAAGTTTCGCAGGTTCATCAAGCCCATCTTGGAATGCCGTTTTTTCTTTTTTCTTCTCATCTAACTTTATTAATAGGCTTGATTGCTTGGGTTGTAGCTTATTCATTTCTTGTTGAGTAAAGAGAAAAGGTCTTAGTTTTGTCAATCTATTTTGTAATTCTATTAATTTATTATCAATTGGCTTGTGATTTGTTTGAAAGATAAATATTTCATCAATATCAATGTTTGTCATCAGGAGGGTGCTTTTCCAAGTTTCTTTAAAAACGTTGAACTCCTCTTCTTTTTGTAGAATAATAGCTTTGACGCTATTCAGTTGTTCAATGGTTTTATTTAAATCAATAATTTTGTTCTTAGTCCTAGTAATGGCTCTCTCTAATAGCTCAATGGTGCGAGAAATGCTAGTAATTTTATTAATTGTTTCCTCGTGCTTTTTAGCAAGAGATTCATCATCTTGGGGATTTGCTACTTCTGTTGGCTTTGTTAAAGCGCTAATTTCAGATACTTTTTGTTCTATTTTATTCTTAACCTCATTAATGTATTTTGGATTCCTTTTTTTTTCTAAGTCGACGATCTCAACATTAATTTTTATTAAATTATCAATTAAGCGACTAACGCTTGATTTTATTATACCCGACTTTTTCTCAATTAATTTCTTAAAGGATGTGCAACCAAGCCTATCCTCTTCCTTTAGGTGATTAAACACAACGTGCTCTAGTTCCTCCTGAAAGCTATTACTTTTATCAATTTCATTACATAATTTTTCAAAATATTGTTGAGGTAAATATTTACATTTTTCTACACTGCTTGAATCAATAGTATGATTTAAGATTCTCAAAACGGAGTTTTTATCTTCCCAAGTAAGTTTGGCAACAAAATTGGCCGCCAACCCACCTTTTATGAACTTATCTCTGTTTAAAAATGAAAAATATAAACTGTTTTTAGAATCCGAAAGTAGGCCCAGAATATCAGCTATTGCGCTTTTGCCATCTCCCTTATTGCCAATAATAGCGATGAGTCCCTTATTGAGATCAATATTCACATCTTTAAACCAAATACCCCGCGTACTTTCTTTGTATCCAGAGTGTTGATTAATGCTTAAACTGCGAATGTATTTAGTTTTGTTGTTTTTAACTTTAGCAATAATTTCTGGTTCTTCGCCTACAAAAGTCCTAGCGCCAGATTCTGGTTCAAAGATTATTTGTTTTAAACCGCTGAAAGTCGGATCCGCCTTAATCCATAAAGCCGCTTTAGGATAATAACTATTGGCATTGTGATTATCAGAACAAAGGATCATTGGCGGATTTTTAGGGATATTAGGATAAACATTTTCTTTATAGTTTTTAATATCATCTATTCTACCCACTTCGAAGATATCAATATGTTCTAAAATGTCTATTTTTAGGGCCATCTTGTAGGATAGTGCATTGGTTATATTTTCAATCGAATTGGTCTTTTTGCCGGCATGAATTGAAACTAATCCACCAAGTTTATGTATTAAATCACACGCCTTTTCAAGATTAACATAAATTGACTGTGCGCCCTTTTTACTGATGTCACCCTGGGTTAGGTTTAAGGTGCCTTTAATTTTATCCCAATTAGAGCCTATCCCTTCTGGTGGAAAAACACCTATAATGTGAATAGAGTCTTGTCCCCCTTTGTCTGTAACTAGCTCAATCCCGGGAAGAACAAAAATATCTTTTTGTTGACCAAGCAGATATAATTCGTTGTAGCGCTCAATATTAATTGTGTGATGGTCTGTAATTGCAACGGCCGATATATCGTTTTTGAGCAAAGTATTAATAAGCGTTTGATTGGTAATCGACTTGTCTTGATAATCATAAGAGCTTGGGGTGTGGAAATGTAAATCCCACTTTCTCCAAATTGATCCTTGCGAGAAGGGATTGTTATAAGAAGCGGGGCTAGTTGTTGTTTTCATGAGATTGGGCTTTATCCGTAAATTGACTTAATTTTTTGTTCAATTTTTTGCTGAAACTTTTCAATAAGATTTTTGGCAGATTCGATGTTAGTGTTATAATTATTAATTTCCGAGACAATCTTCTCTTGTATCTCAAGGGGGGGGAGTGGAATTTTAAGTTTAGAAAAATTGCTTTTTGATATTTCTTTGAAGGTTCCGCCAGAAGCCATCGAATCCATCTCATCAATTAGATTACTTAGCATATATGCAACGAATAAAGGACTGGCTGTATCACCAACGATGATGTTTTTAAAGCCTTGATTGGTAGCCATTTCTTCACCAGCAACGGCTATCCTTCCAATTGTTGCACGGCTGGACACTATAATTGTGCCTCTTGGCAATAATTTTGCCGAAGAATTCTTTAATCCGTTTTCAGTAATGGTACGCTCGGTTTTGTTGATAATTTGAACTGTTTTAGGAATATCAACTAAAGTTGCCCACTTTATAGAACCATTCCAGTAATTTGGATTTTTAGAGTCTGGTGTACCACCACCTTCTATTTGGAATACAGATCCCAACTCCACCATTGGCCATTTAGTGTTAGTATAATTATTTGATATGCGATATCGATCGCCTGAAAGATTAAAATCACCCGTTTCAAAGATTTTGGATTTCTCTACGTAGGCCGAAAGCCTACTTTCTGTTTTTTTGCCTTTTCGCCAATTAATGAGAATGTCCAAAGCTATTGGTAAATCGTTTTTATTTATCTGCTTTCTTTGAGCGCCCAGATCAAAGCCATCGTTTTCAATTTTTATAAAAAGCATTTCCCGTACTTTCGCTGTTAACTCATTATCAAATAATAAAATACTAGTCTTAACTCCGGCATAAGGATTAAACACACCACTTGGCAAAGAGACCACGGCATAAAGACCATCTTCAATAAGGTTTTTTCGTAGTTGTTTATACGCAGTTCCAGATTGAAAAATAATGCCCTCTGGCACTATAATACCGGCGCGACCCTTCGGTCGCAAATGATTCATAATATAATCCACGAAAAGAACTTCGCTTCGGCTTGATTGTATACTGAATTTGTTATGCGGCCTAATCCCGCCTTTCGGAGACATAAATGGTGGATTGGCAAGAATTACATCAAATTTATCATTCCAGCGCTCATCGCTTGATAGAGTGTCATACTGATAAATCTTAGGATTCTTAAATTGGTGCAAATACATATTGACCTGTGCAATGCGAGCCATGCCAGGATCTATGTCGTATCCTTCGAAATTCGACATCAATCTTTTACGCTCATCTGGTGTAAGCGGCTTTTCTTTGCGGTTTGGGTCATTCTTGCCATCATGCTGTACCAAAATATGCCGGTATGAACTCACCAAAAAGCCCCCAGTGCCACATGCTGGATCCAGCACTTTATCATTTTTTGTTGGGTTCACAACTGCCACAATAAAGTCAATGATGTGCCGAGGGGTGCGGAATTGACCGGCGTCACCTTGGGATGACATAATCGAAAGGAGATACTCATAAGCATTACCCAATTCCTCGGGATGGGAATAATCAAAGTAATCAATTTCTTTGAGGAAAAGACCAAGTGTTTCGGGTGAGCGGTATGGCAAAAAAGCAGACTTGAATATTCCGCGGAAAAGCTCAGGCAATTGTTTTGCCTGAGAAAATTTGGCAAGAGCCTCAGAATACAGATTCATACGTTCTTGGTTGCCCATGCGTGGATCCATAAGTCTGGTCCAAGCATAAGGCTGCAGGCCGCCGATAAAAAATGTGGGTTCACCGCCAGCCTTAATGGACTCCTGGTCCATATCGTCCATAAATTTATAAATTAGCGCATTGGTGATTTGGTCAATCTGTGAGGCTGGATTAGGTACAACACCCACCAAAACCTGTCTGGCGGCATCGATGTGTCGTTTAGTTTCAGTATTCATAAGTTATAAATTCGTTAGATAATAGACATAATCATTAATATATTGAGGTACTATTGTTTTGTAACCGTTTAGCTTTTGGTAATCTGCAAAATCAAATGCGGCACAATGGTGGAAACGCGCCAACTGTCGTGTTTTCACTATATCGCGAACTTCTTCATCTACAATATATGCCTTAAAAAAGTTTTTAGCCGGCTGAAAGTAGGTTTGATCAATGTGATAAATATCTACAAACTTGCCCCATTCGGATTCTAAAAGATCGTCCTTCATTTCAAAGGTTTCTTTGTCTCCAAAAACGACTTGTAAAAATTCTTTAATGGTAACACGGCGATCTATACCAAATATTTTTCTAATTTTCTCAAGATTTAAGTAGTGTTTCGGCTTATCAAAAACTTCCTTTTTCACAAAATCCTCAGCTTCCTGTGTGTCTCCGTTTTCCCACATATTTTTTAACTTCTCGTTTCCCAAAACATCTTCAGCTACCGCGCGTTTAAAACCTTCGCGGTCAATACGCATGATTACACCCCCAGGGGACTCGGTCAGCGTGGCGAGCTCATCATCAGTCGCCAGATCAATCGGGCCTTGTTGATTTACAGGCTCACCAGTATTGGGGTCAGTATAAATAGGTGGTGGTGGCTCGGCAATTTTCTGACCTCTGGTCGTAGGTAGTTTTATTTTCTCGTCGTAATCAAAGTCTTTTTCAAAATATTCGCAAGTCGCAAAAAAATCAAAGAACTTGAATTTATCTTTTGCGATCGCAATGGCATCATTCTCGTAATCATTATATTCGAATGTCCATTTTCGAGTCCCCCGCCCTTTGATCTGTACAAAGTCGGTTGGTGAAAACACTGGCCGCATCAAAGCAATATTTAGTAAATCCTGACAATCGTAGCCGGTGGTCATCATACTAACTGTCACGGCCACCCGCGTTTTGCTTGATTCGTAGCCGGCCGGCCTATCGACCTGTCCTCCGAGTCGATTGTTGGCAAAGTTGATTGTCATTTGTTGGGTGTTTTGTACCTGCGAAGACACCTGCATGGCGAAGTTGGATTCGCTGTAATGTTCTGGCCATTTTTCAAAAGCGATTTTGTTCAGGATATTAGTTAGCCGAGCGGCATGCTTTTGAGATACAGCAAAGACAATTGTTTTTCCAAATAGCGCTAACCCCTGGGTTTTGGCTAACGGGTCATAAAGGCCATTATCAATTAGCGCTTTGCACATAGCTATATTAGTTTCTTCGTTAAATATTTTACGCTCGTAGTGACGCTCATTGAAAGTCTCTTCGATCGATTCTCCTCTTTCGGTGACAGTATGCACAGCATAACCTTTATCAGAAAGCAGCTGAGTAGTAATTTGGGTGCGGGCGTCAACAAGAGTAGGCTTAATGAGATAGCCTTCAGTAGCTCCTTTTTCTAAATCATAGGAAAAAGTGGGTTGTCCCGGTTCACAGCCGAATGTTTTATAAGTGTCAATCAAGAGTCGACGCTCATACTCTCTCTGGCTATTGGCGCCTTCGGCGTCAAATCCACGCAAATAATTTTTGGGTGTTGCCGTTAATCCTAATTTGTATCCAACAAAATATTCAAAAACCGCGCGTGAGTTACCTCCGATAGAGCGGTGGGCTTCATCAGAGATAATTAGTTCAAAATCAGTAGGCGAAAATTCCTTTTTATAACGATCTCCTGATAAAAAGGTCTGTATAGTGGACACCACAATACTTGCATTGGCCCAAGAATCACGATTATCTTTATATATAATAGAATGATAGTCTTTACCCAAGTACTTTACAAAAGCCTTTTGGGCTTGGTCCTCGAGTTCAAGACGATCTACCAAAAAAAGTACCCGCCGGGCATTGCCGGATTTAAGAAAAAGCTTAATTACTGCTGCAGAAATAAGTGTTTTCCCCGTACCCGTGGCCATTTCAAAAAGAAACCGCTGGCCACCATTTTTAGCTGTGTCTTGCAAAGCCTTGATAGCTTGAACTTGATACGGCCGTAATTGTTTTAGATTGTTATTCTTTAAAAAGTCTTCGCGAGTTGATTGGTTTTGAAAAGAAGGATCGGTTCCATAGCTTGGCATTTGTGTGGCTATAATATAATTCTCGTCAATGGAAGAATTTGCAAGCTCACCTGGATTGGGAATATATTTTTCATATTGCGAAATAGAGTCTTGTGTTGGGAAGCGAGAAATAGTTTCTGGGTTACCGTGCTTGGTATCCCAAAAATAATGAATGTTGCCATTGGATAAAATAATAAAACGAGCGCCAGCGTTGCGCGCATAGTTTCTGGCTTGTTCTTTGGCCGAGAGAGGATCAATCGATTCCCTTTTTGCTTCTACCACAACCAAGGGGCGACCATCTCTATCTAACAATAGAAAGTCTATGAAACCCCGGACCTCATGCTCAAAATTATCTCCAAGGTCAGAATATTTAATCCCTGGCTCTAATTGAATATTGTAAGGTCCATTTTTGTCAGTCTCAAACCGCCACCCTGAGTCCTCGAGCAGCTTATTGATTTTTATTCTTGCCTTGGCTTCTTTTTGCATATGGGTCTATTGGATTATCTGTTTTTATTGAGTGTCATTTTTTCAAGATTCTCTTGAGTGCGCTTGAGCGTTGGGTGTGTGTAAATCCCCAGGGTGGCCAGGTTGGCGTGGCCGGTAATCGCCTGCAGACCAACCAGGTCATTTTGGTTGGCGGCGTTATAGGCTGAAGCAAATAGGTGCCTTAAGGAATGAACTGCTATCCCCTTCTCATCGATGCCTAACTGTTTCAATTTGGCTTTGACCAGTTGGCGAATTGATTCACCCGTGGGCCTGGTGCCCAGGCGCGTAATAAAAACCGCTTCTGATTTGATGATGCCGGCGTAATCAGACCGGACCTCTAACCATGAAGTTAAAGATTCTTTCTGCGGCTTGGCGAGTGGTATTATCCTAGTCCTGTCCCCTTTCCCCTTTCGGACAGTGATCGTGGCCACCCGCGTCTGGGGAATATAAATATCTTTCAAATCCAAACCAACCAATTCTTCTCTGCGGATTCCCGTGCCGAGAAGCAGGTCCAAAATCGCGTAATTCCTCTTCCCTGTCATCGTATCGGTTTTGGTAATAGAAAGCAAGTTGACGGCCACCCGCTCATCGAGCGGGTCGATTTTCTTTTCGTTATCGCTTAAACGCTCTAGCCGGATCCGCTCAGAAGGGTTGTTGTTCAGGTGATGGTTTTCCCACAGCCAGCCGTAAAAAGACCTGATGGTGGCCAGCCGTCGGTTGCGCGTACGCTTGGATAAACCCCGATCTTCCAGGTCCAATATATAATTACGAATATCCTGTTCTTTCGCGGACAGAAAATCCTTATTCTTTAACCATTGCGAAAACTGGCCCAAGTCGGCCTGATAGTTCCGGGCCGTACAGACTGAATGAAAAGATTTGAGCCACGTGTTTGTGAGCTTGTCGACGTTGTTCACCATACATTAAAACTTCTTGTGCGCTGTGTTCTCGGATAAGGTCTCCGGGTCAGTATAAGGCACGATCGCGGCCACGCCTCTCCCCTGCTCGGTTAGTATTAAGGGCTTGCCCTGTTCCTTGAGCGAAGCGATTAGGCGCGGGATATTTTCCTCGGCGACGTCGACGCGATTATTTCGTTTTGTTTGAAACATATGTTTGGTGCCCGAAAGGGCTTAAATATCAACTTGTTATAATATTTAATTATAGCAAGTTAGAATTTCAATGTCAAACAAAAAGAGCCCTTATGGGGC
>CAYSSY010000026.1:0-15084 GCA_964434055.1 uncultured Gammaproteobacteria bacterium | reverse complement strand
ACTAAAATTATTAAACAGATTACCAAAAGCGGTCATAAAAAGATTCGTTTAAGTGTTTATCGTAGTCTGGATGCTATTTATGCTCAGCTGATCGACGATAGTATTGGTAAAACACTGGTTAGCGCGAGTTCAAAAGAAATTAGCAAGGAAGCAGTAAGTGATCAAAATCAGCTATCAACTAAAGTAAAGCAAGCATATGCGGTCGGAAAGTTATTAGCAGAAAAAGCGGAGCGAGCAGGAATAAAAGAGTGTGTTTTTGATCGCAATTATTTTCGTTATCATGGTCGGGTTAAAGCAGTTGCCGACGGGGCACGTGCTGGTGGCATAAAATTTTAATATTTTAAAAAATATCTCATTTATTATGGCAAAAAATTTTAGAAAAAAAGAAGCACATCGCGAAGAAAAAAGCGAGTTTGAACAAAAGTTAGTCGACTTGGCTCGTGTTACCAGAGTTGTTGCCGGCGGAAAAAGAATGCGTTTTCGCGCCTGTTTAGTAATTGGTGATAAAAAAGGCAATATTGGTTTTGGAATAAAAAAAGGTGCTGATGTTTCCATCGCTATGAACAAGTCTTTAGAGGCTGCAAGAAAAAATTTGATAAAAATTAATACCGATCTAGAAACTATACCTCATGAACTAAGAGTTAAATTTAAAGCAGCTAGAATATTATTAAGACCAGCTCCTAAAGGGCGGGGAATTATTGCTGGTGGTGCTGTCAGAATTGTTTTGGAAATGTCAGGCATAAAAAATATTATGGCTAAAACTTATGGTTCAAAAAATAAAATTAATAATGTTATTGCGACTTTTCAAGCACTAAGCAAGCTGAAAAATATTAAAAAACAGGCTCTGAAAAAATCTTAGTTTAATAAGCACTATTTATGACTCTTTCACTTCATACAATTAAACCAGCACCCGGCTCAAAGAGAAAAAAAATTATTGTCGGCCGAGGTGGTAAGCGTGGAACCTATTCTGGTCGCGGCTCAAAAGGACAGCGAGCGCGTTCCGGCGGCAGAAAAAATCTTAAAAGAATGGGTCTAAGGAAATTAATGGAGCAGACTCCAAAGCTACGAGGTTTCAAGTCCCGCCGACCAAGACCAATAATTTTGAATATTGGTGATTTAAATAAGAATTTTAAAGATGGTGATGTAATTAATCCTCGTATTTTAATGGAGAAAAAATTAATTGACGGCTCTATTAATGGAGTCAAAATTCTTGGTGATGGTGAATTAGCCGTTAAAGTTAATGTGACAGGCTGTACTTTTTCTTTAAGTGCTAAAGAAAAAATTGAAAAAGTCGGTGGTTCAATCAAATAATTAGCTGCTTTTTTAAATAACTATAAACTTATGAGATTTATTAATAAAATCCATCAGATTTGGAAAGATCATGATTTGCGGCGTAATATATTATTTGTTTTAGGATTATTGGCAATTTTTCGTCTAGCAGCTCAAGTCCCAGTACCTGGTGTTGATGCACAAGCGTTGAAAGATTTTTTTGCGTCAAATCAATTTTTAGGTTTATTAAATTTATTTTCTGGCGGCGGCATGGAAAATTTTTCAATTGTTGCTCTTGGTATTGGTCCTTATATAACCGCCTCGATTATTCTTCAATTGTTGACCATGATTATTCCTGCTTTAGAAGAAATTTCTAAGGATGGGGAGTCTGGTCGTCGACGTATTAATCAATACACTAGGATTTTAACTGTGCCTCTTGCCTATTTACAGGGTTTTGGTGTTATTAAACTACTTAATCAGTCAGCCCAGTCAGTTATAAAAGATTTATCATTTTTTAATTTTTTTGCTACACTGACAGTTTTGGCCGCTGGCACTATGTTTTTGATGTGGCTCGGAGAGTTAATTACTGAAAAGAAAGTTGGTAATGGCATTTCCTTAATAATTTTAGCCGGCATTGTGACAGGTATTCCTTCATCTGTTGCTAGAACTTTGATGGTTTTTAACACTTCTCAGTTTATTAATCTGCTCACTTTTTTAGTGATCGCCCTGGTGACGATTGCGGGCGTAGTTGTTATCACTGAAGCCCAGCGCAATATACCAATCTCTTACGCCAAGCGCGTGCGTGGCATTAGGATGTATGGCGGTATGGACACGCATCTGCCATTACGTGTCAATCAGGCTGGCATGATTCCCATTATTTTTGCCATTGCTATCATTATGTTCCCGCCGTTAATTGCTCGATTATTTTTAAATGCCAATTCTTCGTTTATTGCCAGATCCTCTCAGTTTGTGATTGATTTATTTCAGAATCAAGTTTTTTATGGTATTATCTATTTTGTTTTTGTTTTTGGCTTTACTTATTTTTACACGGCTGTTATTTTTCATCCGCAACAAATTGCCGATAATTTACAAAAACAGGGTGGCTTTGTGCCCGGAATTAGACCTGGTAGTCAGACTGCTGATTATTTAGGCAAGGTTTCTAATCGAATTATGTTGGCTGGCGCCGTGTCATTGGGTTTGGTAGCTATTTTGCCTTTAATCATTCAAGCCATTACTAATGTGACGACAATGACCATATCGGGTGCCTCTCTTTTGATCGTTGTTTCTGTAGTTCTGGAAACAGTTAGGCAGATTGATTCGCAGCTAGTAATGCGTGATTACGAAGGATTATAAAATTTTATTTTTAGACAGGATATAAAAAGGTCCTGTTTTTTTGTTTGAAAAAAAACTTTATTTCAGCTATAATAAAAACTGTTATGAATCAACCAATTTCTAATAATATCGGTCGTAAAGACCCAAGTCAACCAGCAAGTTCAATTGGTGAAAAAAGAGCCAGCATTTTTAAAAGTTTTTTTGGTTCCTCGGCTAAAGGCTCTCTTGAGAGACCAATGATTAGAACAAGCGAGCCCGCAAAATCAAGTGGTTGGCGTGCTTTTTTTGGTTCAAGTTCAGGCGGCTTAAAAAAAATAAGTACCGTCGAACCTAAACCAAAATTAACTCAAGATTATTTGAAGAAGAAATTATACGAGCATAGTCAGTATTTAACAGCTGATGAACGTCGGAGAATACTCGAGACAGCTCATCAAGTTGCCGGCTATGAAGTTAAAAAAAATTGGCAAAAAACTAAAGTAGTAAAAAAATTAAATTTAGATAAAGGATTATCAACAGTAGACAAAAAAATAATAAAGGATGTTTTTAAATGATTTTTATGTCTAAAAATTTAAGGGTTTTAATAATTGGCGCTCAGGCATCGGGCAAAGGCACTCAGAGTTCTCTTTTGGCCAAAGAGTTAAATCTAGTTCATATTTCTACGGGAAATATTTTTCGCGAAGAACTAAAAAAAAATAGTGAGCTTGGATTAAAAGCTAAATCTTTTATGGAGCAAGGTTTGTTGGTGCCAGACGAAATTCCCAACCAAATTATTATGGAGTGTTTGCAGCAGCAAGGTTCAACACAGGGAATAGTTCTTGAGGGTTACCCCAGGAATTTAAATCAGGCCAAATTTTTATCAACCTTACTTAAGTTAGATTTCGTCTTTGAAATTAAGATTAGTGATCAAGAGGCTTTAAAAAGAATTAGCAGTCGGCGTACTTGTCCTAAGTGCCAGAAGGTTTATAGTTTAGTGGCTAACCCGCCTCAAGTAGAAAATGTTTGTGATATCGATGGCAGTGAATTAATTATTCGTTCTGATGAAAAGGAAGAAGCTGTAAAAACTCGTTTAAAAATTTATCATCAAGATACAGAACCAATTTTAAACTATTATCGTGAGCAAAATATTCTTCATGTTATTAATGGTGAACAATCAATTACTGGTGTCTTCGCAGATATTCTAGCAATAATCGGTGCATAATTATGGTTATTATAAAGAATTCTCAGGAAATTGAAATAATGCGACAAGGCGGGCGTTTACTCGCCCGTATTTTAAAAATTGTTATTAATCGGGCCAAGGCTGGTGTTAATACAAAGGAGTTAGATAGCCTAGCCGAAAGCCTAATTATTAGAGCTGGAGGAGCGCCTTCATTTAAGGGTTATAATAATTTTCCTACTACTTTATGTACTTGTTTGAATACCCAATTGGTTCACGCGCCCGCAATACCGGCGCGTATTTTGCAAAATGGCGATATTTTAACCATTGATATTGGCATGCGTTATCCAGCGGAAAAGGGTTTATGCACAGATATGGCAGTGACTGTTCCTATCGGTCGAATTACACCGGAAGTCAGGAAGTTGTTACAGGTTACGGAAAAAGCATTAATTTTAGGCATTAGAATTATTAAACCCGGCAGAAAAACTGGTGATTTAGGCGCACTAATTCAGAGTTATGTGGAGCGTCAAGGTTTTTCAGTAGTTCGTGATTTAGTTGGACACGGGGTTGGCTTGATGGTTCATGAAGATCCCCGCATTCCTAATTATGGTCGACCGGGCACCGGTGCTGAATTTAAAGAAAATATGACTATTGCGGTCGAACCAATGGTCAGTGCTGGTCATTGGGCTATAAAAGAAAGCACTAATGATCATGTTATTGAGATGGCCGATGGTTCACTCTGCGCTCATTTTGAGCATACCTTATTGATTACAAAAAAAGGCTGCGAAATTTTAACAAAAGTTTAAATTTATGTTGGATATATTCAAAGATCTTCAGGAATTTAATAGACGGATCAAGGAAAGCGCTAAACTATGGCAGTTGGCGGATAAAAAGAAAGTTTTAACAGAATTAGTGCAAGAACAGCAAGTACCTAATTTTTGGCAGCAGCGCGAGCATGCCAAGTCAGTTAATCAGCAGATAGCTCGTTTACAAGAGGATATAAATAGTTTTGAAGATCTGATAACTAAAACGAATGATCTTTTGGAATTTGCTTCAGCATTAAATGAAAATGACGAACAATTGATAGTAGAAGTTAAAAAAAAGTTTAAAGAGATTGCTGATCACTATCAGATTTTTGAACTAAAAATCTTGCTGGCTCAAAAGTATGATCAAAATAATGCCATTGTGGCTATTCATGCTGGCACGGGCGGTACTGATGCACAGGATTGGACAGAAATGCTTGAGCGGATGTATTTGCGTTATTGTGAGCGCAGGAAGTTTTCAGTTAAGATTATTGACCGTCAGATCGGGCAGGAAGCCGGCTTGAAGAGCGTAACTTTTGAGGTTAATGGTCATTATGCTTATGGTTATCTAAAAGCAGAAGCCGGAGTTCATCGTTTAGTGAGAATTTCACCTTTTGACGCGGAAAAAATGCGCCATACTTCATTTGCATTAGTTGAAGTTTTGCCAATAATTGAGGATGATTTAAATATTGATATAAAAGAGGAAGATTTGGAAATTGATACTTATCGTTCATCGGGTCATGGAGGTCAGAGTGTTAATACAACAGATTCGGCAGTGAGAATTAAACATAAGCCGACTGGGATTGTTGTTACTTGTCAAAATGAACGTTCGCAGTTTCAAAACAAGACAATTGCTATGAAAATTTTGATATCCCGTATTAAGAGTTATCTGGAAGCTGAACAGGAGGAAGAAAAGAAAAAAATAAAGGGAGAATTCAGTGAGGCCGCCTGGGGCAATCAGATTCGTTCTTATGTGCTGCAACCCTATAAAATGGTTAAAGATCATCGGACTGAATACGAGACGCAGGATGTGGAAGAGGTTTTAAATGGCAAATTAGATAAGTTTATAGAAGCATATCTTAAAAATTTAAAATCTTAATAGTTTATATTTATGTGGAAATTTAGTACGTCAGGTTAACATTTTTTTAAGTTGTGTTTTTATTACTTTTTTATGTCAAAAATTCTTGCCGTAGATTATGGCACCAAAAATATCGGACTTGCTTTAAGTGATGACGATAAAAAAATTTCTTTTCCTTATGGCACAATTAGCAGACGTTATCACAGCGCCAAATATGAAAAAAAAGCTTTAGAAGATATTAATAATATTTGCCGGATAGAAAATGTTGAGCGGATAGTTATTGGTATGCCGCTTAATCTCGCTGGTGATGTTAGTCGCATGGGCCAGAAGGTCTTTTTATTTGCTCAGGAACTTGAAAGGAAATTACATTTAAAGGTTGAAGTTCAGGATGAGCGGTACACGACTGTAGAGGCTAAGCGTTTAAGTCAGAAAGGCGCCCGTAATCTTGATGAGTTAGCGGCGCAAATAATTTTAGATAATTATCTAAAAAATATCAAAATCTGAGTTTATGGTTATTAATGATTTGATAATTTATCTCTTACCACTGGTTTTTTCCTGTTTTCTATCCTTGATTTTAACACCGTTGATTATTAAATTAACCTTTAAAATAGGCATTCTTGATTTACCAGATCCGCTGAAAGTTAGAAAAATACACGTTGCACCAACACCGCTTTTAGGTGGCGTGGCAATTTATTCGTCCTTTGTTATTAGTCTGGGATTGGCTTATTTTTTTGGTTGGCTAAATGATGGTGTTATTAAGAACAGTCAGATAATTGGTTTATTACTTGGTGGTTTAATTTTAATAATTGGCGGTTATTATGATGATCGTTATCATTTGCCACCATCAAAATCTTTTATTTTTCCAGTTTTAGCTACACTAACAGTTATTATCAGTGGGGTGGCAGTTAAATATATAACCAATCCTTTTTTAGCTGGTAGTGGGCCTTACGGTCGCGCCTTATTTTATTTTGAGTGGGTTGATTTAAAAGTTTTTTCTTTTGGTGCGTTTTTTTCTTTTCTCTGGATATTAGGTATGATTTATACGACTAAATTTTTAGATGGCTTAGACGGACTAGTCGCAGGCATCGGCGCTATCGGAGCTGTAATCCTTTTTTTCGTTTCTCTTTTTTGGGATGTGCCGTTGAGTGCCACCTCTGTTTTATGTTTAATATTAGTCGGTTCGTTGCTTGGTTTTTTAAGATATAATTTTCACCCGGCTCGTATTTTTTTAGGTGAGGGCGGGGGGACTTTTATTGGTTTTATGCTTGGAGTACTGGCCATTATTTCTGGCGGTAAAATCGCTACCGCCTTGCTAATTATGGGGTTACCGATTCTAGATGTTGTCTGGGTAGTAATGCGGAGATTGCTTAAGGGGCAGCACGTCTATCAAGCTGATCGCAAGCACCTACATTTTCGTTTACTTGACGCTGGTTTTAGTCACAAACATGCCGTTTTATTTTTATATGTTTTAACCTTGATCTTCGGTTCATCGACTCTTTTTTTACAAAGCCAGTATAAAGTCTGGGCATTTTTATTTGTTGTGGTTATCACAATAATTTTGGCTTATTGGTTGATTTATCGTTTTAAAAAAAATAACTATTAGTTTATGAAATTTGTTTTAGGCTTGATAATTATTATCAGTGTTAGCCTTTTAAGCGGCTGTACATTTGATAATACAACTGAAGTTTTAGAGCAGCAGAATTCAAACAGCAATTTAATAACTAACAACAATATCGACAATCATTTGCCGGCAGTTAATGATAAACAACAGGACTTGCTATTTGCGCCTTATTTAAAAGTTAATGATAAAATTTTTAATTTGGAAATCGCCGCTGACGCTAAAACACAAGCCCAAGGCTTATCAAATCGCGAAAGTTTAGCTCTAGACAGTGGTATGCTCTTTATTTTTCAAAATTATTTAATTAGAAATTTTTGGATGAATGAGATGCTTTTTCCGTTGGATATCGTTTGGATCAAAGATAATATTGTGAGTGACTGCGCGCAAAACGTTCAACTGACAACCAATAATAAAGTGACGCGCTTAAGCTCGCCAGAGCCGGTTAATTATGTATTGGAGATTAATGCTGGTTTGTGCCAAAAGTATAACATAAAATCAGGCACAAAAGTTGACATAAATTTGCAAAAAAGGTAATATTTAACTTAATTATAAGCACAATAACTAATTATCCCAAAGCCCGAAACAGAGCTTTTTTAGCGGTAAATGTATAAAACTGTTTAAAAAAGCAGTTTTTGCGGGCCCAAAGGAGTTTATTAAGAATTAATTAATATGACAAAAATTGCAGTGATTAAAACAGGTGGCAAACAATATATCGTCACCGAGGGCCAAGAACTAAAGGTGGAAAAATTAGCACACGAAGACGGACAGTCAATTGATATAGCACAGATTTTATTAACAGCCGAGGGCGATCAAATTCAGATTGGCAAACCATTTTTAGCACAGGCTAAAGTCAAAGCTTTGGTAGAAACCACAGATCGAGGCAAAAAAATCCGTGTGGTCAAGTATAAGGCTAAAACACGTTATCATAAAGTTCAGGGTCATCGCCAGCCTTATACTAAAATAAAAATTGAAAAGATAAGTTAATTTTATTAACTTTGAGTAATTTAATTTTAAACATAAAAATATGGGAACATTTCGACTTGAAGCCGGTTTTATACCCCCTGATCCAGTAGGCAAAAAAGAAAGCATGGAAGACAGAATTCTCGGTAAAATAGATCGGGAACGGGCTGCCAAGCATAGGCCAGTCATTACTGAAAGTGTTAGCTTAGCAGATTTAAAACCTAAGATAGAGAGTGCAGGTGATTTAAGTGCTGGTCAGAGTTATGAAGAAAAAGCACTTCGTTTTTTTGAAGATTTTCAAGTTAGCAGCGGTAGTCCTATTGAGTATTTCGGCCAAACACAAGGCATTCATCCAGCAAGAAGACAGCCAAAACACCAGAGACCGAAGACCATTGAGAAACGCGTCGCGTAACTTATTTAAATATAAAAGTATCACCGCTTTAAAGGCGGTGATATTAAATTTAAAAAAAATCACTCTGATTTGAGTGAGTTTAAGCAATGATTATAATTTTTTACGTGATGGTCTAACTCTGGAGAAAGTTGTAATGAGTAGACCGCAAAAGAAAATCGTCAGTGATGGGGCAACAAAGTTAATTATTCGCTGATTTTGAACAGTGATTAAAGGTGTTTCCAGAGTAGTATACACGATCAAACCAAAAGAAACAAGCGCTCCTAAAATCATGACAATTTTACCACTAGTCGTTAAAAATGTGCGCCATTTTTCTGAACCGCGGCCGTGGCATTTATTGATGAATATTTCCAGACCAACACCAATTAAGCCGTAGCCTGATAACCAAATACACACGCGGTAAACCAAAGTTGCATTGGTCGTTAAATTACTAAAAAAAATAAAAGTGAGCGATAAAACCAATATTAGTAAACCCAAGGTTATTAATGACAATCCTGTTTTCATGGAGCCTCCTTTTTCAGAATGTTTTTAAACCTTTGTTCTGTTTTTTAGAGCATTAGTGAGGGTAACTTCGTCAGCATATTCTAGATTAGCGCCTTGTGGTAGTCCGCGGGCGAGTTTGCTTAAAAGAACATTATATTTTTTTAAATAGTTAGCCAAATAAAGAGAAGTTGTTTCGCCTTCAATAGTTGGGTTTAGCGCAAAAATTATTTCTTTAATATGACCTAGTTTAATTCTTTCCTCGAGTTTTTTGATATTTAACTTATCGGGGGTCATGCCTTCTGTCGGACTTAATAATCCATTAAGGACATGATAAAGTCCATTAAAAATGCCAGATTTTTCCAGGGAAATAATATCACTTTCCTCGGCAACTAAGCAGATTGTGTTTTTATCGCGACGCGGGCTGCGACAGATTTCGCAAAGTTCTTTTTCTGATAGCTGTCCGCATTGTTGACAGTTAATGACTTTTTCTTTGAGATTAATTAGTGATTGACCAAAGTCCATAAGTATTTTTGGATCAGATTTAACCAAATATAAAACCAATCTTTGAGCGGTTTTGGGGCCGATACCAGGTAGTTTAGCAAAATGCTCGATAAGTTTTTGAACCAAACTTGGCAGCATAATAATAAATTATATTTTATACGCCCATCATCATTTTTGCCATTAACTGCTGAGCTTTTTTTATGGCTTCGTTTATACAATCAGCAAGATATTTTTCCTGATCAGTCTGAGTTAGTTCCGGATTTAATTCTATTTTTATTATTTCCTGATTGCCGTTTAAGACTACTCTAACGCCGTTTTTTTCAACCACAATATTTTCTTCAGCTAATTTTTTTTGCACCTCTTTGGCTTTAGCTTGCATTTGAAAGATATTTTTTAGATCAAACATATTTATCTTTAACTAACATTATTAATAATAATTTTCCATTAATTAGAAGTTAGGAACACTTTCCGTAAGCTTTTTTTCCAGGTTTTTGAAAGTGGCTTTTTCTTCGTCAAAGTAAAGACTAATAGAACCAACTGGACCATTGCGGTGTTTGGCAATATAAACATCAGCCTCATTGCCTTTAGGCGTATCTGGCTTATACATTTTTTCCCGGTAAATAAACATAACAACATCAGCATCTTGTTCAATAGAGCCGGATTCTCGTAAATCAGCCAGTTTAGGAATTGGAGTCGGGCGTGATTCAACTTGTCTGGAGAGCTGCGAAAGAGCAACGACGGGCACATTTAATTCACGGGCGATGGCTTTTAAACCGCGGGAAATTTCTGACACAACTTGAACACGGTTGTCGGATGAAGTCACGCCTTCCATCAATTGCAAGTAGTCAATTAAAATGACGCCTAAATTTTTATGTTCAGCCTGCAAACGCCGAGCCTTGGTTCTAATTTCCATAACATTCGCAGTCGGTGAATCATCGATGTAAATCGGCGCATCAGCGAGTACGCCCATAGCATGGCCAATTCTAGAAAAATCAGATTCACCAATACCATCTTCCTTTTCTGACAGACGTCCGGTGCGCATGCGCCATAAATCAACATTTGATTCCGCGCACAGCATGCGGTCAATAATTTCCTCTTTTGACATTTCCAGAGAGAAAATAGCTGCCGGTAAATTCTGCTTAACAGCAATTTGGCGGACAATATCAAGGCCCAGGGAAGTTTTACCCATCGACGGGCGTGCTGCTAAAATAACCAAATTTGATTTTTGCAAGCCACCGAGAATATTATCCAAAGAATTATAACCTGTAGCGATTCCTCGTAGCTTGCCACTTTCACGATGAAGTTCATCAATACGGTCAAAAGCTTCGGTCAGCAAATCGCGAATAGGCACAAATTGTCTTTTTAAAAATTTTTGTGAAACGCCAAAAAGTTTACTTTCCGCTTCGTCTAACAGTGCGCTAATTTCCTGTTCTTCTCGGTAGCCGAGTGTAACAATTTGAGTAGCGGCTTCAATCAATCGGCGCAGAGTGGCTTTCTTGCTGACCATTTTGGCATAACTTTCAACGTGCGATGACGTCGGCACTACGTTTGCCAGACTGGTGAGATATGCCAGACCGCCAACTTGTTCAACTTGTTTCTTTTCTTCTAATCGGTTATTTAAACTTAAAAGATCAATCGGTTCTCGCTTGTCATATAAATCAAGCATCGCTTCATAAATCAGACGATGACTGTCTTTATAAAAATCAAGGGAATGAAGGATGTCTGCCACTTTAATAATTGCCTCTTTGTCAATTAAAAGAGCACCCAGAACCGATTGTTCGGCTTCAAGGTTTTGAGGCGGTAAACGGTTAATTTGATCGTTAGTGTTTATACTCATGTATCTTTTTGCTAAATAATATGTGCTTATATTTTAACTTGTGAATAATAATAACGCAAGGCGTTATGTGCACATTTTATACACCAGATAATATTAAGAATAAAAATTAAAAAAAGCCTATATCAGGCTTTTGAATTTGTGTTCATGGTCATGAAGTCATGCCGAAGGTACTACTCCAATCAAACGGCTCTTCACTTTTTACCGGATTATAATAATCAAAGTCAGGAACAGTTTTATCGACTTCAATATCATCTGCTTGTAAAGAGACATGGCTTTCTTTTATTGTTTGCTCTTTTTTTCCAAAGACCTTAGCCACGAAATTCGTAATTTTTTTTATGATAGTCATTTTTCTCTCCATGTTTTAAGTCATTATTGAAAGACCATTCATTCTTAAAGAATAGTTTGCCAACACACTTGATCGGGGAAAAAACTCTCCTTGATATTATTAAGTAATGAGAAGGATATGTCATTATTATTGTAACTTTAAACATAAATTAAGTAAATATTTTACTTGACGAAATGTTAATTATTATTTAGAATATATAGTAATTAAATTCAAATTAGTCTTAACTAATGCGCCGTTAGCTCAGCCTGGTAGAGCAATTGCCTTTTAAGCAAATGGTCGGGGGTTCGAATCCCTCACGGCGCAATTTTTTAAAAACAAAAAAAAGAAGTAATTCAGTATCATTAAATAATTAATTATTATTAGGATTAGGCGATATAAAAATATGACATGTTTTTTTAATAAGCTCGAAGATAAATCAAAGTTTGTCTTAAGTGTGCTGTTGATTTTAGCAATAACGGCAATTGTTATTTTAGCCTTAGTCACCGCCCGTACTCGTTTGCCGCAGAACCAGTTTTCTGTCAGCGCAAGCGGTAAAGTCTATGCCCGGCCAGACATTGCCAATTTAACCATTGGTCTTAAAACCGAAGCTAAACCATCAGCGGCAGAAGCAGTCAAAGATAACACTCAGAAAATGAATGAAATTGTTAATGCTTTAAAAAATTTAGATATCGAGGATAAAGATATTCAGACAACTAATTATAGTTTGAATCCGGTTTATGATTGGACAGAAAAGACTGGTCAGAAATTAAAGGGTTACGAAGTCAGTCAGAATGTCAATATAAAAATTAGAGATCTTGATAAGATTGGTTCCGCGATAGCTAGAACCGCCGAGAAAGGGGCTAATCAGGTCGGTAATATCAATTTTACCATTGATGATGAATTTAAAATTAAAAATGAAGCACGCACTGAAGCGATTGCCAAAGCTAAGGAGAAGGCAGAAAGCATTGCGGTTGCAACTGGCATGAAACTTAAGAAGATTGTTAATGTTTATGAGAATCAGGTTTTTTATCCCGGGCCAGTTAATTATGCTAAAGAAATGAGCTATGGTTTAGGTGGTTCGACAGAAAGTTTGGCCACGCCAAGTATTCAAGCCGGTCAGAATGAAATTGTTGTTGAAGTGACTGTTGTCTGGGAGATAGATTAAAATACATCTAAAAATGAGCCGCCCAAAATCCGGGCGGTTTTTTTAGTCTTGCTAAATTTTGTTCTTAGTGCTAAGCTAATACGTAAAGTTTCTTTGACACAACCTATTATGGAGGCCAAATATGGCATTTCAGTCTGATTGTCTGAATTTTAATGTTTTGGTGGTGAGCGATACACATAATTGCGATGATGCTGATTTAGAGCGCATAGCAGAGAAAGCCAGAGAGTTTAATTGTCCGGTGATTATTCATGCCGGGGACATGATTGATAAGCACCTTGGACATCCGCTATTTAGTGATTTCGAAGTGTATGTTTTTTTGACCCATCAGAATAAACATGTTCCAGCGAACTTGCCAAGCAACTGGACTTTGCTTGATGAAGACAATTGTTTGATTGACATCGGTGGTCATCGTTTCTATGTCAATCATTATTTAGGTGTGGATGTTTTGCATACCAAAACACATGCCTTATTGTCCGGCAATTTGAGCGACGGTGAAGTCTATCAAATCGTCGGTGACATTTTGAACCGTTATAAGCGAGTCGAGTATGCTATTTTCGGGCACAGCCATCACACTTTTCATCATTGTAATTATGGGGTGGCACTGGTTAATCCCGGCGCCTGGGAGTTTAAGCGGACTTATGCCTTGCTATTCCTTAATGAAATCAAGCAGATGAAATTATTATTTTCCACCATGACCGTCAATGGCGAGCTGGTAGAATAGATTCATTACAATTACCCTTAACTGGGTATTTTTTTTGACGAAAATACAGAGAAATTGTATAATATAATCAATAAATTACAAAGTATTTACTCAATTTTTTAATAAATCATATGGCTGATAACAAACAAAAAGCCCCTCAAAGCAACTCTTCAAAAATTGCCTGGTTTGTTTTTTTGCCGGCAGTTATTTTGTTTATTCTTTTGATCACCAATGCTTATTGGGTAAAGCTCTACAGTAAATTTATGGCTAATATCATTTATCACCGTTATGGCTGGCTTAATGCGCTTTTTAATTATTTTTCCGGCAAGGGCACTGAAGGTGGTTTTCTCTTTTTTATTTTTTTCTTAATTATTACCATTATAATTTTTAAAGTTTTGAAGTCAGCTTTTAAACAGCAACAGACTACCATCGGTTATATTTTAATAGTTTCAATGGTAGTTTTTTTTATTTTGCTTTTTTTGGTAATTATTTATTATGGTATTGACAGTTTAGTAAATCCGCCAGCAGTTAGCGGTGTATCAGACAAGACAGTTTCTAGTAATTGCCGAACGGTTTGTTTAGATTTAGGTTACCGGACTAGCAGTTGCTTGCGTGGTGGCAGTGGTACCGGCAGTGAGTGTCTGCGAACCGGCGGCTATAATATTTCAAAACAAGACCATATTTTTATGGACTGTAATTTTTCTGCCGTTGGTTCATGGGATGAATGTTGCTGTTACCGATAATTATTTATTGTTTATTAAAATAATTTTTTAATCACTATGCTCAAAAAACCTAGTCTTTATTTTAAAAGTCATGGCAAAGGTTTTACTCTAATTGAACTTTTAGTGGTTATTGCCATTCTTGGCTTGATTGCTTCAATTGCTGTAACAGCTTTGAACGCCGCTAGATTAAGATCAAGGGATTCCAGGCGTTTAGGTGATATGGAAAATATGAGAAAAATTTTTGGTGTTTTACTTAGCAACAATGATAGCTATATTGTTACCTGCACTAATAATCAAATTAGTACTTGTAATTTTAGCGGAGCCACAACAGCGACAAATATTAAAGATCCAGTTAACAGCACAACGGCTTGTACTGGTAATAACGCAACGCAATGCAACTATGCTTTTTGGAATATTCCGTCTGGTAAAGGTATGCATTATTTAGTTTTCTTTCGGGTTGAAGGTGCAACAAATATTGGTAACACAACAGCAGCTAATTGTTATATTACTGAAAAAGGTATTTATTGTGCCAGTAATGTGTCATTTGCAACTTGCACCGGTTCAGCTGTCGGCAATGCCAGCTGGGCTTATTGCAAGGGTTATGATTTTGATGATTCTGGCACTATTGCTGCGGCCGAACAGACAGCTTATAGCAATTAATTTTTTGAAAATCCGATTTTAAATAATTTTTAGCACTTAATAAATGCTAAAAATTATTTTTTTAAATAT
>CAYSSY010000025.1:15773-16768 GCA_964434055.1 uncultured Gammaproteobacteria bacterium | reverse complement strand
AATTATTAGTGATTCTATTATTTCTTGTAAACCTTGGGGAATGAATTTGAATATAGATCATGATTCTAAGAATATACCAGATCAAATATTTGCCATCATGACAAACAATGGTTTGAGATTGGCCTGTGATCTAAATAATCCCGATAGTCTTGGCTGTGATTATTTTCGTCCACAGTTAATCAGTTCAAATAATGATGGCATGTTTGACTGCGGTGATATCAATCAAGATGGAGACATGAAGGATTATGTAGATTATAATTTTTCAATGCTTTTCACGGATGGTTTAATGAGCGATACTACTTTTAGTAGAATAATAAGTTTATTTCCTGGTAGGGTTGTAGTAATCAGCGGTCATTGTTATGGTGGTGATCTTATTGATGGTCTTGGCAAAAAAATTATAGGATTTTCATTCGCAGATAGTCAAACAGATTGTAATGGCACAGTATTTTCTTATCTTGGGCAAGTAGTGTCTGATAAACCTTCAACTCTATTGGATTTATTTAATAATATATGCTTACTATCGGTTCATATGGGATACTTTAGTATGGGTTGGCTGAACGATAATTTTGATGGTTGCATAACTAAAGGACCCTGGTCCATGATAGAATTATCAGACGGTTATTTATCAGGCGAAATTTATCTCATAGAGCAACAAAAATCCAATAGAGTTAGTTCACCACAAAAAAATGAAGGCATTAGTATTACTTTGAATCAAAACTATCCCAACCCCTTCAATCCAGCAACCACTGTCCGGTATTCCGTTCCTCGCACCAGCCACGTCTCTCTGACTATCTACAATATCCGCGGTCAGAAAGTCGCCGTGCTAAATGACGGCAATCAATCTCCCGGCGAGTATGCCAAAATTTGGGATGCTTCCAAGCACCCCTCTGGCACCTATATCGCCGAACTGATTGTTTCACCGATCTGGGACGGCGTCACTACCATACCAATCCGCCGTCAGGTCATCAAGATGCAGTTACTCAAGTAAATGGAAG
>CAYSSY010000025.1:0-15763 GCA_964434055.1 uncultured Gammaproteobacteria bacterium | reverse complement strand
AGAAATGAGGGAATACTCTATCAGGCTTTTTTTTAAAAGTTTGCAATAAAACAGAAAATATGTTATAATAAACAGGTATTAAAACAGAATAATAATTATTTTTTACTTCCATGCAAAAGAGTATCCTTTTCCTCAAAAAAGGTCACTTCGTTTTAATTATAATGGCGGTTGTTTTAGCAACGGCTTTTTTATTTGTTAATAATTTTGCCCAGGCTGATGATAATGACGGCGTGGTCCCTAATTGCACAATGGGCGATTATAACTGTGATGAAGATTATAACGCGTGTGTCAACGAATTTCATCTTAATTGGACAGAGAATGGTTATATGACGACTACAGGCACCCCTTCTCCCATAGGTAATCCGAATTGTTGTGGCGATGATTGGTGGAATTTAAGCAATTATGATCCCGAGAGCTATAATTATTGTCTAAGCACAAATATTGCTTGGACATGCAATAGTAGCGATGTTGCTTGCTGTCCTTATAATGTTGATTGTGTTAAGAATGGTGTTTGTTATGATGGTGATTATGAATGGAGTACCGGTTTAAATCCCGGTGGAGACGATAATACGGCTTTTTGTGCTGGAAATCGTTGGTCTGATTGTGATAATAAAGTAAGCGATTGTATAAACATGTGTGGATCTCCCTACGAGAGTGATGGTAGATTAGCAGGTGAAAACTATGTTGGCGAATATCCCGACAAAACCACGTTAGCATGTTGTGGTGATGACGACGATGAATATTTAATTACCTCATATTGCTCTGGTTACTCCGGTGACCCCAAATGTTGTAACAGCTCATCTGACAAAATAGACGCTTCTGGAAATTGTGTGAGTAGTTGTCCAGCAAGTTTTTCTTTGTCCAACAGTGGGCCTATTTCCATTAATAAAGAAGGAGGGGCCACTGTTAGTGTGACTATTACTGTAACTAGTCTGAATAATTTTAATTCTAGTGTATCTTTATCACATAATGCTTCAGCATCTGGTTTAATTTCAATCTGGCCAGCCGGTAATAGTTGCACGCCGGCAGCCAATGGTTCTTGCAGTATAGTTTTAATTTTAGGCGCTGGTACTGCCTCTATTGGCGATAAAACAGTAGTCGTTACGGGTATCGCTAGTGGTTATTCTAATCAGACAACAAATATTGGTGTGACGGTATTTTGTGGTTTAGCTCCTCCAGGAACAGAAGGCGATGTAAGTCAGTCTGCTTGTGATGCCCTTCCTCGCCCCCAAAGTTATCTCCCTGAGCCTGCCTGGGGTTTAACTACAGATGATGCCGGAGGAAGTTGTTGGCAAAATTTATGTTGCGGAGATGATTGGAATAATGAAGGAACAGCCGATCGTGAGTGTTACAACTCTATGGCTTGCTCTTCTGATCCTAATGATCAGGCTTGCTGTGATAATGCATGGAAATGTGTTTATAATGGGGTGTGTTTTGAAGGCGCGTGGGCTGGTTATTATTACAATACTGATGTTGGTGTGCTTTATTGTGGTGGTTGGGGCGGTCCGTCTGGACAAGAAAATAGGCTTTATGATCCTGATGACGGAGCGGCCAGTATGTTAAGATTTACTTCTTATAGTGCGGCCTGCGAAGATCTTGTTGGTGAGGATTGGGTAGAGGCAGGTGAAAGCAATGTTGGTGAATATGATTCTCAAGGCGGAGGAACTCAATGTTGCGGCGATGATGCTGGTGAAAATTATGCCGAACTCTGTCCAGGTGTTACTGGTGTTTCTAGAAAATGTTGTAATAGTTCCTCAGATAAAATCAATGCCTCTGGAAATTGTGTGGAGAGTTGCAATCAATCGCCTACTGCTTTTAATTTGACGGCGCCGGCGAATAATGCGACCGGGCAGAGTTTGAGCACAACCTTGCAATGGGAAGCTTCTTCTGATCCCGAATCACAGCCAATTGTCTATCTTCTATATTTATGCGAAGGTGCTGGTTGCACGCCAATTTACTCTTACACTTCGGCCAATAATTCTTTTAACTTATCGGGGGTATTAGAAGCTGGCAAAGTATACCGTTGGGAAGTCTATGCCAGTGACGGTTCACTAACCACCAAGTCGTCTAATGGACCGTGGCAATTTACTGCTAATAATCCGCCGGTTGTAACCAATTCTGCGCCGGCTAATAATGCGACTTGCGTGGCACTCCGGCCGACTTTCTCCTGGACCGGCAGTGATGCTGACGGTGACACCATAACTTATCGGCCTTATTATTGTACTGGCGCTAGTTGTTCGCCGGTAGCACAAGGTTCTAATACTACCGCGACATCTTATACACCATCAAGTGATTTTTCAGCCAATACTATTGTTCGTTGGCGCATTTATGCCACCGACGGCAAAGCAACTGTCACGAGTAATATCTGGCAGTTCACTACCACTCTTGGCCCGCCAACTTACAGCGTGACCGATCCAGTGGCTAGCTGCTCTCAAAACAATGATACTGTAGCTGTAAGCTGGTCTAATGTCACTAGTGCGACCGGATATGTGGGTATTAGTGCTGATAACACCTGCAACGTTTCTGATTCCTATCCAACCAATAGTAATACAACAACCATTTCTTCGAGTAGTAATAGTTATGTCTGTTTTCGCAACACCAATGTCTGTGAGACAACTTATAGTTCTGCCCAAGGACCTCTGCAAGTAGATAAGACAGCGCCGACCATTACTTCAGTTTCTAATAGTTCACCAGCTTGTAATACTGTTAGATTTACTGTTAATGGCGCTGCTGACACTTATTGCGCCGGACTTGATGCTTCAGCTTATTCTTTTGACGGTGGTTCCAGTTGGGGATCTAGTAATTATAGAGATTACACCGGTACTTCTTATACCCTAGCTGCTGGTAATATAAAGGTGCGTGATTCTGTTGGCAATACTTATACTCATAATTCAGCAGTTTCAGGTACTGCCAGTGCTTGTCCAGCTTTTTCTATCTCGCTTTCACCATCATCAAATTCAGTTAACCAAGGCACTGCGGCTAATTACTCATTGGTTATTAATCCAGAAACCGGTTTCACGAGCAGTGTCGGTTCTTGGTCAGTCAACAATTGTCCCTCTGGTGCTTCTTGTACTGTCAGTCCGTCATCTTGTACCTCAGCCAGTTACGCCACTTGCGCCACTTTAACTATTACCACCGGCAGTGTCGCTATTGGCACTTACAGCACAATTAGTGTTACTGGCACGGGTAATGGTTTAACTCGTACTTCTAATACTGTTAGTCTGACTGTTTCTCCAAATAATGTCGCTCCCAATACACCAACCAATCTCTCACAATCACCAGGGTCTGAGGGATCGTTAACTAACAATAATCGTCCAAGTTTTTCATTCACTATATCTGATTCTGATATTGGTGATACTGTTGGTTATCAAATTCAAATAAGTTCAGTTTCTAATTTTGCTTCAACAGTCGTTGACTATACATGGAACGGGTCTACTACCAATCCCAATAATGTTAATTATTTAGCTGATGTATTAGCTGATGGTAATTATTATTGGCGTGTCAGAGCTAAAGATTTAGCTGGCCTCTATTCAGGCTGGGCCGATGGTGATACTGGTTATCAATGGGCTGGTATTGATTTTACTATTGATACCAATCCGCCACCAGCACCAACATGCAGCCCCGGCACCAGTAATTTTACAACCTCAGTGACAGTTTCTTGTTCTGACAGCGAAGCTGGTGTTACGATTCGTTATACTACTAATGGCTCTGATCCAACCTCTACTTCTGCCATTTATTCATCGAGTCTGACTTTCACCGACTCAACCACCCTTAAAGTTAGGGCTTGGGACGCAGCTACCAACGCTTCAACTATTAATACCTATATTTATACCAAAGGTAATTTGCCAAATACTTCAATTGACAGCACTCCAAGCAACCCATCTAATGATTCAACCCCGACTTTTACTTTTTCTGGCACCAACACACCGACCAGTTTTGAATGTAGCACTGACGGCGGCAGCAGTTATGGCTCTTGCTCCTCGCCCTATACTTATACTGCCGTTCAGGGTAATAGAATATTTATGGTACGGGCAATAAATACTTATGGTACTGATCCAACACCAGCTTCTTATAGTTGGCTTTTAGATTTGACAGCGCCGTCAGTCAGCGGTTTAACAGCCACAACACCCGTTTGCTCTGGTTCTAATTCAAGTGTTTCTTGGACCGCTGCGGATACTGGTGGTTCTGGTATTGCGCGTCAGGAGATTTGGAAAAATATTAATTCTGGCGGCTGGATTGGTTTGTGTATTAATGGCAGTTGGCAGGCAGATTGTTCTGGCTCTGGCGGATTTCAGTCAGTTACTAGTCCCTATAGTTTGAATCTAACGACCATTGGCACCACACAAGTTGGTATTCATGTCATCGATAATGCCGGTAATACTTATAGTTCTTCTGCAGTGAGCGTGACTGTTAATAGCTGCGACTACACCATTTCTCTTTCACCGTCATCGCGTTCCGTCACCCAAGGCACTTCTGCTCAATATTCTTTAGTTATTAACCCGGTTAATGGTTTCTCGAGCACTATCGGCACCTGGGTGACAAATAATTGTCCCTCTGGCGCTTCTTGTACTGTTAGCCCGTCATCCTGTACCTCAGCCAGCTACGCCACTTGTGCCACTTTAACTATTACCACCGGCAGTGTCTCTGCCGGCACTTACAGCACAATCAGTGTTAATGGCACGGGCAATGGTTTAACCCGTACTTCTAATACTGTTAGTTTGACTGTTTCTCTTTCTAATGCCGCGCCTGATACACCCACCAACTTATCTCAATCTCCAGGAGCTGAAGGTAGTTCAACTAACGATAATACGCCATCATTCTATTTCCGTATCAGCGATTCCAATGCCGGCGATACCGTCGGTTATCAGATTCAGATTGATAATGATTCCAACTTCTCTTCGCCATCAATTGATTACACTTGGGCTGGTTCAACCACCAACCCGAATGATGTCACCTATACTGTGCCCGGTGCTTCCGCTTTGCCTGACAATACCTATTATTGGCGTGTCAGAGCCAGAGACTCAGCCGGTCTCACTTCAGGCTGGGCTGATGATTCAAATGGTTTTCAATCAACCGGTGGTGATTTCTACGTTGATACCACTCGTCCGACTATTAACTCCTTTACTGCTGAAGGAGCTGCTCCTGGCGGCCAGGCGACAATTACTACCAGCGGCGAGTACCCGACTATTCGCTGGAACACTTCTGATTCTGGTTCTGGCATGAACCATGTCGAACTCTGGCGCACCAATTACAATGCCACTAATTGTAATGGCACAACCATGACCGGTTGCAGCTGGTCTAATATCTGGAACGATACCAATGCCACCAATGCAACTGGCCGTGATGATACGACCGCCACTAATGGCGGCGATTATTGGTATGGTCTCCATGCCATAGACAATGTCGGTAACTGCGCTTTGGAAAACAATACTGTCTGCGGTGGCAGTGGTAATCCAGTGAGAGTGACGATAAATGTTGTCACCCCTGACTACACCATTTCTCTTTCACCGTCATCGCGTTCCGTCACCCAAGGCACTTCTGCTCAATATTCTTTAGTTATTAACCCGGTTAATGGTTTCTCGAGCACTATCGGCACCTGGGTGACAAATAATTGTCCCTCTGGCGCTTCTTGTACTGTTAGCCCGTCATCCTGTACCTCAGCCAGCTACGCCACTTGTGCCACTTTAACTATTACCACCGGCAGTGTCTCTGCCGGCACTTACAGCACAATCAGTGTTAATGGCACGGGCAATGGTTTAACCCGTACTTCTAATACTGTTAGTTTGACTGTTTCTCTTTCTAATGCCGCGCCTGATACACCCACCAACTTATCTCAATCTCCAGGAGCTGAAGGTAGTTCAACTAACGATAATACGCCATCATTCTATTTCCGTATCAGCGATTCCAATGCCGGCGATACCGTCGGTTATCAGATTCAGATTGATAATGATTCCAACTTCTCTTCGCCATCAATTGATTACACTTGGGCTGGTTCAACCACCAACCCGAATGATGTCACCTATACTGTGCCCGGTGCTTCCGCTTTGCCTGACAATACCTATTATTGGCGTGTCAGAGCCAGAGACTCAGCCGGTCTCACTTCAGGCTGGGCTGATGATTCAAATGGTTTTCAATCAACCGGTGGTGATTTCTACGTTGATACCACTCGTCCGACTATTAACTCCTTTACTGCTGAAGGAGCTGCTCCTGGCGGCCAGGCGACAATTACTACCAGCGGCGAGTACCCGACTATTCGCTGGAACACTTCTGATTCTGGTTCTGGCATGAACCATGTCGAACTCTGGCGCACCAATTACAATGCCACTAATTGTAATGGCACAACCATGACCGGTTGCAGCTGGTCTAATATCTGGAACGATACCAATGCCACCAATGCAACTGGCCGTGATGATACGACCGCCACTAATGGCGGCGATTATTGGTATGGTCTCCATGCCATAGACAATGTTGGTAACTGCGCTTTGGAAAACAATACTGTCTGCGGCGGCAACGGCAATCCAGTGAGAGTGACGATAAATTATAGTGCTGCCGGCCTGACTGCCAATTTTAGCTGGTGCGCTGATCAAAACGATGTCATTCAGTTTGTTGATAAATCAACAGCCGGAGCTAATCCGATTACCGCTTGGCAGTGGGATTTTGCAGATGGAGATATTTGTCCGACTGATAGTTGTACCGTGACCGGCTACAACGGTACCAACCAGCATCCAGTTCATCAGTATACCGGAGGTACTCCACCAGCGCATTGGTGGAACAGCAGCTGGCGATATCGGGTTAAAGTTGATATTGATAATACACCTCGCGTTAGTTTGAGTAATTTTTCAGTTATGATTACCAGAACAGCGGCCGATACCAGTTTTTGGAATAGCGTCCAAAGCGACGGCGACGATGTTCGGTTCATTGACACCGATGATGCGAGTGAGCTTTATCATGAAATAGAAAAATGGGATTACGCCAATAAAGAAATGATTGCTTGGGTAAAAATTCCGACCGTAGCTGATCATGCTGTTGATAGTATTTATTTATATTATGGCAACAATGCTGCTACAGGAACAGGTTTTGAGAATGCTAACCTTACCTGGAATAACAATTATATGGCTATTCATCATTTAGAAGAAACATCCGGTGCAATTTTAGACTCAACACAAAACGGTGTTTCTGGTACCAATAATGGAGCCACCTTAGGGGCTGCTGGTCGGATTAACGGCGCGACCAGTTTCTCTAGCACGATGCAGAATATATTTCTGCCAGCTAAGGCAGCTTGGAATAACTTGCAACGCTTTACTATTGAAGCTTGGGTAAAGACAAACAAGTCAACAGGTTTTCAGCAGATTTTCAATAAAAGCGGTGATTTTGGTTTAGCTATTAATGGTCAAAGAATTGATTTTAGTGCCAGCTGGACAGTTGATGGTGGTTATTGGAGCACTACTCAAAACGTTATTACAGTTGGTAATTGGCACTATGTTCAAGCTGTTTATAGTTATGATGATATTAATAATGATCCTGATATTTATGTTGATGGTGTTTTGAGAACCGTTTCTGATGTCGACGCTCCAGAAGGTGTAAAGAACACTAGTTCTGGTGATGGCTATATTGGCAATGATAGCTGGGGTTATCTTAATCCTTTTGACGGCACAATTGATGAGGTGAGAGTTTCTAATGCTACTCGTTCGCCATCCTGGACCGCATTAGTATATTGTAATTTGACTGGAAGCTGCATGACTTATAATAGCCAGGAAAGTTCCACCAGTGAACCGGAAAGTCAATATAATGTGCAGCTGAGAGTGACTGATAGTTTGGGCAACACTAGCAATACAACCCAGACGGTTTATCTAGATGAAAATTTATATTCCTGTGGCTTTACTTTTAGCTCACTCGCTGCTTATAATTGCTCTTCTGTTGGCATGAGTTGGAATAATTGTGATACCGGTTTAAGCTATACGATTTTAAGGCGTCAAGGCGCCGGTGCGTGGCAGACCATTGCTTCTAATCAGGCATGTTGTTCCTATGATGATAATACAGTTAGTGGCGGCCTAACTTATGAGTATTATTTACAGGCGGCACCAACGGGCCGGCGCAACTCAGTTGCGCCAAGCTGTGTTGGTGGTATTGCACCGAGTGGTACTATTTGTGCTCAGCAGGTAGCTACACCACTTTGTAGTCCAGCAACAATTACTGTTCAAAGTACGGCTTGCGGAACAATTACTATCAGTTGGGAGAGTGTTACTGGTGCGGTTAGTTATGATATTTATCGTAGTTTAACTGAAAATGGCACTTACAGTGTTATTAAGGCGGCGGCAGTAGGAAATTCTTTTGATGATAAGGGTATTATTCCTCAAACAACCTATTACTATAAGATTAAAGCCAATTATGCCGCTGGCGGATCTTCTGGTTTTTCTAATACTGCATCAGCTTCGTCTTTCTGTTACTCGTCTCCTGGTTGGATTGAGCGGTAGGGGAGGTGGCATAAGTAGCGTGTAACCGGCCGCTAGTAGTTAATAATAAATACAATAAAGCTTTTAAAATGCGAGTCTCTCTGCTCGCATTTTAAATTTTAAAAATTAGAAAAAAGTGATATAATACAGTCAAATCTAATGCTTATGAATAAAGAGAAAGCGCGTGAGCGCATTAAAAAATTATCTGCTGAAATTAATGGTTTGCGTTATCGTTATCATGTTCTTGACGATCCAACAGTTACTGACGAAGTTTATGATTCTTTAACTAAAGAACTAAAGATTCTAGAGGATGAATATCCAGAATTAAAGGAATTTGATTCACCTTTGGGACGTATTGGTGGCAAACCTTTAGATAAGTTTGTTAAAGTAAAGCATGAAGTCGCTCAATGGTCTTTTAATGATTGCTTTTCAGTTGAGGAACTAAAAGATTTTGACGAACGAGTTAAGAGAATGATACAGAAAGAAATTGGGGTCATTGAGAAAAATATTGCCTATGCCGCTGAGCTTAAAATTGATGGCTTACATATCGTTTTTACTTATGAACGAGGCTTGTTAAAATTAGCAGCGACTAGGGGTGATGGCGCAATTGGTGAAGATGTAACACAAAACATTAAAACCATTCAAAGCGTACCTTTAAGATTAAGTCAGCCAGTTGATATAATTGTCGAAGGTGAGGTTTGGTTATCAACCGATAATTTTAATAAGTTAAACCAGGAGCGTCAAAAGAAAGGCGAACCACTTTTTGCTAATCCACGAAACGCAGCCGCTGGTACCATTAGACAATTGGACCCCAAAATTGTTGCCGAGAGAAAACTTGATTGCTTTGTTTATGACCTTTCACTTATTAAAAATGACACGTTATCAGAACCTAAAACACAAATAGATGAATTAGAACTGTTGGAGACGCTAGGCTTTAAGGTAAATAAAAATAGGAAATTATGCAGTCGAGTTGAGGATATTGTCTCTTTCTGGCAAGTTTGGCAAAAGAAAAAAAGTCAGGAAAAATATTGGATTGACGGCTTAGTGATTAAAATTAATCAACGCGACTGGCAGCAGAAGTTGGGTTATACTGGTAAAGCTCCGCGTTGGGCAATTGCTTTTAAATTTCCCGCCGAAAGAGCAACAACTATTGTCGAGAATATTAAAGTACAAGTTGGTCGGACCGGCGCTTTAACACCAGTAGCACATTTAAAACCAGTATTGGTCGCTGGCTCAATTGTTTCCCGTGCTACACTTCACAATGAAGACGAAATAGAACGTCTTGATGTCAGAGTTAGTGACACAGTGGTTATTCAAAAGGCAGGCGATGTTATCCCTGATATAATTGAAGTTTTAAAAAATTTAAGGACAGGTAATGAGAAAAAATTTAAAATGCCTGATAAATGTCCAGTCTGTGGTGCACGGGCTGCACGCCAGGAAGGAGAAGCGGCATATTACTGCACCAACAAGGATTGTCCGGCACGATCACAAGAGAGACTATATCATTTTGTTTCAAAAAGTGCTTTTAATATTGAAAAGCTAGGTCCAAAAATTATTGATCAGTTAATTAAAGCTGGTTTAGTAAACGATGCGGTCGATTTTTTTACTTTAAGGAAAGAAGATTTAGAATCTTTAGAAAGATTTGCTGAGAAATCAGCCAGAAATTTAATTGAAGCTATTGCTGCTAAAAAAGAAATTTCTTTAGAGCGTTTTATTTATGCTTTGGGTATTCGTTATGTTGGCGAAGAAACCAGCATTTTGCTAGCGCAAATATTAACTGACGACAAACGACTTACAACAGACAACTTTATTGAAACTGTTAGGTCATTAACATTAGAAGATCTGATGAAGATTGACGGAGTGGGGGAGAAAGTAGCCCAAAGTCTGTTTGAGTGGTTCCATAATGAGAGAAATATTAATTTCGTTAAGAAACTTTTTACTCATGGTGTTAGATTGAAAGTTGAGAGTAGTCAGTCGTCTGTTATGGGTCGTTTTTCTGGAAAGACTTTTATTTTAACCGGTACGCTGAAGAATTTATCGCGCGATGAAGCTAAACAAAAAATTCGCAGCCTTGGTGGTGATATTTCTGAAGGTGTATCGAAGAAAATTGATTATCTTATTGTGGGTGCGAATCCAGGTTCAAAACTAAACAAAGCAAAAGAATTTGGTATCAAAATTTTAGAAGAAAAGGAATTTATTAAGCTGATTTCCTAGTTGTAATGACAAGTAGCCGTGAGTTAATTTTTATAAAAAAGCCTATCTAAATGATAGGTTTTAAAAATAAAGCGGAAGGTACTTTAAGTTCGTAAAAAGGGGTTTGTGTTCGCACGGCGAACCCCGGTCCTAAACTTAAAGAAGAGCTTCCGCTAGAAAGCTGCCAAAGGCAGCGGTTGCTGTGTAATGTGGTAAAAATGATGTTATGGGGGGGGCAGCAGAGGGGAGGAAGTACTTACCATTTCTCAAGGTTATGAGGGCATAAACTGACCTCTTTAGCTTTTCTGCTTAAATATAGACATATTAAGTCTAAAAACAATTCAAGCATTACGCCTGCACTTGCTATCTCCCCTCTGCGCTGTGAGTTTTTTACAGCTTATAATTTGGGTTAGTTTTTGTCAAATTATTGCTTGTTGATAAGTAAAAAAAGCGGCACAGAGTTCATGATCAGTAGCTTAGGGGGGTCGCTCACTGAATATGGAGAGAACTCTGTGCCTTTTGTGTGAGGAGAGGGGTTTTAAAAAATGTGCTGTTTATTACAGTAATATTAGCAGATTCAAAAAAATTGTCAATATTTTAAAAAAAATAATATTATTTAAAAAATATTTTTTTGTTTTTTTTGATCAAAAATGATAAAATTAAAAAAGTAATTTAGTTAAATTATAAACAATTTATAGTGCTTTATGTTATCTCAAAAAGAAGTAGAACACATTAGTGATTTGGCTCGGATAGAATTGACTGAAAAAGATAAAGAAAAATTTCGAGGACAACTCTCGGCCATCTTGGATTACTTTAAAAAATTAGAGGAGATAAAAACAGCTGGTTTGCCGACCACGGATGGTGGAACGCGGAATTTATTCAATGTCTGGCGGGACGACAAACTTCAAATCTCAGATAACAAACAACAAACAACAGACGAAACAAGCGACTTAATTGAGTTAGCGTCGGAAAAGGAAAAAGGCCAGGTAAAAGTCAGGAGAATCATTTAATAATTGACTAAGTGAGATAAATTAGAATAATTTTCAATGCTGACTATTGCTCAAATTCATCAAGATTTAATAGCAAAAAAATATTCTGCCCAAGAATTGACGCAGAGTTATTTAGAACGGGTGAAAAAAGAAAACCCAATAATAAACGCTTATCTAACCATAACTGAAGATGAGGCTGTCAAAAGTGCCAAACTAGTAGACCAACAAATAGTTGCCGGATCCAATTTACCATTAGTAGCTGGTATACCGGCGGGTATTAAAGACGTAATCATGACTGCCGGTGTACGCACCACCGCTGGTTCAAGAATTTTAGAGAATTATATAGCTCCTTATGACGCCACAGCAGTTAAAAAATTAAAAAATCAAGGTTTAGTGATGCTCGGTAAAAATAATTGTGATGAATTCGCCATGGGCGCTTCTAATGAAAATTCTGCTTTTCAGCCGGTTAAAAATCCCCACGATCTAACAAGAGTTCCAGGTGGTTCTTCGGGTGGTTCAGCGGCTTCGGTAGCAGCTGATCTTTGTGTTTATGCCTTGGGCTCAGATACAGGCGGTTCAATTAGACAACCGGCCGCTTTTTGCGGCGTTGTTGGCTTAAAACCCACTTATGGGTCAGTTTCTCGTTATGGCTTAATTGCCATGGCTTCTTCTTTAGATCAAATTGGTCCCATAGGCAGATGTGTAGCTGATGTGAAAACAGTTTTTGAAGTAATTAAAGGTGCGGATGAACTGGACTCGACTTCTATTGATAATCAAAAGTCCGTGTCTACTTTATCGAGCGATAGTCTGCGGGGAATTAAAATTGGAATTCCTAAAGAGTATTTTATTGCTGGTCTTGATACTGAAATTAGGGAGACAATAAAAGGTATGATAAAAAAGGCTGAGCAATTGGGAGCAGAAATAATAGATGTCAGCCTGCCGCACACAGAATACGCTTTGGCGGTTTATTATATTATCCAGCCGGCAGAGGCCAGTGCTAATTTGGCACGTTACGATGGCATTAGATATGGACAAACAACGGACCCGCCTCGCCGGCAGGCAGACGACAAACAGCAAAAAAAAGATTTGATTGATATTTATAAAAAAACCCGGGCTGAATTTTTAGGTGATGAGGTCAAGCGGCGGATTATGCTTGGAACTTATGCTTTGTCTGCCGGCTATTATGATGCTTATTATAAAAAAGCACAACAGGTTCGGTTTTTGATTAGGCAAGACTTTGAAAATGTTTTTAAGGAAGTTGATTATTTAATCACTCCAACCACACCAACGCCAGCTTTTAAATTAGGCGAAAAGACCAACGACCCCTTAACCATGTATTTGGAAGATGTTTTTACCGTACCTATTAACTTGGCCGGTGTCCCGTCAATTTCTTTGCCAGTGGGTAAGAACAAAAATGGTTTATCAATCGGTATGCAGATTATCGGACCATGGCTGTGTGAAAGTAATTTGTTAGCAGTCGCTCAATTATTAGAAATTAATAATTAATTTAATAAAAGTTTATGACTGAAAAAGATCAAGTATATAAGTGTAATATTTGCGGCAATGTGGTTAAAGTTTTGGAAGTTGGCGGTGGCGAATTAGTTTGTTGTGGCCAGCCAATGAATTTGCAGACAGCGGAGTAGTTATTTCTGCGGTCAAAATATAAAAATTATTTTTTAAACCATTTTTACAATAGGCGGTTATGTGTTATAATTATTAAGTAATTAACTGAGACCCACTTTTAGTGGTTTTTATTAAAAAACAATGAAAGATAAAATTTTATCATGGAAAATTGGCGGACCGGCCGGTTTTGGTATTAAAGTGACCGGACAAATGATGGCTAAAAGCTTTTTGCGGGCTGGTTTTTTTGCATTTGCCTATACAGAATATCCTTCGTTGGTCCGCGGCGGTCACAACACTTATCAGGTTGAAATATCAGAGCAGAGTTTGTCGTCAGTTAATAATCAGATAGATTTGTTAATAGCGCTTGATCAGCCAACAATAAAACAGCATTGGTCGGAAGTGGTCAGACAAGGTGCTATTATTTATGATACTGGTCTTAATCTTGAACCAGATTTATTGTCAGTAATGAAAAAAAATAATCTACAACTTTTGGCCATGCCTTTACATGATTTAGCTCGAGGTGCAGGTGGCAATGAATTATACAGAAATACAGTAGCATTGGGAGCGACTATGGCGATATTTGGAGCCAATTTTAATTTACTTGCTGAAGTTATTAAAGAAACTTTTAAAAAGAAAATAAATGAGATTGAAATTAATCTTAAAGCAGCGGAGAACGGTTATAATTATATTCTCAATGAATTTAAGAAAATTAAGATGAATAATTTTACGGCGAGCGGTCTAAGTCAGAAGATATTTATCACTGGTAATGAAGCCACGGCTTTGGGTGCAATAGCCGCCGGTTGTCGTTTTTTATCCGCCTATCCAATGACGCCCGCAACTGCCATTCTCCATTATTTTGTGGAAAAACAGAAAGAAGCAGATTTGGTAGTTAGACAGACTGAAGATGAAATTGCTTCGATTCATGCGGCTTTAGGAGCGTCATACGCTGGTGTTCGTGCCATGACTTGCTCCTCAGGCGGTGGTTTTGCTCTCATGAACGAAGGTTTAAGTTTAGCCGGCATGACTGAAACACCATTAGTGGTAGTAAACGCTCAGCGTCCAGCACCGGCGACTGGTCTGCCGACTTGGACAGATCAAGGTGATTTAAATTATGTTTTGCATGCTGGTCATGGTGAATTTCCCAGGATAATATTGGCACCAGGTGATCCAGATGAGGCTTTTTATTTAACCATCAAAGCTTTTAATCTAGCAGAAGAGTATCAAGTACCAGTCATTATATTACTTGATAAGTATTTAGGTGAATCGTCTTTTAGTGTTGATAAGTTTGATTTAAAGACTATCAAAATAGACCGTGGTTTAATAATAAGTAGTAGTGATTTAGCTAAAAATAAAAATTATCAGCGTTATAAAATAACAACGACCGGCGTTTCTCCAAGAGTGATGCCGGGAACGATTGGTGGTATACACATTGCAAATTCAGATGAACACGATGAATCGGGGTTTTCTATTGAAGGTGGAGAAATGAGAACTTTAATGATGGATAAGAGAATGAAAAAAATGCAGACATTATCAACTGAGCTACCTGGCCCAACACTTTATGGTCCGACTAAAGCCAGTCTAACTATTGTTGGCTGGGGATCAGTTAAGGGCACGGTCATTGACGCTCTTAATGATTATAATCACCAACACCTTAAAAAAGTTAATTTTCTCCATTTTAGTTATCTTTGGCCACTTAACTGTGATTCGGTTGGTAAATTTTTAGATAAAACTAAAAAATTACTTTTGATAGAAAATAATTATAGCGGGCAGTTTGGCGGTTTACTTAAAAAGGAATTCGGAGTTGAATTTACTGCTCAGATGCTTAAATATGATGGCATCCCTTTTTTCCGGCAGGAGATATTAGAAGCAATTAAAGAGGCCATTTAATTAAATCTTTTATGACTGATAATAATTTAAGTCAATTTAGCACCAATCGTCAACCAACATGGTGTCCCGGCTGTGGTAATTGGGGTATTTTGGCGGCAATTAAAAGTGCCTTAGTCGGTCTGAATCTCAAACCGGAAGAAGTAGTGATAGTTTATGGTATTGGTTGTTCGGGTAATACTGCTAACTGGATTCGAACTTATAGTTTTCATTCGTTGCACGGTCGGGTATTGCCAGTAGCTTTGGGTATTAAGTTGGCCAATTACAAATTAAAAGTTTTAGCTATTTCTGGTGACGGCGATGCGTATGCTGAGGGCGGAAATCATTTGATTCAAACTGCCAGAACTAATATTGATTTGACTTATTTAGTTTTTAATAACCATAATTTTAGTTTAACAACCGGTCAGGCTTCACCGACATCTGATCAGGGTTATGTTTCTAAAACGACGCCTTTTGGTGAACCGAATTTACCTCTAAATCCTTTGGCACTGGCTTTAGACTCACATGCATCTTTTTTGGCTCGCGGCTTCGCTGGCGATATTAGTCATTTAACGGAATTGATTAAATCGGCGATTATCCACACGGGAATTGCCTTGGTTGATATTTTCCAGTAATGTGTCA
>CAYSSY010000024.1:0-16770 GCA_964434055.1 uncultured Gammaproteobacteria bacterium | reverse complement strand
CGCTCAAAAAAAGCACCGGCCCACACGCGGGGTTTTTAACACCCGGGTGTACGACAACGGCACGCTGCCTTGCACAACGCCTTTTCAAGGCGAGTAACAACAAAGTGCAGGCCAGACACGTGACCCCAAACTCGCCGGTTACGCAAATGCCGGTCCGCCCCTTTTTCCCAAGAGGGTTCCAATCCCTCAAACTGACCGTCTCAAGTCACTAACACACTTCACCTTAAGGAGGTGAGACCAATGAAGTGGCCTTTGAGGTTATTACGGCAGTTTCTGTAGCGTCTCAATTCATTCTGGCGCGTGATAGTGCTGGATCGGTTTTTTAAAAGCTCCAACCCCATCGCAGGCACAACCGGTCGATCTGTTTCATTTTTTATCCGGTCTGCCAAGGCACTTTGGTCGTCACAGGTCAGCAAATTTTCAAAAGCTGCACCAACAAGACCAGGCCATCTTCCAACCGGCCCACTATCCGCGCTCACATTGCGTGCATTTTCTGCTGGCATCAGGCGGCTGCTCGCATTTTCATGTTATCTTTCATCGTTCCGGCAGCCCGCCATCACCCTCGTGTCTAATTCATCAGACGCGAGGGTGTCTTTTTTTATCAACCTTGCCTATTTTTCAAGCACTTGTTATAATAAATATGTACTTCATCCTGCTCTTTATATTTCATATTTTGCCGGCTGATATTTAGCCGTTTTTCGCACCTCTCTGGGCGATTTTCAACCTTTTACTACCCCTGAAAGGAGGGTAACATTATGATTGTCCGTAATTCTCTTCGGAACCAAACCATCGTCGTGTGACGAATCGCGGATGAACACCAATTAAGTCGTTTTTTTCTAAAGATCTGAAATCACAATGTACCAGCCCGGCACACAACCAACCCACCCCTTTTCTTTGTTTCATTTGTTCCATTGCTTCATGCACCACCAAAAGAAAAGGGGTGCTTTTTTTTAATAAATTTATAGGTTACAATACACTTAGCTAAACATATGTTGACTGTCATACAACAACAAAACCTAAAATTATTTTTGAACCGGTTAGAAAAATCTGGTTTATTAAACTGGACAAAAAAACTGACAAAACAATTTCCTAAAGCCGAAGTTTATCTGGTCGGCGGCGCCATCAGGGATGCCCTGCTCAACAACCAAGACAATCAGGACTTCGACTTTGTGGTCAGAAATGTGCCGGTAAAAAACTTGGAAAAATTTCTAAAAAAGGAAGGTAGCGTTAATCTGGTTGGCCAGACTTTTGGTGTTTTTAAATTTGTGCCTAAAGGCATAAAAACAGAAGCGTTGGATATTGCCCTGCCTCGGACCGAACATTCTTTAGGGCTCAAAGGCGGCTACAAAGATTTTGCCATCAAATCAAATCCCTATTTGCCCATCACGGCTGATTTGGCGCGACGCGATTTTACGATTAACGCTTTTGCTCTATTGCTCAAGCAAAAATCAGATTTAGTATTTATTGACCACTTTGCTGGCTTAAAAGATTTACAGGCAAAAAAAATTAGAGCGGTCGGCACGGCACAGCTGCGTTTTAAAGAAGACTACACCCGCATTTTAAGAGCTTTGCGTTTTGCCTGCCAACTAAATTTTGCCATAGAAACAAAAACTTTTTCTGCTTTAAAAAGACTCACGCATCATTTAAACGACCTTGATCAACAAAGCGAATACGTTACCCCGCGTGAGCTGATTGCCAAAGAGCTGGTGAAAGCCTTCCTGAAAAATCCGGCTCGCGCTCTTGATCTTTGGCTTCGATCAAACGCATTAAAAAATCTGCTGCCGGAAATAGAAAATATGCGGCACTGTCCACAACCTAAAAATTACCATTCGGAAGGCAATGTTTTTAAACATACGGCACTGGCGCTTGAATATTTGCAACGCCCGGAATTCACCTGGCTTTTTAAAGACAATAAAATTTCGCCAAATCTGGTTTTTGCAACTTTGCTTCATGATGTTGGTAAACCACCAACCCTAAAATACCAAGCAAAAAAAATGCGCTACTTTGACCATGAAAAGATCGGGGCTGAAATTGCCACTGATATCTGCCAACGCTTAAAACTTCCAAGTGCCGGTTTTAATTTAGATACCAAAAAGATCGCCTGGCTTATCCAATATCATCTGTTGTTAATTCACGGCCGCGCCAGTGAAATGCGCGCCGCCACTATTGAAAAATACTTCTTTTCGGCAGACTACCCGGGTGAAGATCTCCTAAAATTAACGTTAGTTGATGCTCTGGCCACCATTCCTTATGGTCGCAAACCAGTTAAAAGCAAAAGTGAGCTAAAAAATTGGCCCAATCTCCAAGGTTTTTTTGAACTGCAAAAAAGATTCCGCCAGCTAAAAAAACTTGCTCCGCGCGCCCAGAATCAACTACCACCACCTTTGTTAAATGGTTATAAAATAATGAAAGAGTTAAAAATTAAATCTGGTCCCAAAGTTGGCCAAGTCTTAACGCTTCTCAGAGAAGCTCAACTTAATGGCAGAATAAAAAACAAAGCAGCCGCCATTAAATTTATAAAAACTTGCCAAAAATGAAAAAATGTTATATGCTATAAAAAGTTATAATAAATTTTAAGCAATACAACAATGGCTTTACCTAGTAAAAGATCTTCCGCTACCAGAAAACGAAACAGACAAGGTTCTTTGCGTTTAAAAAAAGTATCCTTAGTCAAATGTCCAAAGTGCAAACAGACAAAAATTCCTGGTCGCGTCTGCAATTTCTGCGGCAGTTATAAAGGCAGAGAAGTAATTAAAATAAAAACTAAAAAGAAAAAAACCGGTAAAAAATAAAGTTATTAATTAGATCTTCACACAATGTCTAATCGCCATCTTTCCCGCACCATTGCCATGCAAACTCTTTTTGAATGGGATTTTAACCATCGCTCTTTAAAGCTTCAAAAATTGATCGACCAAAACCGGGAAACTTTCGCTCCTGGTCTTGGAGATGATGAGTTTATTGAATTTCTGGTTCATGGTGTAACTAAGCATTTAGAGGAAATTGATGGCTATATAACGACTTATGCGCCAGAATGGCCACTTGATAAAATTACTGCCATTGATCGCAATATCTTAAGATTGGGAATTTTTGAACTCAAATACAGCCAGGAAATTCCCCCCAAAGTAGCGATTAATGAAGCCATAGAACTAGCTAAAACTTTCGGCGGGCCATCATCTGGCAAATTCGTTAATGGAGTCTTGGGTTCAATTTACAAAGATATGGTCAATAAGGGTGAAATAAAGGAAGAGGAGGAACAAAAAATTAGCCCCAAGCAAGAGACAGAAAATATCCCCCAAGAAGTCTCGGCCGGCGGTGTAGTTTATAATAATGAAAAAGAAAAAAATTATATTGTCTTGATTAAAGACGGCATTGGCAAATGGACTTTCCCGAAAGGGCACCTCAATGAGGGTGAGGATATAAAAACAGCTGCTTTAAGAGAAGTCTCTGAAGAAACAGGCTTAAAAAAATTAAAAATAAAAGCTGAACTTGGCCAAATAGAAATTATTGTTAACGAACCGGGTAAACAACCGCGGCCTAAAATCGTCCATTATTTTTTAATGGAAACAAAGGATAAAAAAGTAACGCGAGAAAAAAATCATCCCGGTGTACAAGATGTTGGTTGGTTTCTTCTGGATGATGTAGAAAAAATTCTTGGTTATCAAAATTCAAAAGAAATTTTCAACAAGGCTTTAACAATTCTAAAGTAGCATCTGTTAACGAGAGAATGCTCTGTGATAAGCGATCAGCCCTGGGCTGATAACTTATCACTCTTCACTCTCTTAAAAGACAGACCTACTTATATTAACAATATGAAAGATTTTTCGGAGTTAGAAAATGTTCTAGAAATTAAATTCAATAATCAAAAACTCCTCTGGCAAGCATTTGTTCATCGTTCTTATTTAAATGAACATCCGTCTTTTGAGCTAGATCAAAACGAAAGACTAGAATTTTTGGGTGATGCCGTCTTAGAATTAGTGGTGACACAATATCTTTACTTAAACTACGAAAACCCTGAAGGAGAACTGACAAATTGGCGTGCTAGTCTTGTTAATGCTAAAATTCTTGCTGAAACCGCTAGGGAACTCAAGATGGAGAACTATCTTTTTCTTTCACGAGGCGAATCAAAAGATAATAATATCAAGGCGAGAAACTACATTCTGGCAAATACTTTTGAAGCGTTGATAGGAGCAATCTACTTGGACCAAGGATTTGATTCAGCTAAAGAGTTCATCACTAAAAAATTAATAGTCAAACTACCAGCCATCTTAAAAAATAAATTATACATTGATTCTAAATCCCGTTTTCAAGAAGAAGCCCAAGAGCGTGTTGGGGTGACCCCGACTTATCATGTAATCGAAGAAGCCGGGCCAGATCATAATAAACATTTTAAGATTGGTGTTTATTTGGGTGAGGAATTAGTCGCTTATGGTGAAGGCACTTCGAAACAAGAAGCACAAATGCATGCTGCAGAAGAAGCTTTAAGAGTAAAAGACTGGTAATTATTTACTGGCACACCTAAAATTTAAATAAGTGAACACTTAAGTTGTTCACTTATTTTTATTCAAATTTATTATCTTAATAATTATTGACATCACGATAAAAAAATGCTATAATTAATATTGTTAATGAGTCGCACCCAGCGTCTCTTTTTATTTATCAAAAACAAAAAAACATGCTCAATATTACCACTTATTATCAAAAAGGTCATTGGTTTAAAATTAACAGACAGCAGATAAAAGACAGAAAAAATAGCTCCTCTAAACTGTTTCTTGTTTTTTTAACAGTTTTTTTTATTATATTTTTTTTATATCTTTTATTGGCTGTCAAAATAACTAACGCGGCCGAATTATGGCAGACAGACTTAATAACTCAAAGCCACACAGTGATTAACCTCAAACCCCAAGCCAGCTTAACTTATCGCCTACTCTTTAAAAATACTGGTGATATTGTCTGGCCTAGCTCTGGCGCCAACAAAATCTGTCTGAAATATGCCGGCGGTAATTCTAGTCAATTCTATCATGTAAGCTGGGTTGATAAACGCACACCAGTTTGTTTAAAAAGTAATTTAGAAATTAGCGCGGAAACAACTTTTAGTTTTATAATTCAGGCACCGAAAAAATATGGCCTTCAGGTTGAATACTTCGTCTTAGCTGTCGGTGATGATGCTGTTATTGCCGGCAGCCGGATTGAAATTCCTGTTAACGTCACTGATTCCCCCAATGCTAATATTCCTAAAGCTGTTGTAGCAAGTACCAAAACTGAAAAAACTACTGACCTCAGCGTTTCTCAAGCCAAGACTGAAAATTCAGCACCAACCGCTACTCAAGCAACAAACCAATTATTAAATACAAAATTAACTCTGACTTTAAATGAGCCGACTGATTTTCGTGTTGGTTTATATTCAACAGATAAACCTGTGAAAATAAAGGCCAATAAAAACTATTATATTATTGATGGTAATGGCCAAACAATTGACGAACTAGGACCAAACCAAATAGCCAGTGTTGAATTTGGTGGTAATAATCAATATTATCTATTTACTGAACGCAATAATAGAATTTCCCTTTCTTATTTAAGATTTGTCCCAAAGGAACAAAATACTATTTTTGAAATTACTAACTATAACAATGCGCCGCGCTGGAATAGTAATCTACAGGACAATCTGTTTCGCGGCAGTCTGATCGTCCGCTATGCACCCGCGACTAAAAAACTCTGGGTAATTAACGAATTGCCATTTAACGATTATCTAAAAGGCATTCAAGAAACGTCTAATATCTCACCGCTTGAATATCAAAAATCAATTGCTATTGCCGCTAGAAGCTATGCTTTGTATCACTATCTGAACCCCACCAAACACGCTTCGGAAAACTATCATCTTGACGCTGTCTATGATCAGGTTTATCACGGTTATGCTTCGGAAATAAGATTGCCAAATTTTGTCAAAGCAGTTGAAGAAACACGGGGACAAGTTGTCACTTATAATAATAGTCTTGTCTACACCCCATATTTTTCTCAATCAGATGGTCGGACTCGTGCTTGGAGTGAAGTCTGGTCTGGTTCGGATAAGCCTTGGCTGACCAGTGTACCAGTGCCTTATGATAATAACTTAGAAAAATGGGGTCATGGTGTTGGCATGTCTGCCCATGGAGCTTTAGTCATGGCTTCAAGAGAAAATAAAAACTACTCTGATATCCTGCACTATTTTTATCAGAACATTGAAATTACCAAGGTTTTCTAAATAATTTAATAAAAAATCACCCCAAAAAACCAGGAGTGATTTTTTAATTCAAAAAATTATTGTAATCTGCCAGAAAGATAATCTTGATAGCCCTGCAAATCAAGCAAGCCGTGACCGGAAAGATTAAAAACAATGACTTCTTTTTTATTTTCTTTTTTACAACGTTCAGCTTCATCAATAACTGCTTTGATGGCATGAGCTGATTCTGGGGCTGAAATTATTCCTTCTGATTTAGCAAATTCATGAGCCGCCTGATAAATACTTAACTGATCATAAGCTCTAGCTTCAACCAGACCTTTTTCCTGCAAAAAAGCAACTAATGGCGCAACCCCGTGATAACGCAAACCGCCAGCATGAATTGGGTTCGGCATGAAATTAGCGCCCAAAGTTTTCATTTTTAAAAGCGGTGTCAAACCAGCAGTATCGCCAAAATCATAGCAATACTGACCGCGAGTTAAAGTTGGGCAGGCTTGAGGCTCAACAGCAATATATCTGACGTCACGTTTAGATGATTTAAGACTGTCGGCTAAAAACGGAAAAACCAAACCGGCAAAATTGCTACCGCCGCCACAACAACCAATAAGTACATCAGCCTTTTCTCCCGCCAAAGACAACTGTTTTTGGGTCTCTAAACCAACGATTGTCTGATGCAATAAAACATGATTAAGCACGCTGCCTAAAGCATATTTTGTCTTTTGTGCTCCCAAAACTTTTTCCAAAGCCTCACTGATAGCTATGCCCAGACTGCCTGGAGTTGTTGGGTCTGCCGCTAAAACCTGCTGGCCAAACTTGGTAATGGTTGACGGACTGGCATTAACCTGGCCGCCAAAAAGCTCCATCAATGTCCGGCGATAAGGTTTCTGTTCAAAAGAAATTCTAACCATAAAAATCTGGCATTTCAAACCAAAGGTGTGACAGGCTAAACTTAAAGCTGAACCCCATTGACCAGCGCCAGTTTCCGTAACAAGGACTTCTGTGCCCTCTTGCTGATTATAATAAGCTTGGGCTAAAGCGGTATTAAGTTTATGACTGCCGACTGGACTAACGCCTTCATATTTGTAATATATCCGTGCCGGAGTTTTTAATAAGTTTTCTAAACCGCTGGCGCGAATTAGCGGCGTCGGCCTATAAAACCGGTATGCCGCCCTGACCGGCTCTGGTATCGGCAGATATTCTTCGATACTCATTTCCTGCTTAATTAACTCTCTAGGGAAAATGGCTGATAGTTCAGACTCAGTAGCTGGATTTTTAGTGCTTGGATTCAACGGCGGTTCCGGTAAATCTCCCAGATATTTTTGAAGATAATAATTTAGGTTTAAATAATGAGTTGGCAGTTCACTCTCTGGTAAATAAATTTTCTTGTCCATAGATTTCAATTTTTAATTAATAAAAAACTGCTGACCAAATATAGTGAAGCAGTGTAAATAACAAAAAAAACAGAACACTTCACCAAAGTGATTTAGTCCACCAAGATATCTTATTTATAATTTTTTTAATTATTATCATAATATTAATATAAATTTTTATAATCCCCCGGCACCCACGTCCCATCTTTTAACCTACGTGCCCTTTTACTTGTTTTGTTTTACTTTATTATTTAACATCGTACTAGTTCATTGATACATAACCTTAAAAGGAATCGGAATTAAAGAAGGGGCGATCTCTGTGTTCCTATAATAGTCAACTAACTTCTTTTCAGAATCTGATTAAAACCGCCATTATTATTAGCTAACATGCGCGCCCCGCGTGTCACTGTGGCAATACCGACTCCTAAACCTTTGACCACGGCTCGTTGTTGAACACCCGCTGATAATTTCTTAACAATCTGCCACCTGAGGGCTAATTCCGAAAGTTCACTTGGCGTTAAAAGATCTTTTAAAAAATCATGAAGCAGGTGCTTGTTTCTTGAGGCAGTTAAAAAAACAGTAATTAATTCGTTTAGATATTCCTGTTGATTTTTGGTGTTTAGAGACATATGAATTATTAATATTTAGATCCTTTAAATCATTAGTAATTAAATTATAAACCTTACCTTTTAATAGCACAGCTCAGTTATCAATCATGCACTAGTGCATTGATACAAAATCATTGTATTATGTTGCTCAATCATTGTCAAGGTATAAAAAAACTAGTGATTTTAAATCACCAGTCCCAATGATGAAGAACTGCTACTTTTGAAAAGCAGCTACCGCCTCTTCTAGAGAGTCAAACGTATCAAAAATAGTGACAAGCTTGGTGACCACAAACAAATTCTCAACATTTTCTGTGATTCCAGTTAGTTTCACATCTCCTTTGCCGTTTCTGGCCATTGTCATCCAACCCATGATCAAACCCAAACCGGTTGAATCAAGCCAGATCACACGACTGAAATCAATGACTATCTTAAATCTTTTTTTCGCGGACAAATCGCTAAGCATTCTTTCGATTTCAGTCATCATTTCATGCTCTTGACGCATGATTTTGCCGATGATCTGCACAACATCGACCTCACCACGTGCTTCTACTGTTACCTTTGAGCTCATAAGCACCTCCCAAAAAAATGTTCAAAGTTATAATATTTATCTATTTAACTCTGTCTGGCTCAATTTGTCAACAGAAAACCCCGCTTATTCTAAGCGGGGTCTCTTAAGACTGTGTTCATATCATCTTTATCTGTTTCTTAAAAACTTTATATAATTGGTCACTGTATTGTTGCCAAAGTGATAGCCGACGGCATCTTGATTACTGATTAAATCTAAACGATAAAGAGAGCTCTTTGGTTCGACTGGTATCCAGCCGGTCTTTAATTTCTCTCTAAGAATATAGGGTCCGGGTACTAAATTACTAAATTTATATTTACCCAACGAATCAGTGATAGTTCTTTTTATCTCTCCAGTTCTTAAATTGTAGAGCTCTAATTGCCAACCACTCAGCCATGGCTCGCCTGCCTCACGTTGACCATTAAAATTCAAATCCTGATACTTGCGGCCAGCCAGTGAAGCATAACGGTAGTTACCGAAATTAAGTGCTAATTCCTCACCACTTTTTAAAGACAGCTGATAACTTCCAGTCTTTGGTTCTGATTGTTGCCAATTGAGCTTTAATTTTTCCGTTAACTGATAACTAAGCGGCTGCAAATCTAAAAACTCATAATAACCATTGGCATCAGTATAAACTGATCTATTGTCAACGGTGTTGCTTAATTTAATCAACCAGTTTGCCAATTTAGGCTCATTACTCTGCCAGCGACCATCGCCATTTAGATCCTCATATTTAAAGCCGCTCACTTTGCCTAATTTATAATTTCCAAAATCTATATTACTTAAAGTATTATCATTAACGGCTAAATTATAAGGTGTTTCGGGATAAGTTTGCACCCAGCCAGTTTGTGTCTCCTCGATCACTTGATATTCGCCAGGTGCTAAATGTTCAAATTTATAAACACCGAATTCATCGGTTGTAGCACGCGCTATCTCACTCCCACCTTGTTTCAAGATAATCACCCAACCCGCAAGACCGGATTCATTTTCCTCAGAGTCTTCTTCATCAATATCATGCTCACCATCACCATTTTTATCTTCAAATTTTATCCCTTCGATTAGACCACTTGTCTCATGATTACCAAAATCAATATCAGTGTATGACCCTGGAGTCTCAAGCACATAAGTCATGCTAACCGGATAAGTCTGACTCCAATAAGGCTGTCCTTTTTCTGATATCAAAACATCGCCCAATAAATTGTTAAGTGTCAGTTGATAGAGACCACTTTCATCAGTCACTGTTTCTTGAAATTTTTTAAAGATTCTAACGGTTAATTTACCGGAATTACCGGGATAATAGACATCATTCACAAGAAAACTAAGACCACTGCCACTACCATTTAAAGTTAAGTAATAAGTATGATCACTGGCATAAACACCCCAATCCGGCGACGTGCCATTAATCTGCAAATCTAAAAGCTCTGGCCCATAACTTTCATAATTCTGGACACTGTCCGTCCAAACCGTGTTCGGAGCTCGCACTGAATATTTTGCATCAGCGGTAATATTGTCACCGGCCGCGAAAGTGCCGCTAACTTCCAAAAGATAATCTTGACCAAGTGCTAAAGTAGAACTGCTGACTGGACTGGGATTATCAGCATTAATAGTCAAAGTCTCCACTAATTCTTTAGCTTCAATTTGCCAACCAGCTAACCCTGGTTCACTATCATTTAAACCATTATTATTCAGGTCATTAAATTTCTTGCCCGAAACATTAACTGAGCAACCGGTCCAAGGTGTATAATCGACATTTGCCGAGACCGGCACGCCGCTACCTATACCAACACCTGACGGTCCGTCGCAAGCATCCCACCAATTATTTTCGGCGACTAAGGTTGTTGTACCGTCCCATTGAAAAATATTAGCATTAGCAAAAGAATTATCTGAAATCAAAGCATTGGCTAGTAAACCAGTACTGCCGACTGTATTTAATCGACCGTGAAAAATGTAATCCAGATCGCTTACTTGATTATGTTGAATAACAGCATCAGTTATTAAACCCAACAACTGCAAACCCTTGCTACCAGTAGCACTAGGATCAACACCGGTAATTGTATTATCAGCAATTTTAGCATTAATAATGTTACCACCACTGCCGTCACCGTCGTCACCGTTCCAAAGTCCAATACCGCGACGCTGGCTTTGAATATTAGTAATTTTGTTATTAGTTATTTCAATATTGGAAAAAGTACCGTCCCCCAGATCAGGACCGCCGTAATTACGATAGGCACTAGCAAAAGTAACGCCAGTAGCACGATGATCAGCATCAAACGGTCCACCAGTACCGACATTAATATTATTGTGATCAATTTTCTGCAAAGAAGTAATATTCAGATTACCGTAGGTCATAATAAAAATAGCATCCGTTCCCCACACACCAACATCTAAATCATTATAGCTAATCTCAACCGGGCCCGGATGTTTTTCTATTAAAATCGAATTGGCGCCCATACCCGTAATTTCATTTCGAGTAAAAATTAAATTTTCTAAACCACTATTAGTGTAAAGACCATAATCCTCATAATCATCGGGATTATTAGAACCAATAATCCGACAATCGGAAACAGTAATTGTTGGTGTGGCTGAAGTTGAGCTGACATAAATCGCTACTCGAACGCCACCTGTGTCTGTTCCTGCATTACGAACTGTAAAGCCAGAAAAAGTAGTCGGTCCGGTTGTGCCGGTCAAACGCACTAAACCAGCCAAACTTAAACCAGTTGCACTATTACCATCAAGAATTGTTACGTCTTTTCCAGTACCAAGAATAGTCAAAGGTTTAGTAACTCTTAAATAATTTTCATAGTAAGTACCGGCCGCAACATTAATTTTCCCCCCAGATGAAGTACTAGTAACAGCTTCGGACAAATCATCAAATGCCTGTATTCCAATAAGACGACTACCACCAACATCTGTCCCGTCTGGTAAACCCGCCCAATCGTCATCAACCCAGGTTTCTGGCTCAACTGCTAAGGTATTTTTTGGCAAAAAAAGAACTAGAACAAAAAAGAACAATATTGATGAATAAATAAATATTTTTTTCATATTTTCCCCATTATCCCCCCATTTTTTAGTATTTATTGACCTTTTAATTTATAATTATCCACAAAAAATATTTTTTATACGCCTATATCTTACTCCTTTTTTAAATGACAAACAAATCAACATCACGGGCAATTCTTGGCCTTACGCCAACCAAAATTTTGAGCCTCTGTTTCTGTACAGAACCACATCTCACCCTTGTTTAAATCAATAAACGTCTGCTCGTAATAGTCACACCCTAAAAGATGATAAATTTTTTCTCCGCTCGAACTAATATTGCCTTTAATCACACAATTACTTTTGGGTTGTTGGTTGATAGTCGTTTGTTGGTAGTTATTAGTTGTTGGTTGATAATTATCACAAACTTCCCCCCATAAACCTGCTTTGTTGGCGCGCGCTTTTCTTTGCGCTTCCAAAAAATTTTCCTGATACTTAACATCTGGCGGGTAAGTCGCCACTTGGGCATAACCATGCGCCACCAAATATTGATTAACCATTACATCACCTAACCAGACATAGCGCAAAAGCCGATCATATTTATCGGTTTCGGAAACATCTCTTTCTAATAAAACATATTTCCCTTCAACTAATTTTTTATTTTCTTTGGATGCCTCGGCACCAAAACACTCGTTTTTCCCCAAAGTAATTTCCGGCGTATTGATGCCAATATAACGCACGCGTTCACCGCTGTTGAGCTCAATCGTATCACCGTCAATCACCCGGCTAACTAAAAACAAATTACTATGTCCCTCCTCTGGTGCAGATACTGATTTATTTTGATCTGTAATGAGTTTATCAGCATTTAAATTATTGTTAGCTGTATCTCTTTCTGCTGTTCCGGAATCAATCCAAGATTTAATATTATTTGATTTATCTTTTCTTATTTGATCAGGTGGAAAAATAAAAACAGCTACCATAAAGATAGCCACTAAGAAAGTAAAAATTATTTTAATTTTTTTGAACATGGCTAAAAAAAACACAAAACAAATAACGAAACTTTAAAATTCACAACAACATTTTTTTAACAGCAACAGCGCTCAACTGCTCTTTATTCGGCCATTTGTTAATAATCCCGTTTTTCGCTCCCATCTTTTGAATAACACTGGTCGAATTGATAATGCCAATTTTTAGCGCAATTTCAATATCGACACTTTTTATCATGCTCGCCAAAAAACCAGAACCAAATGCGTCGCCAGCCCCTGTCGCATTAACCACCTTAACCGGAATAGTCGGAATCTGATAATAAAACTTTCCGTCGCCAGCACCAGCACCATTTTTACCATCAGTCACCACCACTAAATTACCACTAATGGCTTGGAGTTTTTGAACCAATTCTTTTAGATTATCAGTTGATTTTTTTAATAATTTTTGTGCCTCTTCTTTATTAACTAACAAGATCTGGGTTTTTTTTAAAAAACCACGCAACTTTTTTAAACCTAAGGCCAATTCCAATCCGCCAGGATTCCACAAAATATTAATTTTCCTCTGTTGTGCATATATAAAAAATTCTTTTAAAAGATTAAAATTACCGCCCAACGAAGCTAAATAAAACCATTTTGCTGTCCGGGCTTTTAAGCTTTTATAAGTTACCGCCTTAAAATCACTCACCCCTCTAAAAACAAAAGCTGTGCGCTCACCCTGCGGACTCAAAATAATAACGGAATAGGCGGTCTTGCCTTTTTTAATTCTTTTAACGAGATCAGTATTAATACCATTTCTTCTAAGCTCTTTCAAGATTTCCTTACCAGATTCATCGTCGCCAATCACAGTGAAAACCGCTGTTCTAAAACCAAGATTTTTAAAGGTAAAGGCTGTATTGGTACCACCGCCGCCGGTTGCAAAATAAACTGATTTCAAATTGATTTTGTTGCCTAAATCAGCATGCGCCAAAAGCTCAAAATTTTTGTGATAATCATTAATGTCACCCAGTGGCAAAAATACATCTCTGATGGCTGAACCGATAGTAATTACGTCGAACATAAAAACTCAAAATTTAAAAATCAAAAATAAAAATTATTGATTATTGCGTGTTCAAACTTTATTATTTGATCCAAACAACTTAATCTTCTCCTCTACTACTTTCTGAACTGCTTCAATCACCGGCGGCATATATTCATAAATAGCAGCCGCCTGATTTTTTTTCAGTTCTCGTTCCAGAGCCCGCCTGTAGGCCAAGCGCAAATCGGTATTAACATTTATTTTAACAATGCCATTTTTGATAGCTTTTTTTAAATCCTCGCGTTTAATTCCTGATCCGCCATGCAAAGATAAAAAGCACTTAACTGAATTTTTTACGTTTTTTAATAATGGTAAATCTAACTTCTCTTTTTGTTTGGAAAAGACGCCATGAATATTGCCAACAGAAACCGCTAAAAGATCAACATTAGTTTCCTGACAAAACTCTTGAGCTTTTTTAGGGTCAGTATAATTAATTTTAATCCGATTATCCTTTATTTTTCCCTGATGTAGTGCGGAAGAACCCTCAATATGATCAATCTCCCCTTCAACTAAAATATTCTGGCGATGCGCGGCATAAGAAACTTGCCAAGCTTTCTTTAAATTGACTTCGTAAGGCAGTACTGAACCATCAAAATGAATTAAATCAAAATTATTTATTAAGCCTTCTTTGATCTGCCATTCTTCCTTGCCATGGTCGACATTTAAAAAAACTGGCACACGCGCTTCCGCGGCTAAATTGTCAGCCATGTTTCTTAAAGATTTTGTGCCAATAAACTTTAGTTCTCCGCCCGAAGCCTCAATCAAAATCGGCGCTTTCAGTTTCTTGGCGGCCGTGACCACTGCCTTTAAAGTCTCTAAATTTGAAACATTGAACGCTCCTAAAGCCCAGCCTTCACTTCTAGCTTTTTGAAAATAATATTTTAAGTCACTCATATATTTATATAATAATTATTAATGTTATTTTAGCATTTTAATAAACATCTTGCCAATTTAAAATATTATGCTAAGATATAGTCGGTAAAAAACCCATTAACTCTTGAGGAGGGCACCATGAAAAAAGTCTTATTGCTCTTTTTGATTACCTTGGTGAGCTTCAGTGTCATTTCTTGCGAACGCCTGAAGCAGAAGGGCATTGAGTGTCGGGAGCAGATCACAGCGCTCGAACAGGCAAACAAGATCGACGAAGAACGGCAAAAAGTTTTTCGCGCCAGTATGCGCCTGTTTGAGGTGCAGGCTGACTCGCTCAGAAGGGTCCAAACAAAGGTTTTTTCTCAAAAGAAAAAGGATACTATTGAGCGTCAAATCGACCAACTGATGCAGAAGAGATCAGCGGCCAACGACAGCGACCTGACCATACACCGCCGGCTATGCCACCGGGACACCTTGATCACAGATCAAAAAAACAATCTTCTCTATAAGCTTTTCGGCAAATAATGAAACACCGCAATTTTCACAACAACTGCCCAACCTCTGTTTGGCAGTTTTTAATTTATTCCTTGACACTATTTTTAACTCATACTATAATAGTATTAGTTAGTTTATGTTAAAAATATCCACAAAAATTGAATATGGTCTGGTGTTGCTTATTTTTTTGGCTAAAAACCAAAAACGTCTGGTATCTTTGAAAGAAGTGGCTCGAACCGCCAACCTGCCTATGCGTTATTTGGGTCAAATTGCCGGACTGCTTAGCAAAGCCGCTATTATCAAAGCCAAAGAAGGCAAAAGCGGCGGCTATCAACTGGTTAAAAAAATAGACAGCCTGACTTTGGGTGAAATTATTAATAGTTTAGAAGGACCAGTTAGACTAGCACCCTGTGTTGGCAAAAAATGCTCACAAAAAAACTGCCTCATCAAAAATTTTTGGTTTAATTTAGATAATCTCCTAAAAAAAGAATTTGAGAAGGTTAAATTATCACAATTAATATGAAAAGAATTTATTTAGATCACGCCGCTACTACTTATCTTGATCCGCGTGTGGAAAAAGCGATGCGGCCTTACTGGCAAAAAATTTTTGGCAACCCATCGTCTATATATAAAGAAGGTCTAACTGCTAAAAAAGCGATTGAACAGGCACGACTGATGATTGCTGAGGTCTTTAACTGCTTACCAGGAGAAATAATTTTCACCGCCGGCGGCACAGAAAGCGACAACCTGGCTATTTTTGGAATTTATAATTCTTTTAAAAAAAACAACCCTAATGTTGTCCCTCATTTTATTACCAGCCAAATCGAACACCATGCGGTTCTCTACCCTTTTGAATCTCTGGAAAAAAACAAACTAGCCGAAGTAACCTACTTACCAGTTGATGAACAAGGTTTGATAGACATTGATGGTTTAAAAAAAGCAATCAAGGAAAACACCATCTTAATAAGCATTATGTATGCCAACAATGAAATCGGCACCATTGAACCAATTTCGGAAATAGCTCAAACGATTAAGGGTGCAAACAGCGCGAGAAATAATAAAATTGTCTTTCACACTGATGCCTGCCAAGCGGCTGGCGCCCTCGATCTTGATGTGCAGAAATTAGGCATAGATCTCTTAACAGCCAACGGCTCAAAAATTTATGGACCAAAACAGATCGGCATACTCTTTAAAAAAAAGGGAATTAAAATAGAACCTCAGATTTTGGGCGGCGGCCAAGAATATAATTTACGTTCGGGCACAGAAAATGTGTCAAGTATTGTCGGTTTATCAGTTGCCCTAAAACTCGCTCAAAAAAACAGAGATAGAGAGAATAAACGTTTAATTACATTACGCGACTGGTTTATTGCAACTATCATAAAAGAAATCCCAAAAGCTTACTTAAATGGTACTGTGGAAAAACGTCTACCAAATAACATTAATATTTCTTTTGATAAAATTGAAGGAGAAGCACTGGTTTTATTACTAGACCATGAAGGTATCGCCTGTGGGACAGGTTCAGCTTGCAATTCCAAGTCATTAGAACCATCTCATGTCATTACTGCTCTGGGCTACCCTGAAGAAAGAGGCCATAGCTCAATCCGTTTCACT
>CAYSSY010000023.1:14146-16981 GCA_964434055.1 uncultured Gammaproteobacteria bacterium | reverse complement strand
GATTTCATTGTGATAGACGAAATTGCAATGATGAGAAACTTTTGGATTAATTGGCAAGAAGTTATTCGGCCGACACTTACAGATACAAAGGGTGAGGCAATGTTCATCTCAACACCAAAAGGATTTAATCATTTTTATGATTTATATAATTTAGAAAATACCGACAGTGATTATAAGAGCTTTCATTTCACGAGCTATGATAATCCATTTATTCCTAAAGAAGAACTAGATAAGGCTAAGAAAGAAATTACAGAAGATAGGTTTGCCCAGGAGTATATGGCTGACTTCAGGAAGACTGAAGGCTTGGTTTATAAAGAATTTGATAGAGCAAAGCATTTATTTGAAGATAAAGAAATTAACGCAGTTAAAACAATATCAGGTATAGACTTTGGATTCACTAATCCGGCGACAGTCTTAACTATTAAAAAAGACAAAGATGCTAGATATTGGGTGACTGACGAGTGGTATAAAACACAGCAAACTGATGCGCAGATTGCTGATTATGTGGCGGCACTTAGTTTTAATGAGTGTTATCCTGATCCTGAGAGTGCGAGTGGCATTGAGGAGTTAAAAAGGAGAAAGGTTAATGTGCGAGATGTTATTAAAAATAAAGATAGTATTCGTAATGGCATTAATGCGGTAAGAGAATTATTTAAGTCCAATAGATTATTCATTCATAAGAATTGTCAGAATCTTATTTGGGAGCTTGAGACTTATAGTTATCCAGACAAGAAGGCTGACCATAACGAAGAAGAGAACCCAATCAAAGAGAATGATCACGCCGTCGATGCTCTAAGGTATGCCTTGATGATGGAGCCTCAGACGAAAGAAAGTATTATATCAGTCTATCGCCCCACCAATGTCGGCTATCACGCACTAAAACAAGAAAGCATTATTACACAATTAAAAAATAGCCCAACAGTTGTGAGAAGAGCTGGTGGCTATCAAAGATATTTATGATAGGTGATACAAAAAACAAACCACTCTCTGCATATTCACCATCTGATGATGTGATTAAATTTACCAGTGAGATGAAGAAAGATTATGCGACTGGCGTTGATATATTGCAGAGGCCTTGGGTAGAGCTCAATGATCGTAGCGTAATTGAAGATCTCAATCGTGGGCAGGCTATGTTTAATGCTTATGTCGATACCTCAGTCGAAGATCCTAATGAGGCTTGGAAATGGCGTGGCACGCGCTCAATGGCTAGAAACAAGGGCATAGCAATGCACGCTCAGCTTACTGCTGGCTATCTCTTGCCAATGTTTGTGGCTCAAAATGACAATGATGAGGCAGACAGAGATATGAGCGAGGTGATGAGAGATATTGTGGAGTGGCTGGCTGATCCAATGAATTCTAATTATCAATCATCATTTTTGCAGATAGTATTTGGAATGGAGACTAATCCGGTCACATTTTTAGGTGCTGAATATAATGAAGTTTATCAAAAGATAAAAGAAAAAACAGATAATGGTTATACAACAAAAGAGGTCTTAGACGATGTATTGTCAGGCTTTCAAGCACCAATCTGGTCAGCCAATCAAGTACTTATTACCAATGCTTATGAGCGCAACATTCAAAAACAAAGAGTGATAATTAAGCGCAGATATGTCGAAAAGGCGGAGCTTGAGGCTAAATATGGTGACCACGACAACTGGGGCTTTGTACAAGATGGCGTGAAATCAATTTATAGTGAAGATGACGGACTATTTTATGATATTAAAGACGATGATCATCCGCACCTAGTGGCTGAGGAAACATATTTAAACCGAAGAGAGGACACGGAGATTTGTTTGATTAATGGAATTTATTTTGGTGAGAGTAATGTTGACCATAATCCAATAAAACATCGAGATAATAAAGGCAATCCAAGATACAACATCACTCCTTTTGGCTTTAGTCGAATTAATGACCACTTCTTTTACTACAAGTCAATGATGAATGCGATGGGTTGGGATAATAATCTATATGATGCAATGAGTGAGGTGGTAATGAACAAAGCCCTCCTTGAAACTGAAATGCCAATGGCATATAGTGGTGAGGGCAAGATTGAATCTGATGTGATATTTCCAAATTCTATTGTCTCAATGGGCAAAGATGATAAATTATCACCATTGATGCCTCAAAGTAATATGGCCGCTGGCTTCCAAGCCCTAAGAGAGACTGAAGACTCAATGACTGATGGTTCTTTATCAGAAACAATGTCAGGACAACTGCCACAAGCCTCACAAAAAGCATATAGTGTGGCTCAAGCACAAGCTCAAGCCAAGAAGATGATTGGTGCAGTAGGCAAATCTTTAGCTGAGAGTGTAGTGCAATATGGCTCGCTGATGAAAGATATAATCATCAACCACATAACAATCCCACAGGTAGAAGAATTAACTGGTGGGGTGATGAAGATGAAATATAAATCATTCTTTTTGGGAGACAAAAAAGGCAAGAGTGGTGTATCTGATAGAACAATTAAATTTGATGAGAGTTTAATTGGCAAAGAGATGACTGATCAGGATAAGAAATACGAAGAATTAAAAATGCTTGAAGAGAGTGGCTATCCTGATAAGAAAAATGACTTGATCAGAGTTAATCCTGAGATGTTTGCTAAATTTAACTACTATTGCAAAGTAGATGTCGAAGAGATGTTCACTAAAAATCAAGAATACTGGCAACCTGTATTGCTTGCTCTCAGAAGAGAAATGCTTAACGATCCATTTGTGGATATGGAGAAGCTTGATAGAAAGATATTCTATGAGCATTTTAGAAGTGAGGGTGATGAATATATCAAAGAATCAAATCAACTTGTGCCCGGCGTTCCCAATAGCTTAATGGAACAAGGTC
>CAYSSY010000023.1:6221-14046 GCA_964434055.1 uncultured Gammaproteobacteria bacterium | reverse complement strand
GGCGATAAAGAGGTTTTTAGGGGTGTAGGAGATAAAGCTACCCCAGACGCTATCCTAGCGAACTATGACAAGCTAGGTGGCCTAGTTCTAAAGGATGGTCAGATCGTTAAAATGGGTTCTTTTTATGATTTTGCCAAAAAGAAGCCAAGAGAAGTGGCAGATGTTAATTTTTTAGTAGAAATTGATGGCAAAAGAATAGAAGTGAGTGAAGACGAAGCTAAGGCAGTTAATAAAGCAAAATCAAAAGTCAATGAATTAAAAGCTAAGGCTAAAAAGAAAGAAAAGATTGAGGAATAATTATGATATTATTTATCATAAAAAAATTGTTAAACTGTCTAACTAAAGAACAGAAGCAAGAAATACTAACAATGGCTGTAAGGAAATTCTTCAATACAATCTCGGCTGATGATATTTTAAAAGAAAAAGATGGTCAATGGTTTTATGAGGGTAGAGCAATGAACGAAGCCTCTAAAAAACTATTAATATCACAAGCTGAAGTATTGAAAGAATGGCAGTTGTGGAAGATTCTACAAGACGACATTCGTTATCAGGCCAACAAGAGAATGTTTTTGGATAGTAAAACAGAAAATGATTTAATCGCTGGTAAGATTACATTATGGACATTAGATGTAATCTCTACTAGATTAAAAAAGATGACCACTAAATGAGTGGATGCTTAATAGCTAAATAGTCCACCACGACTTTAAACTAGATGACACTTATGTCTGAAGAAATAAAAGAGGTTGACACCACGACAACCGAGCCAGTTGAATCAACTGACGAAACAAAGGTGGATGAAGCGACCGATGAGGAAGCTGTCTCGGACATTGAAAATAAAATTGATTATGCAGCAGAATTAAAGACTTTACGAGAGGCAAAAGAAAAAGCCGAAAAAGCAGCAGCTGATAACGCATTTAAATTGCGTGAGGCTAAGAGAAATGTGGCAAGCGGTGATTATATCGAATCAGACATTGAAACAGAAGATAGACCACTAACTGTCAAAGATCTCCAAGCCTTATTGGCTGAAGAGCGTCAAGCAATTCAAAAAGTACTCCAAGAAGAAAAAGTAGCTGGCATTGTAAGTACTATGGCTGGTAGTCCTGCTGAAGCTGAACTCATTAAAGAGATTCACAAAAGCCGGACATTTCCAAGTCATTATACGCTACAAGAACAGCTAGAAGAGTCTTATTTGTTGGCTAATAAGAAAAGGATTATGGGCGAGAATAGTGAATTAAAAAGAGCATTAAAGGCAAAAGAAAATGTATCTAGTAATTCAGCAACAGCTCATCAAGATCCTGCTCCCAGTAAAGAGCCACAAATGTCTTCGGCTGATAAGCAAGCACTCCTTGCTTCTGGCTATACTTGGAATGCGCTTTCTCGTAGATATGAGAAAAAACTTTCTAATGGCAAAATGCTAATTAGAGACAACAAAACTCATCAAGTAACTCTGCGCTAAATGTATAATCAAGTAATAAATTTTTGATTCGTTGTGCTTATACGCAATGAATATTTTTGCGTATATAACCTGTTTAGAAATTAAATTGAAAAATATATGAGAGGTGATTTAAGTGTACTTGGCTTGCAAGTCACGCGCCAACGTCGAGTGGCAGCTTCTGCTACTAGATTTGAGGCCGGTGAGCCAATTTATTCAAAGTCAACGCTATCGTCTGGTGCTGCATCTGCTAATACTTGGGTTTTAGCTGCTGAAGATTTCCCAGTATTGGGGACACATACTTTTGGAGGTGTTGCCCTAAAGGGTGCTTTGCCTTATAAAACAGGCACACTGGTTGCTCAAACAGTAATCACTGCTTGCCCAGTACCGCACGCTGGTATCCTTAGAGGTAAAGCGGAAACTGCTGCCAATGTTGATACTGATGCAGAATTAATCTTGATTTTAGACGATACCGCCTTGGTTGATTATTCTGCGACTGGCGCAACTGATGGTGGTGAACTTTATACAATCAAAGACACTACATCTGCTGATACTTCTGGCTTTGCTATCATTGGTGGCAATATCGCAAAAAGCACTTTGGATGTAGAAGTGTATGCAACTGTGTATAGACTTGACCAAGACGTTTCATAATCTTGGTAATTAAAAATTAAATTTATCGTATGATAGGTACAGGTGGACATACTGGTGAGTTGTCTCCAGATGCAGTACTCACAGCCATTGATGGTGTGATGTATGAAGAATATTCTAGGGAACAACAGCCAGGCTACTTGCGTGCCACAGATAATTTCTTCTTCAATCAGGGCTCGACTGTTGGTGTCGGCTTCATTTGGGATGAAGATTCCAATGTTGGCGAATTCCAAGCAACCGGTGAACAAGAAGAAATTTATAATACTGACACGCTAATTGGCAATCAAAAGACTGTCCGGTCTCAAAAATGGACAAAACAAGTTCCGATTTCTGATGAAGCCTTTAGGGCAGATATGGTCGGCAAGCGGGCAAGAATCGGTCAGCAAGTTGGCGATAGAGCCAGAGTCACTCAGGATAAAAAAGCAATTTTGAACACTTATGGTGATGCGTTCGATGGTGCTGTCAATACTTGTCCTGATGGTGTAGCTTTAGCTTCAGCCTCACACGTCACTCTAAAAGGTGTGACGGTAGATAATTTAGAAACAGGCGCTTTGGCTCCTGACGCACTCTGGACTTGTGTCACTACATTGGCCAATCAAAAGGGTCAAGACGGTGATGCTGGTTCTCACGTGTTTGAAGGCTTGGTTGTGCCTTTCTTGCTCTATAAAACTGCTAAAGAGGTGATGAACTCATCTCTTGCCGCTAATAGCGCAGAAAACAACTTGAACATCTTCGATACGGATTATGGCACAGTAAGAATTGCAGCCTCAATTTTCTTGGGTTCAACTTATAATTCTGCGACCAATGCCAATACTTCTTATCACTTGGTGTCCAGAAATCATATGATCACCCGCAAGGAATTCTATGGATTGACCACCACAATGATCACTCCAGAAAATACTAGCAATGATACATATCTTTATCGAGCTAAATTCCACGAGGTGACCTTCCCAGGTTCGTGGACTGGTTATGTGGGGAGCAACGGAACTGCTTAATAATTAAGGACAATAGAATATGAGAAATTTTCTCAAACAAAATAAGTCCTTATGGTTTGTAGTCGCGTTGCTTGGAGTATTGGCAATAGGTGGATTAGTCAGTGCCTATGTGGGCGATGCTCCTAAAGTAGTAGTTGAGGGTAATTATATTGAATCTGCTAACCCCCCGACACTAGATGTCGAAGTGGGTAGTGGAGAAGAGATGTTGGGTGCAACTGCTGTGCCTAATAGATTGCCTCACGGCTATTGGGATACTAAATACGGCTATTATGTAGATGGTACTGCGGTAATAGATAGCAGTAGAAACGTCAGCGGTGTTGCTGGCTATATGTCCACTTCTTTGCAAGTGGCTACGACTACTGCCAATTTCCCTGTTACTTTTAATGTTGGTACAACCACATTAACATCTACTAGCGTCGGTACATCAACTATGCTTTATATTAAAAGTGATACCGCCTCTCTAGGTGGTCAGGTTATACTTGAAGACTCAGATGGTGGTGGCTGCACTGCAATTAGGACAGTTGATGGTAGTGTATTGAGTGGAGTAATACCCTGCCCTCATCAATAAGGATTTATCCAGCTCCTTTATAGGGGCTGGGCTAAGAACTTATTAAAAAGTAGCTTTTATTAATTAAATTTTACTTATGAAAGCTAAAAGTATTCTTGCTATCATAATCATCATACTGGTCGGGGTTGTTGGTTATTTTGTATGGCAAGGCAAAGAAAAAATAAAATTAGGTACTTGGTATAGTGGTACGACAACTCTTGTTGGCTCATCTTCTAATGTGCAATCCATACCAGTCAGAAATACTGCTACTACTACAGTTGATCAAGCCTTTCTTGATCCGCCATCATCAATTACTCAAGTTGTCAATACTGATGGTGATGACCAAGTTATTTTGGCTATTGCCGCAAAGGGCGGAACAGCCACCTCGACGCTTTTTGTGCAGATATCAGGCTCATATGATGGCACAAACTTCTTTAATATTTCCACGACTACGACCGATACTGTTTATAATGCTACGTCTAGCTTGATGGCCGTCGAGAATAGTAGGGCTTTAGAATTTGATCCAGGCACAGCCACATCGACAATCAGTAAAGTAATTGATGTTAAAGGTTGGAAATATACCAGATTTATATTCTGGGGAGAAGATTTGTCTACAGATCCAGCAGATTATGTGCAGGCTTGGATTCAAGTAATAAAGACTGAAAATACTCGTTAATTTGACTTTTATGTCAATAACAATAACTGAACGCAAAGAGCATCTTGCTGCCGAACTTCACGGTAGTACTCTTAATCGTATTAGAAACATTGAGGCACTATTCCAGCGATCTGCCAATACTCTACTTTCCAAGATTGATCCAATTGATACGATGAGGTTAGCCGCTCTTACTAATACTATTCACGATGATATTTATAATTATCCCTTGCCGACAGACTTTAAAAAGATAATTGACCTATATCCTCAATCCTCTCGCACCACTCACGATACCGCTAATAGACGACTATCAGAGAAATTTGATTTAGGCAAAGAATTGCACGACAAGACTATCTCCATCGAAGGTTCTGAGGGTTCAAAGATATTAAGAGTTAATTGGCGCACTAGACAAGCCAAAACTATTAATGAAGCTAATAGTTTGACAGCTAATGGCACTTGGAGTGCGGTAGGAACGGCTAGTGGCGCTGCTGCTGATGATATTGATTATGTGTCTGGCTCTGGTTCATTAAAGGTGGATTTGGCGGCTAGTGGTGATGGCTTGCAAAATACCACAATGACGGCTGTTGATTTGACTGATGAGGATGAAGTGGCTGACTTTTTTATCTGGTTTAAGGTAAAAAATTCTACTGATTTGGCAAATTTAAACTCTGTTTCTCTTATTTGGGGCAATGATTTAACAACTGCTTATTGGACAGGTGTAGCACAGACGACTCAAGCTGATGGCACGGCTTTTAAAGTAGGTTGGAATCAAGTAAAAGTCCCTTGGTCAACAGCCACAGAGACAGGCACAGTCGCGCCAGCCACTATTGATTCGTTAAAGATTACTTTTTCAATAGATGCCGCAATATCCGATATAAGAATTGATAACATCACTTGTTCAATAGGTAAAAACTTTGATATTAAGTATTATTCAAAATATTTATTGAAAAATACAGCTGGCATTTGGATAGATAAGACTACCTCTGACGATGATACTGTTGTTTTGGATAGTGATGCGATAAATATTCTTTTATTGGAAGATTTAATCAACGCCGCTCAACAGGCTGAAGGTAGTGATAGCACTTTTGATATTAACTATGCCAAAGCAGAACTCGAAGTTTTATATAATCAATACAAAAAAGAATATCCAAGTCAATCTAAAAAACCAATAACTTATTATGGTAATCCCCATCCAGGTAGGGGCAGATGGTAAATTATGATGAATTTAAGTCTAACTGAAGAGGTGTCCGGCTATGTGACTAACGAAGAGCCGAGCAATACATCGCCAAAACTATTAGTGGCTGGTAGCCAGAATGTTTTTGTTGATGTGCAAAAAAAAGTAAAAACTAGACCTGGCTATACTAGACTTGGTGCGGCTAACACTGCCCTGACTCACTGTCGCAATGCTTGGACTTGGATGGTAAGCAGAAAATTTGAAGCAGGATCATCCACAACCACCCAAACACTAGCCCAGAGATTTTATGATGATGAATTGGAGGTATATCTAGGAACAGTTGATGGCTATGCTGTAAATGCGTGGACAAGAGTGGCCGCCAGTTGGTCAACAACAAAAAGATTGCGTCATACTTCTTGGTTTGATGCCACAGAAAAGAAAAATTTACAATTAATGGTAATCGGTACTGATAAACTTTATGAGTGGGGTGGAGGTGTTGCTGTTGTGGATAGTGTTGGAGTTGGGACCGTTACTAAAAAGGGCACTAATACTTTTGCTCAAAATAACTTTTATACAACTAGAAACAAAACTTTTATTTGCGTGAGAACTGGCACGGAATACACGTATACTGGTGGTGAGACAACAACACAACTGACAGGTATATCTGATACTACTGGCTTGGCCGCTAATGATATTCTAATCCAAAAAGTAATAGAGACTGATAATAAGCCCGAAGACGGTTATAATGCCGATTTTATTACTACTTTTAACAATCAGATAGTGATTGGATCAGAAACTGATGGTCGTGTATTTATCTCTAAAGATGATGATTACGACGACTTCACTGAGGCCAGCCCCAGGATAACTGGTGATGGTGAAATTCTGACTTTAACTGAAACCACTAGAGCTTTGGCGACTTTAGGTGAGTATTTGCTTATTTTTAGTGGAAAATCAACAATTTATAGAGTAAATTTTAATCAAATAACAGTAGGAGATGTACTAACTGAAAGCACGGTAGTAAAAAGACTTGACACTGGAGTAAATCAAGGCGCTCTATGTCAAGAAGCAATAGTTCCAATAGGCAATGCCTTGGCATTTCTAACCAATGAAGTGGCTCTAAGAATAATAGAAAATCCTGAAGATTTATCGGGCATAAATCCAAAAACTTTTAGTAATCCTATAAAACCTGATTTTGACGCTGAAGATTGGTGGGATAGTAGCAACAATGCTGATGCTTTTGGTATTTGGTATAAAAATATGTTGATTTACTCTGTTCCACAGGCTTCGCACGTCTATATGCTTAATTTTGTAGAGGATGCTAATGGGAAAACTCAAAGATTTTGGAATCCACCACAAATACTCCCAGTTGGGCCAATGAGCATTATTGACCTTGATGATGGTAAGGGCAGTCAGCTTTATGGCCACTCTAATGCCGTGCCAGAGAGTTATTTGCTTTTTGATGGGGCAAGTGATGGTCAATATAGTAATATGGCAGTCGAAGATAAGCTCCCAATCGCAACTAAAGCAGTATTTGCTTATAATAATTTTGGCAAAAGAGGAATTTTGAAGAATTTTGATATTTATTATACAGAAGGCGAGGTGGTTGCGAATACAGATATAACAATGACACTAGATTACGACTATGATGGTGTCGCACAGTCAATAGAAAAGACAATAGAGGGCGACAATGAAGATATTTTGGAGGGTAGCATTGGCTTTAATTCTTTAGCCCAACAAAGCCTGGCGATCAATCCTCTAGGTGGACTCCTCAATCCTCCAAGCGACGCTAGAAGATTTAGAGTAGAATTTGAAATAGCCAAGGAAGACTTTTTTGAACTGCGTGTGACTTTTGAATCAGAGGGAGTAGACAACTACTGGGCGGTAATCTCGCACGGAGGAAATATTCAATTATCAAATAGAAAACCAACTAACATTCGATTATGAAAAAAATACTTTTTATTGCTCTCGCTTTTTTGGCTACAGTCGGCATTGCTAAGGCTACTTTGTGGGATTTCTACAATGGAAATATGCCCACTATAAAAGAGCGCCAGCCAGAGGCCAAAATTTGCGGTATAAGCGATTATTCTGGTGAATACGACCAGAATATCATCTTTGAGAAATGTCTGCGTTCTGGGGTCAATTATGGCGAATTATCCCTTGGTGGCACATTGCCTGTTGCTGGCTCAACTTATAGCCTCGCTGGGAGTGGTGTAAGTTCATCTGCCACATCTATCACACTACAATCTTTTACTATCCCTCAATCAGGGCAAAAAATACTTGATTCTGACTTATCTGATACTTTTTATGCCACACTTGAGCCAGGGAGTAGGACACGACAAGAAATAGTGGCTTGCACTACAGTCACTCAAAACAGTGG
>CAYSSY010000023.1:4736-6121 GCA_964434055.1 uncultured Gammaproteobacteria bacterium | reverse complement strand
GGCTTGAGATTTGATAATGCTTATAATCTACAGATAGCAACATCGACAACTGATGATATATATGTCGATATAGATAATACTTTTAAATTAGATAAGACAAATAATTACACTTGGACAGGGACGCATACATTTAGTGGAAACACTACTATGGCAACAACAACTGTTGCCGGAGGTCATTTAATTGGTGATAATTTTGGTGGTAATGGAATTGATGGAGCATTAACAATAGGAGCTGGAGCAACAACTACTCTGAGCTTTGATAGTGCAACTTATTTGGTAAAAAATTATACATCATTAAGTATTCCCAATACTGCTAGTTTATCTTTTTCAAATCCAGCAAGTGGTGGTTCAGTCGCTTATATAAAAGTGCAAGGAGACGCGACTATTGGAGGATATATAAATTTGGAAGGAATGGGCAGTGCTGGCGGTTCTGGTGGGACAGCTGGTGCGTCAAACGAAAGTGGAGGTGGTGGTGGAGGTGGAACAAGTGCAACTCTAACATTAGACGATACGACTCACGGTGGTGGTGGCGGCGGCGGTGGAAATACAAATGGAACAGCAGGTACAGCTGGTGCGGCAGGTAATGCTTTATCAAATAAATTTTTATATACAACCCCAAGTGCAGTTAAGCTCACAAGGGGGACATATATGCTTACGCCTGGTCAGGGTGGTGGTGGTGGTGGTGCAGGTGCGAGTGGGTCAGGGTCTCCAACTGGGACAACGGGTGGTGCAGGCGGTAATGGAGGTGGAGTTATAATTTTGGAGGTAGGTGGAACATTAACATTTACTGGCTCAATCGATATTGATGGGGCTAATGGCGTAGCTGGAAATAATGGTGGTCAAGGAGGTAGGGACGCTTCTGGTGGCGGCGGAGGAGGAGGTTCAGCTGGTATGGCTATAATTGTTTATAATTATATTTCGACAAATACTGGAGTAATTTCAGCTAAAGGTGGGAGTGGTGGTAATGGAGGAGTATCAGCACAAGCTGCCATTGATGGCGATAGTGGTGGTGGTGGAGGTGGAGCCGGTGGAACAAGTTATACTGCTCAAGGTGGAGTTGGTGGAGCTGGAGGAGGAACAAACGGGAATGGCGTAAATGGGACAGGCGGCGGAGCTGGAGCTGGTGGTGGTGGAGGTGGCGGAATGGGAAATTCGCAAAATGTTTCTACGGTAGCGATTGGTGGTGGATCATCATCTGATAGTAATCACTATTTAATAATTAAAGCCTTTTAATTTTTTTTCAACTTACCGAGCAATCCTCGGTAGGTGAATAAAAAAATTAATTCTAATTTTATGGCTTACGAGCAAAATCCTTGGGACATAAATTATATAAACAAGCCAGATAATACTTCTTATTTGCCACCGGCAACATCAGTTGCTCCGGT
>CAYSSY010000023.1:0-4636 GCA_964434055.1 uncultured Gammaproteobacteria bacterium | reverse complement strand
TAAACAAGCCAGATAATACTTCTTATTTGCCACCGGCAACATCAGTTGCTCCGGTTGCTTCAGCGTCTCCGGCTGTACCTTCTGCGACTCCGACTAAGCCAGTATCGACGATGACTACTGGAGGAGGAGAGAGTAGTCTGAATAAAGATTTAAATAAATTAAACACTTATACATCAGCACAGTATGATATTGATTTGGCAAAAGAGAGGGAAGCTAAAGCGACAGCTAAAACCGAAAAGCCAGGTACTGTTTCTGCTGCTATGGTTGATGATAAAAAAACAGAAGACGAAGGTGCCTATACTGCCGAGCAATTAGTAGAGATGGGAATAACTGATGTTTCTAAATTCACTAAAACATCTAGTGGCAAATTTAAACCTACTGCTGAGGCATATGCACAGATGGGATTGACTGGTGTAGAAGATTCAAAGGCATCAGAATTGGATACTGCCATTGCGCAAGCGACAACAAATTATGAAAACAAGATTAAAGAAGTTGATAGTTGGAATATAAATACTGACCCAGTGTTTGCTGCTCAGGCGCAAGAAATAAGAAATCAATATGCTCAACTGATAGAAGAAATGAAACAAACTAATGAGGCTAGAAAACAAGCATACGAAGCTTTAGGTTATAAATCAGGCACTACTGAATTTGCAGGATCAACACAGATGGGAACGATGGGAGCCGAATTATCGCAGGCTTCTAAAAGAATCTCTGATCTCGTAGCTAAAGAAAATGCTGCGGTTTCAGCCGCGAGACTTGCTTACCAGCAGGGCAAGTACCAGGAATTTAGTATGCAAGTAGATAATTTAGAAAAATTGAGAAATATAAAAGCTGATGAATTAAAGACTTATAATCAATCACTAAAAGATGCTCTTGATGCTCAAAGAGAGAATGATAAATTTGAACTTGAAGTTTTGAAGTATCAACAAACACTACAAGAAAAAGAGAAGCCAATGATAGTATCTCCTGGGTCATCTATTTACGATCCGAAAACTGGAGAATTTTTAGGAACTGCGCCAGAGAGGCCAGAAAAACCAGAAAATCCATTAGACTACATTAAAGAATTTGGTGGCAATGTTTTTCAATATGATCCCAATACTGGAATGATGAAATTACTTTATTCTAAAAAAGAATTAGAAGGAGTAGATGGAGTAGAAGATCAATCATATCAATCAAGACTAGCAGTCCAAGGAAGGCAGGCAGTGGCTGGTCTCTTGGCAATAGCTGACAGTAATCCTGAGATTTTTGGTAGGTCAGCTGCTGCACCAATCCCTCTTTCATTGAGAAGTGACGCTTTTAGAAATTATAAAGCGCAACTTGATTATTTGAAGGGCAATATAATACCAGCAGCATTGGCGGCAATGAGGGAAGCATCAAAGACTGGCGGCGCATTGGGTCAAGTTTCTGATAGAGAGGGTGCGTGGTTGGCCTCATCTCTTGGAGCATTAGAAATGTCACAAGATCCAGAAACAGTAAAAACTCAACTAAAATTAATAGATGAAAGTCTGCAAAGATGGGAGAATGCTGCTACTGGAGCAACTAGCGGCACAACAAATTATAAGACTGAAATAGAGAATGCTATAAGCACTGGCAAGGTAAATGAACAAGAAGTCAATGATATTATTAAGAAATTAAATGCCTCTGGTTTATATTATTATGACTCCAATAATCCTAACGATAACATCCCAGAGGATAAAAGATTTACCGAAGAAGATGTGTATAACTATTTAAAAAAAGTTGGGAAAATAGGTTTTAATCAAGAGGGGAGCGCCTCACTCAACGCTCAAAAGAGCGGGATGAGAACTGATAGGCACAATAACCCCACAGCTTTTACTACGGATATTGCTAAAATAGCTGGATTGCAAGAAGGAGTTGATTATATCAAAGGTGATCCATTTAGTGGTGGAAAATATTATACCGCAACTTTATTGGGTGATCCAGTTGATACAACGATAAAAGTAATAGATAAAATAGGATTTTACACTCAATCTGGCAAACAAAGATGGACACACACAGCAATGTCACAAAGCCAGTGGAATAGATTATCTTATACGGAAAAGAAAAAAGTGATACAAAAGATGTACCAAGCAGAAGGTAACCAAGGGGCATTAACACAATATTTTGGATAAAAATTTAATTTAAAAAATATGCCAGTAAATTATGAACCTAATAAAGTAGCCACTGATCCATTGGCGCAGTATATTGCTGAGCTTAAAACTCAAAAAACTAAAGAAAAGCAAATTAAAGAAGCAAAGAGCAAGAGTTTTTTGAGAAAGATGGGTGAGGGGATAGTAAGACCGTTCGCCGAAGTTGGAGCGAGTGTTTATAATGTGGGTGGAGCTATTGGTCAATTGGCTAGTGGAGATGAAGAAGGTGCTAGGCAAACATTACAACAATCTCGCAATTTGCCCTTTGTTGGAGAGACAAAGCCAGCTTTTACTGGTGAAGAAAGCGCTGGACAGTTTGCTAAAAAGGTAGGTGGATATGGATTAGAAATTGGATCTACTGTGATGGGTGGTGGTGGAACAGCAGGAGTGGCAAAGGCTGGGTTAAAGGGATTAGTTAAAGAAGGATTAAAGACTGGTGTAAAAGCTGGTTTTGCTTCTGGCTTAACTGGTGGAGCCGGTATGTCTTTAAAAGAAGATAAATCTGCTGGAGAGATTTTACTTAGCTCTCTTATGGGTGGAGCTTTTGGTACAGTAGCTGGTGGAGTCTTGGGCGCTGCTACTCCAGTAGTTGGCAAAGCAGCTAGATCAGTCCTATTGCCAGTAGAGCAAAAAATATCTAATACATTAAGATCAGCCATAGATAAAGGGATAAAGCCATATTTTACTAATTCATCAAAAGCTTTTAGAGATAAATATTACCAAAATGCCGAGAAGGCTTTTTTAACTATCTTTGAAAATAAGCCAAAAATAATGTCAGAAGAATTAGGCGAAGAAGTGGCAAAACTTCCAACAAATAGAGCTGAAATGCTTGAGGCGTTATATAAAACAAAACAAGCAATCTATAATCAATTCCATCAAGTAGCAGTAGATGCCGGAGATGCTGGGGCAAAATTTGATGTAGGTGACATAATTTCTAATTTAGATGGAGTAGTGCAGAGTAAAAAATATAGTCCGGATATAAGGAATTATGCAGAATCGCTAAAAGCTGAGCTTGGAGAATTGGCAGGCGAAGCACCAGAAGTAATTGAAGCTAGAATTCAAGATCTTAATAATAGCCTAGGAGGATTTTACGAAGGTAGAGTGAGTAAGGCAAAAGCTCAAGTAGATGCCTCAGTTGCTAAACTGATGAGAGAAAAACTAGATGGCATAATAGAAAAGGCAACTGGCGAACCGTATCAAGTATTAAAAAATAAATATGGAGCGTTAAAGACAGTAGAAAAAGATTTAGCACGACAGGTAGCTAACGAAGCTAGAAAAGCCCAAAAAGGATTAATTGATTTTACAGATATATTTACTGGCGGAGATTTGATAACTGGCGTAGTGACTGGCAATCCACTTTTATTCGCCAAGGGATTGGCTGGTAAAGGAATAAAAGAATATATGAAATTTATGAATAATCCTAATAGATTTATTAAGGAGGCTTTTGACGTACTTGATAATCCTCCAGCAGATATACGAGGAATGCTTAATAAAGCTGGTGAATATATGAATACGCACGCAGGATTATCTATTCAAGATATTACTAAAAAAATAGGGCCAGAAGATGAAAAATTGATGATTGAATTTATTGACAACGTTAGGATAGCAAAAGGAAAGGCAAAAGACTTGCAGGCAGAGATAAGGGGCAGGCAATTAGCAGAAATAATGGGATTAAACCCAGACACTTCTGCCTCTAATTTGGCTAATATTTTTGATGATATTTTAGCGAAAAGAAAAGAAATAGTTTCCGAAATATTGCCATCTGGTTTTAAGAAAAAGCCTTTTAATTCCCCAGCTGTGGGTAAAACAGCAGACAATTTATTAGAAGAAGCTAAGAAATATAAGAGTGCAGAGGAGTTTGTGAAGGCGCAAAAAGTATTATATAGAGCAGAAGATAGTAATCTAGTTAGTAACCATTTGTCGTTAAAACAAATGGAAAATATGAAACCTGAATACTCTTCAGGTGGCGGAGTAAGTTATGCCACAAATCCTGAAACTGCGCGTGAGTATGGGAAGATATCAAAAGGTTTTATATCACCAAATGCTAAAATAGCTGATTCAATGGATATTATTTCTGACTTGGCTGGTGGTAGATTACCTCACGAAGATTGGAAAAACTTTTTCCAAAAAAATGGATCTCGAAGCAAAGAGGCTATTGATTACTTAAAAAGCAAAGGATTTGATGGTTATGAGTGGGGAAGTAATGAAATCGTAATGTTTGGAAAAGACCAAATCAAAACCAAATCCCAACTCATCGACATCTGGAATAAAGCTAATAAAAAATAATTTATGTCAACTCCCCTCCAAAAACTAATAAAAAAAAAGAAACTCTTGCAAGAGGCTGAAAACCTTGATATTTTTGGTGTTTTGACTGACATAGTTGAAGAAGTAGTGTCTGAAAAAGAAGAGAGGATAAAAAGCATATTGCCACCTCAAAAGGGAGTTGATTATTTCGACGGCAAAGATGGCATAGATGGTAAAGATGGAGT
>CAYSSY010000022.1:0-17532 GCA_964434055.1 uncultured Gammaproteobacteria bacterium | reverse complement strand
GGCGGGGTGATGGAGTCAGCTTTAAGGAGCGCTGATTATTTCTTAAGGGTTTATGATGAAGTTGGCAGCCTAGAGCCGGTCGTGAAAGGCGAAAATTATCAATTGAAAAAAAAGCGCTATAGCCGGCTTGCCCAGTCTCGAATCGAATTCAAAGAAGTGCGCGGGCAAGAGGGTATTAAAAGTGCACTGGTGGCGGTCGGTGGGAGAAAACTACGGGTCGCTGTGGCTAACGGCCTTGGTAATGCTCAGAAAATTCTAGAGGATTTAAGAGCCGGTAAAGTTAAATATGATTATGTTGAAGTCATGGCCTGCCCCGGCGGCTGTATTGGCGGCGGCGGCCAGCCAATTCCAGTGAGCGCCAAGATCAGGGCTGAACGCGCGGCCGCGCTTTATCAGATAGATAAGAAATTACCAGTGCGCACCGCTCATGAGAATCCTTCAGTTTTGCAGGTTTACAATAAGTATTTTAAGGGCGATGAAGATTTAATTGAGAAGGTGTTGCATTCGGGATTTAAGGTAAGGGAGAGGGAAGGATATACGATTGTGGAATAAATTTAAAATCCCTGCCTGCCGGTAGGCAAGCAAATGTCAAATTTCAAAAAATTATCATTTTTTTAGTCATTGCTTTGACATTTGTCATTTAGATTTTGACATTAATTATTTAATTATGTTTATCAAAACACTTATTTTAGAAAAAATAAATTACAAATATATAATTAAATTTGTAGTTCTGCTCTCTGTGGCTAACATAGCTCCTTTGATTGGTATTCATTCACAATGGGTGACCGGGCCGATTGTTAATATGGCATTAATTTTGGCAGTTTTTATGCTGGGTGCGCGCGGCGCTTTATTAATTGGCATGCTGCCGTCGACCATTGCCTTAGGCATCGGATTATTGCCAGCCATTTTAGCACCCATGGTACCTTTTATAATTGTTAGTAATGTGATTTTGGTGCTGATGATTGATAGACTAACAACAGACAACAAACTACAGACAACTAACGACAAACGACTGACGACGAATTACTGGTTGGTATTGTTGTTAGGAGCGGGGCTGAAGTACTTATTTTTATGGGCAACATCTGGTGTGGTGATCAGTTTGTTGCTTAATAAAACAGTGGCAGCAAAATTAGCTATGATGATGTCCTGGCCGCAGTTCGTGACAGCGGTGATTGGAGGGGTGATGGCATATTGTGTATTGAAGCTGAGCGTTAAAAATAGGTGAATAACAGTTTAATTTTCAATTATCAATTTACAATTTTCAATGATTAGAGTATTTGAAAATTAAACCATTGATAATTATTTGAAAATTTAAAATTGGAAATTAAAAATTGTTTATTATGCAAATCAAATCAATTAAAAAGGTCAGTGTGTTAAAAGGCAAGCGCGTGCTGGTGCGCTGTGATTTTGATGTGCCATTAGACAAACAACAAACCTGCCTGCCGGCAGGCAGGCAACAAACAACTGTCGACAAAGAACTGTTGATAGTCGAGAGTCATAAGTTGTCAGTTGCCGATGATAGTCGGTTGCTGGCAGCAGTGCCGACGATTCAGTATTTACTGGCTAAAGGTGCACAGGTGGCGCTGATTGGTCATTTAGGACGGCCGGCAGGAAAGGTGGTGCCGGAAATGTCATTACTGCCTGTTAAAGAGAGATTGGAGGAATTATTAAATCAGAATACAAAAAACAGTCAACAAAAAACAAAAATTTCTTTTTATGATATTGATCGATATATTAGTTATAAGATTCTGAAACGAGTTCAGAATGACAAGAGTAAATTGATTATGCTGGAGAATTTAAGATTTTCTGACCGGGAAGAAAAGAACTGTCAGCGATTTGCTAAGAATCTTGCTAAATTAGGTAATTTATATGTTAATGAGGCATTTGCAGTTTCGCATCGGTCGGCCGCTTCTGTGGATGCTATTAAAAAATATCTACCCAGTTATGCTGGTTTAAATCTGGAAAAAGAAATTGAAAATTTGTCTTATGTTTTACAAAGTCCAAAAAAACCGCTGGTGGTAATTATCGGCGGGGCCAAGATTGAAACAAAAGTGCCGGTGATCAAACAGTTTTTAAAAAGCGCTGACCATATTTTGGTGGGGGGAGCAGTGGCGAATGATTTTATTAAGGCACTGGGATATGAAGTTGGAGAGTCGTTAGTCGACAGTGATTATATTGAAGAAGCAAAGGAATTATTTAAAAAATCCAAAATCCAAAATCCTAATGTCAAATTAATGCCCAAAATTATTATTCCTATTGATGTCGTGATAAGAAACAAGAAACAAGAAGCAAGAAGCAAGACTATAGAAAATATATTGAATGATGATAAGATATTAGATATTGGGGCGAAGACAGTCAAAATATTTAGTGACATTATCAAGAAAGCTGGCACTGTTGTCTGGAATGGGCCGATGGGTTACTTTGAAGATAAAAAATTTGCAGTCGGCACCATGGCTGTGGCAAAATCAATTTTAAATAGTAAAGCGCGGATAGTCGTGGGTGGGGGAGAAACCAGTGAAGCTCTAAAAATGTCAAATGTCAAATGTCAAATGTCAAATGGACTAATTTTTGTGTCGACGGGCGGGGGGGCGATGTTAGATTTCTTGGGCGGGAATGAGTTACCGGGACTTAAAAAAATTTATTCAAATTAAAAAAATGTCTATGAAAATAAAAAAAATATCAGCTCACGAAATTCTTGATTCCCGCGGCAACCCAACTGTAGAAACAGAGGTGGAACTGGAAAATGGTCTAAAAGCTAAAGCAAGTGTGCCGTCGGGCGCGTCGACCGGTATTCATGAAGCAGTAGAGCTCAGAGATAATGATAAAAAAAGATATGGCGGTCTAGGTGTTTTAAAGGCATGCGCCAATGTCAATAAAAAAATTGCACCTAAATTAGCAGATTTAAATGTTTTGCATTTGCCAGCCATTGATAAATTAATGCTTAAATTAGACGGCACAGCTAATAAAAAGAATTTTGGTGCTAATGCTATTTTGTCCGTGTCAGCAGCGGTCGCCAAAGCAGGAGCTCTGGCAAGTAAAATGGAATTATATAAATATTTAAGAAAGATCTACCGGCTACCCGCTACTGGCTATCGGCTACCAGTACCCATGTTTAATATCATTAACGGCGGTAAGCACGCTGACTCTAATTTAGATGTTCAGGAATTTATGATTGTGCCTTTAGGTATAAAAAGTTTCAGTAAAAAATTAGAGGCTGGTTCCGAAATATTTCACACACTTGGCAAAGTTTTAAAACAGAACAAAATGGACACCGATGTTGGTAATGAAGGTGGTTACGCTCCTAACTTTCATTCCACATTAGAAGCGCTAGAATTGATAGTTGAGGCAATCAAGCGCGCCGGCTACCAATCAGGCAAAAATATTTATCTTGCGCTTGATGTCGGCGCTTCGGAAATTTATAACAAGAAAAAAAAGGTTTATGAATTTTTGTTAGATAATCAATTCTTATCAAGCGCCCAGCTTATTCAATTTTATTTAAAGTTAATCAAAGATTATCCGTTAATTTCTATAGAAGACGGTTTAGCTGAAGATGACTGGCAGAGCTGGACTAATTTTATGAGAAAAAATACTAATAAAAAAATGATGTTAGTTGGTGATGACCTGTTTACGACCAACCCAGCGAGATTAAAGATCGGCATTAAAAAACACGCCGCCAACGCTGTTATCTTGAAACCGAACCAAATCGGCACAGTAACCGAGGCAGTTAATTTTGGTTTAATGGCCAGAAAAGCTGAACATCAAATAATTACTTCACATCGTTCTGGCGAAACTAATGATGATTTAATTGCTGATTTAGCAGTTGCTTTGAACAGTCAGTTTGCTAAATTTGGTGCGCCATCAAGAGGTGAACGACTGGCTAAATATAATAGACTTTTAGAAATTGAAAGACAGATTAGTAGTAATTTTTAAAGTTAATTTTTTAAAAATTATTTAATAAAAAAAGCCTGATGTAGCTCAGGCTTTTTTGAATTTGTGTAAATAATTCCACGTTGGCTTTATGCCACTTAATTCACGCCAACGTTGACGGGCGACGCCGGGGGTTAAATTTTCAGTTTGTCGGATTTTTGCGATCCATTCCCCTTCGATTATTTTTTCCAATAGAACAGCATATATATACCCGTCATCACAGATGATCAGGTCAATCTCGACATAATAATCGTGATTATCAAGTCGATATCGGCCTTTTAATTCTTTGATCTGGGTGATTTTTTTTGACAGGTTTTGCATAATCGAGCCCGAGGTAATGCATAACACCAGTTCTAGTGTCTCGCGATTAAAACTTACTAGTGTCACTACCTCATGCAACTTGATTATTTCAATGGTCAGAATAGTGTCAACTCCTCTTTGATTGGCGTTGACGACCTTGGCAAGCCAGTTTTGTCCTGCCTCCATTCGATCGGCAAAGCGGTGGTTGAGCGGGACAAAAATTAGATTTAGGTCTGTTGGAACTGCTGATGTAAAAATTGTTTCTAGAGAGGTGGCAATGGGTTTTTCTTTCACTCTGACAACTATTGTACGATTAACTAATGACGCCAGACTTGTGTTCATAATAAACCCTCCCTCATTTAGTAAAAAATGTAAAAATATGTTAGAATAATATTATATTTTTAATCAGAAATATTAGCACATTTTTTGTATTATGTCAATAGAAAAAGGTAATTTACATAAATTTAATAAGCACCCAGTTGTTTTATTAGTTTTAGACGGTTGGGGAATTAATAATGCTTATAATGGTAATGCTATTACTCAAGCAAAAATTCCTACTTATGATTATTTATGGAAAAATTATTCACACACAAAACTTGAAGCCTCTGGTAACAGTGTTGGACTTCCTAAAGATCAGGATGGTAATTCGGAATCTGGGCACTTGAATCTGGGTGCCGGGCGCATTGTTGATCAGGATACCTTAGTTATTACTAAGGCAATTCAGAATGGCACTTTTTTTAAAAATCCCGCATTTTTAGCAGTGGCGAAGCAAGTGAGAAAAACCAAAGGCAGTGTTCATTTAATGGGGCTGCTGACTGGCTGGCAATCAGCTCACGCCGATCCAGGGCATTTAGTTGCTTTGGTCAGGTTATTTAGACAGCTTGGAATTAAAAAAGTATATTTACATCTCTTCACTGATGGTCGGGATTCTTTTAAATATGGCGCTCTTAAATTTTTAAAACAAATTAAAGATAGCATGCAGGACGGAGAACAGGTGGCGACTATTATGGGCCGTTACTATGCCATGGATCGCAAGAAAGAATGGAGTCGTACCGAAAAGGCCTATGAAGCTTTAGTTAACGGCAAAGCCATTTATTACGCCCGAAGTGCTGAGGAAGCAATTCAGAGTGCATACGACCGTGGTGAAACGGACGAATTTGTCGCGCCGACAGTGATTGTTAACAATGGTGTGTGTGACGAAACAGGAGTTTGTGTCCGGGGTACGCCAGTCGCTAAAATCAATGACGGTGATGGTGTTATTTTTTTTAATTTAAGATCTGACCGGGCGCGCGAGTTAACCAAAGCTTTTGTGCAGAAAGATTTTAATGGCAAAAACCCTGGTTCTTTTAAAAGATCAAAAACTTTTAAAAATTTGTTGTTTGTGGCGATGACTGATTTTGGTCCTGATCTTGATAATGTTCTCTCAGCCTTTCCATCACTGGATGTGCGAATGACACTGCCCATGGTTTTAAAGGATTTCAAACAACTTTATTTATCTGAAGCAGAAAAATATGCTCATGTTACTTACTTTTTTAATGGCGGTTATGCGGATCCGGTTGGCGGTGAAGAGAGAATTATGATTCCATCACCTGATGTATCTTCTTATGATTTAAAGCCAGAAATGTCTGCTTATGAAGTGTCGGACGTGCTATTAAAATACATTTCAAAAAACATTTATGATTTTTATACAGTTAATTTTGCTAATCCAGACATGGTAGGCCATACAGGTAATTTGGCCGCTGGCATTAAAGCTTGTGAAGCAGTTGATGTTTGTTTAAATAAAATTTATCAAGTTGTTAAAAATAAAAAAGGAGTTTTGATTATTACTGCTGATCATGGCAATGTTGAAGAAATGATTGATATGAAAACTGGAGAGGTTGATACTCAACATTCGATGTTTCCAGTACCGTTTATTATTGTTGATCATCGTGGTGTTAGCAAAATTAATTATAATCTAAGAAATAACGGAGTTCTAGGAAGTGTTGCACCGACAATTTTAGATTTAATGGGTCTCATAAAACCGACAGAAATGACAGAAAAAAGTTTAATTTTAAAATAATATTTCTTTATGTCGCCAAAAATAAACAATTTAATCAATGAGCGTCCGAAACCGTTTGTATTGATAGTTCTTGATGGTTGGGGTGTGGCTTCTGATTCCAAAGCTAACGCCATTACTCAGGCAGCGCCACAGAACTTTCAAAATTATTGCAATAATTATTTGGCATTAACTTTACAGGCTTCTGGAGAAAGCGTTGGTCTGCCCTGGGGTGAGATGGGGAATTCAGAGGTTGGGCATATGAATATTGGCGCTGGAAAGATAATCTATCAAGATTTACCTAGAATTAACAAGGCTATTTTAGAAAAAAGTTTTTTTGAAAATGAGACTTTATTAGGGGCAGTTAGACACGTAAAAAATAAAAAAACCAATCTCCATCTCATCGGTCTTCTTTCTAACGGCGGAGTCCATAGTTACGACCAGCATCTTTATTCAATTTTAGACATTTGTAGCAATCAAGGTCTGAAAGATGTATTTATCCATATTATTTTAGACGGTCGTGATACACCTTATAACAGTGGTTTGAACTATGTTACCGATCTACAAAAAAAGATTGCTTCAGTCGGTATCGGTACAATTGCTTCAATTAGTGGGCGCTTTTGGGCGATGGATCGCGATAATCATTGGGAAAGAACCAAGGTTGCTTATCTGGCTATAGCTGAAGGCACGGCAGAAAGGAAAGGCAATGACGCCCTGGCTGTTATTAAAGAATCATACAGCCAGAAAAATTATGACGAAGAATTTACACCAACTGTAATCACTAAAAACAGCCATGGATGCAAAATTACCGAAGGAGATGCAGTAATATTTTTTAATTATCGCGCCGATCGTGCTCGACAATTAACCAAAGCTTTTGTATTGCCAGACTTTGATAAATTTCCTGAACGTGTTTATCGTCAAAATTTAAAGTTTGTAACCATGACAAATTATGAGGAAGGCTTGCCAGTTGAAGTTGCCTTTCCACCAGAAAAGGTTGATGTGCCTTTGGCAAAAGTTATTAGTCAGGCTGGATTGAAGCAGTTGCATATTGCAGAAACTGAAAAATATGCACATGTGACTTATTTTTTTAACGGCGGTCATGAGGAACCATTTAAAGGTCAGGAAAATATTATGATACCTTCGCCGAGAATTCCATCGTATGACGCCCAGCCAGAAATGTCAGCGCGTGAGATTACTAAGCAGGTTGTTAATGACGTGGTGGACAACAAGTATGATTTTATAATAGTTAATTTTGCCAATCCAGACATGGTCAGCCATACTGGAAATTTTAAAGCTGCTGTTAAAGCTATTCAGACTATTGACCAGTGTTTAGCAGAAATTGCGGAAAATGTTCTGTCAGTGGGCGGAGTGTTGGCAATTACCGCCGATCACGGTAATGCTGAATGTTTAGTTAAGCTGCGCACCGGAGAAATAGACAAGGAACATTCATGCACGCCTGTACCTTTTATATTAATTGGTGAGCCGTGGTTTAACAAAGAAAGTAATAAAGATGCTGGAGCAGTTGATTTGTCTCTTTTGACGCCGTCTGGCGTTTTGGCTGATATTGCTCCGACTATTTTAAAAATAATGCGTTTAGATCAGCCATTAGAGATGACCGGCAGAAGCTTAATATAAAATTTATGCCTGAACTACCGGAAGTAGAAACAATAAAAAGAGAATTGTCTCGCTTGATTAACAATAAAACCATTAAGTCAGTTGATGTTAATTTACCCAAACAGATCAAAAACAAAAAAAATTTTTTTTTAAAAAAAGTCATCGGGAGGAAAATTACTGGTTTAGAGAGACGAGCTAAAACTTTAATCATTGATTTATCTGGACGGTGGCATTTAGTGTTTCATTTAAAAATGACCGGCCAGTTGATTTATCGCAGTCAGCGAGGATTGTTGGCCGGCGGTGGACATCCAATCAAACATAATTTAATTCTGCTGCCTAATAAATATTCGCATGTAATTTATAATTTTACCGATAACTCTCGTTTATTTTTTAATGATTTAAGGCAGTTCGGTTGGGTGAAATTAGTTAATGATGATCAATTAAAAAAATTGAATGCTAGTTATGGGCCTGAACCATTAAGTAAGGAATTTATTTTTAAAAAATTCGAGAGTTTAATAGCATGCAAGAAGAAGCCAATTAAGCCGCTTTTAATGGAACAAGCAATTATTGCTGGCGTCGGGAACATTTATGCTCAGGAAGCCTGTTTTTGTGCCAAAGTTTTACCAACACGCAGGGCGAGTGAACTTAAACGGACTGAACTGAAAGAAATTTATCAATGTTTAATAAAAATTTTGAAATTAGCGGTTAGTAAAAAAGGAACTTCAGCAGATAATTATGTTGATGCCTTTGGGCGAAAAGGCTCAATGGAACCTTATTTAAAAGTGTATGGCCGGGCAGGAGAGCCTTGTGCCAATTGCGGCCAAAAATTAAAAATTATAAAACAAGGCGCGCGTTCAACTGTATATTGCGCTATGTGTCAGAAATAATTTTTTTATATGAATTTAATTGAATTAGATCATATTATTTTTTATAATATCAACGGTTTGGCGGGTAAATATCCGACGCTTGATTATTTTGGTATTTTTTTTGCTAAGTATTTAATTTGGCTGATGGTATTTATTATTTTAGTTTGGTGGTTTTCTTTACAGCGCACCAGACCATCAGGTAATTGGCCATATGAAGGCAAAAAGAAGTGGCTTATTTTTGGACAAATTTTGGTTGGTGTTGGTTTAGTAGTACTTATTAACCAACTTCTGTCACTGATTCATTTTCGTGAGCGGCCATTTATTAATCTTGACGTTTTGAATCTTTTAGGTATTCCATTATCTCAAAAATCTTTTCCCTCAGATCATGCAGCGATTTCTTTTGCCATGGCTTTAGCAATTATTTTTTATAACAAGAAATTAGGTTGGTTCCTCCTTGTTTCGGCCATCTTAGTTAGTTTCGGACGAATATTTGTCGGCGTACATTATCCACTCGATGTTTTAGGCGGCTTTGTGATAGCTGCCTTGACGATTTTATTTATTAATTGGTTAATGCATAAATACTATTTTAAAAATTTATGAATACAGAAAGTAATAATTCATCAAAAGATACACAAGAAGAGTTTAAAGTTAATGGTGATAAAATTGTCACTAAAATTAAGGAGATTATTAAAGAAGGTAATGCTCGGCGGATAATTATTAAAAATGAGAAAGATGAAGTGTTGCTAGAATTCCCAGTGACAGTCGGAGCAGTTGGCGTTTTATTGGCTCCGGTTTTAGCCGCTGTTGGCGCTTTAGCAGCACTGTTAACTAACTGCACCATTGTGGTGGTAAAAAGAAGTTGATTTATTATAATCAATTTTAAGAATGTTGAATGCAGAATGTAGAATGTTGATTAACTATATTTGATATTTAACATTCGATCATTCTATATATACTCATATGCTTTACCCAGTTATTTTAGCCGGCGGCAGCGGCACACGGCTCTGGCCACTGTCAAGGAAATCAAAACCTAAACAGGTACAGCCTTTTATTGACAAGGAGAGTTTGATTTTAAAAACATATAAGCGTCTAAGAAGAGGTTTTGAGGCAAAACAAATTTATGTGGTCACGAACGAAAATCAGCTCGAATCAATAAAAAAAGAATTAAAAGTGCTACCAGCGGAAAATTATCTTTTAGAACCGGTCAAGCGTAATACTGGCCCAGCATTTGCTTTAGCCGCCACTTATTTATTACAGAAAGATAAAGATGGTATTATTGTTTTAATAAACACTGATCATTATGTTAAAAATGAGACCGAATTCGTTCGTGTTCTGAAATTATCAGAAAAAACAGTTGTCAAATATCCTGATCATCTAGTTTTAGTTGGTATTAATCCATCTTATGCTGAAACAGGTTATGGTTATATTAAAATGGGATCGCAAAAAACTAAATTTGGCAAGGACGAAGTGTTTAATGTTGAGGGTTTTAAAGAAAAACCTGATTTTAAAACAGCGCAGAAATATTTGCGTTCTTGGGAATATTTATGGAATCCAACCTGGGTCATGGGTCGCTGTGATACTTATTTAAGTTTGTATAAAAAATACCAATCAAAATCATATAAAAATTTAGAAAAAATTCAAAAAGCTATTGGTACGAGGAATGAAAAAATAGTTTTAAAAAGAGAATTTCAGGCAATTGAGCCAATATCTATTGATTATGCAATTTTAGAAAAGAACAAAAAAATGCTTGTTATTCCGGCTGATTTGGGAGTTTGGGCTGATATTGGCCACTGGCGGACAGTTAAAGATATTTTGTCTTTCAGAGAAAATGATAATGTGGTCAAAGGACAGCATATTGCTCATGATTCTCAAGGAAATTTAATTTATAGTCTGACAGGAAAATTAGTAGCGACGGCCGGTGTCAAAAATATGATAATTGTGGAAACAGAAGACGCTATTTTAGTTTGCCCTAAAGAGCGGGCGCAGGATGTCAAAAAAATTGTTGAGGAATTGGAAAAGAGGGGAATGAAAAAATATTTATAACTTACGACTTACGACTTACGACTATCTGACATTATAAGTAAAATTTTCTTTAATCCTTGTTGTTAGTCGATAGTTGTTTGTTGTTTGCTACAATATGACCGATCAAATTATCTATACTAAAATTAAAAACTTGCGTTTATTTACCCAAGTCATTGGCACGGGAGAACCGCTGCTCTTTTTACATGGTTGGGGAGCTTCTGCGGTGAGTTATCAAAAATTAATTAATGCGCTTTCTAAAAATTATTTGGTTTATGCTCCTCATCTGCCATGCTTTGGTTATTCACAAAGTTTAAAAACTGAAATTACTTTTGAAAACTATATGTCGGTCATGACTGAGCTTTTTAAGACTTTTCGTGAGGAAAAATTTATTGGCGTTGGCCATTCCTTTGGCGGCGCGGTTTTGTCTCGTCTCGTGGTTAAATTTCCGGAAAAATTTAGTCATCTGTATTTGGTTGATAGTGCCGGTTTTCCTTTCCCTAGGCGGACACTCTCTGAATGGATCAAGCGTTTTAGAACGAATGGTAGTAAAAATATTGTCAAAATGTATCACAAGGGAATATTTAGCGCAGTAATTGGTGATTTTTTATTAACAAGTTTGAGTTTGAAGAAAGTTTATGACCTCGCTTTGATGATTACTCAACTTGATTTAAGAAGTGTCTTTGCTAAAATTAAAGTTCCAACGACTATTATTTGGGGCGCAAAAGATTTAACCTTTCCAGTCGCCAAAGGAAAAGAGATACATCGGCTTATTGCCGGTTCAGAATTTTATGTTTTAAGAAAAGTTGATCATATCTGGTGTGCGATTCATCCAGAAAAGCTTGTTAAAATTTTAAAGCAACATAAAAAGCAGTTAGTAAAAACAAGCCAGGAGTCAATAATTTAAATTTATATGAAAAAAAAGATTATTTATCTTATTGTTATTATCGTTTTAATTTCAATTTTTTTTATTTATTTAGGCTATGCGTTAAGTGTTAAACCAAGTTTTCAGAACGGAAAAAATTTTGTTATTACTAAAGGTGAAGGAGCGACCGAGATTGCCCAAAAATTGAAACAAGCCGGCATTGTCCGATCAGCCTGGATATTTGAATTTTATCTTTATTTAACAGGTAAAAGAAATAAAATTTTAGCCGGTGAGTATCAGTTGTCTGCTATGAATATGCCTGATCTGGCTAATTATTTGACCAAAGGTGTTGATAAAGAAACGACAATAAAAATTATTGAAGGCTGGACGTTGGATCAAATTAATGATTATTTTTTAAGTCGAGGTTTGTCTAAACAGATCGATTTTTTTGAGAAAGTCGGTCAACCGCCATCTTGTTCAGCTAACCAGTGTCAAGAGGCTAAATTAATTAAAAAAGATTTTATCAAAAAAATAGCTGACAGATTTAGTTTTTTTGACGGCAAACCAAGCGACGCAACTTTAGAAGGTTATCTTTTTCCCGACACTTATCGGGTATTTAAGGATGCCACCATTGAAGAAATTATCATAAAGATGCTGGAAAATTTTGATGCAAAGTTGGAACCTTTTATGCGTTATGAAATTGATAAGCAAAATAAAAACATTTATGAGATATTGACCATGGCCTCCATTATTGAAGCTGAAGTACCACATGAAGCTGACCGAGCAATTATCTCTGGGATTTTATGGAAACGTTTAGAAACCGGCATGCCTTTACAGGTTGATTCAACATTAAATTATGTGACGGGTCATAACTCGCGAGCTCTTTCTAGTTCAGAGCTTAAAATTAATTCTCCTTATAACACCTACCTCTATCCCGATTTGCCACCCGGGCCAATTGGTAATCCCGGTCTCTCCGCAATAAAAGCCGCCATTTACCCGCAAGATTCACCATATTGGTTTTTCCTATCGACTAAAGATGGTAAGACTATTTTTAGTGAAACACTAAACGAACATAACGAAGCTAAGAATAAATACCTTAGATAATAGTTGTTATTAAAAGGAGGAGAACAGTGAAAAAAATTAGACGCCTAAAAGCAGGGGATTATTTGCAATTAGTTATCGAGGTTGTTAAGGAAATTGAAAGTGGTCGATTACTAGGCGATGACTCATTTGATTTAACTGTTTTGAGAGAGGATGACGTGATAATTGTATATATTTTAGTTATGCTTTTCGGAGTAACTATTGCCAGTTTTGGCATGACACGCCTAGGTGTTCTGGTAAACATCAATGAAGAAAAAAATTATATCTTGACAGAGATAAAAAAGGGTATAGCTCTTTATCATCAGACAGCAGGTCTTTAGACCTGTTTTTTAAATAAAAAATAAACCATCAATATCAGTTTAAATTAGGATGTCGTAACAGTAGGGTATTAGCCAAACCTTTATTTGACAAAAAAAATAAAGTAAGTTATGCTTATTTTAATCTAATTTTTACCCCAGACCGTAGGCAAAATTAGCTTTAATTAGCTTAAAAATAAGACCTACGTAGGTAAGAAGGTCGCAGAATTGATTTATTAATAAGTCAATTTTGAAATGTCTGTGGTAAAAGCACAGATTTTTTAATTTAATTATTTAAGTTATGGCAAAAACACGCGCACAAAAAAAAGAAGTTTTTAAGAATGTTGTTGATTTGCTGGGGCAGGCTAAATCAGCGGTTTTAGTTAAATTCAAGAAATTAACAGTTAACGACGATCAGAACTTGAGGAAAAAAATGAGAGAGTCAAAAATTAAATATAGTGTGATTAAAAAGACAGTTCTCGAGAAATCTTTTTTAGAAAAGCAGATTGATTTAAAGAGCGAAATGGATAATTGGCAAGCCAATGTTGCTTTGGTTATTTCTCAAGATGATGAAATTTTGCCCGCCAGGTTAACTCATGAGTTTGCAAAAAAGAAGGGCGAAGACTATGAGATTGTTGGCGGAATTTTTCAGGGCGCTTGGATTAACAAGGATCGGGTTCAAGCTTTAGCGCAATTACCGGGCAAAGATGAATTAATTGCTAAAGTAGTCGGTTCTTTAAATGCACCATTGTCTGGTTTTGTTAACGTGCTAGCTGGCAATCTGAGAGGATTGGTCAATGTCTTAAATTCAATAAAAGAAAAAAAAGTTTAATCATTAATAATGAATAAAAAATATGTCTGATGAACAAAAAAAAGACACCGTTGAGGTGCCAGAAAAATTTAAAAAACTTGTCGAAGAAATTGAAAAAATGTCAGTTCTCGATTTAGCTGAGTTAGTTAAAATTTTAGAAGAGAAGTTTGGAGTTTCCGCGGCCGCTCCTGTTATGGCCATGGCTGCCGGTCCGGCTGCTGGTCCCGCTGCCACTGAAGAGAAGAGCGAATTTACTGTAGAATTGACTGATGGCGGTAGTAATAAAATCGGAGTTATAAAAGTCATCCGTGAAGTTACACAAAAAGGTTTGAAAGAAGCCAAAGATTTGGTCGATGGCGCTCCTCAGGTTATCAAGGAAGGTGTTAAAAAAGAAGAAGCTGATGATATAAAAAAGAAAGTTGAAGAAGCCGGTGGCAAGGTTACTTTAAAGTAATTGCTAAATAAAAAAGACCCCTTTTTAAAGCGGGTCTTTTTTTAATTATTAATTAGAAACAGCTTATTGCCATTAACTAAGTATATAAGTTTACCATTAGCAGATACCCAAAAATTTTTAAGATCCGTGAAGCTACTTGCGTAAAATTGTTTTGTAATAGTTTGTTTTTCTTTATCAATTAGAAGCAGTCGATTATTAGCTGGATCAAGCACATAGAGATCTGATAAATTTTGACTAGTAAATATTTTAGTCGCTCCGACTAAGGTTTTATCAAGATTGTCAGTAACACTATAGATTTGTTTGCGGCCTGAAAACATTTTATTTATTGTACCATCAGCGTTTAATGTATAGACACTGCCGTCGACGGCCAAGTCTTTTATCTGGCTAATATCGGTATTATCGATTATCCAGGCCTTGCCGGCAATAAAACGGTTATTCAAATAATCATGCTTAAAAATTTGTTTATTTTCTCGATCCGCTAGATAGATTCTTTGAGCATAAGTTTTGAACGCCGCCACAGTTTTTTCGTTGGTCATATCAATTTCTAAATTACTGAGAGTATTAGTGCTGGTGTCATATTTAACAAATCTGCCCTGTCTGCTCAAATAAATTATTGTTTTATTGTCCAAGGCAGTACCGCCCAGTAGTTCGCCTTTGTCGTGCTCGCTTGTTTTTAAAGATTTGTCTTTGGTGTCAATAGAAAATATTTTTTGTCCTGATGTTAAATAGATATTATCTAGTACATTCAGGCTAGTGATATTTAGTTTTTCATCAGGGGCCAGTTCAACTTGTAATTCGAAGAACGGTTCTAAATTATCAAGCACTTCGACATTGAAGGCCTTAATCATGACGGTGTTTATGCGGCTTATAAAATCATTAATAGCACTGATGTTATTATTAGCTTTTGGCTGTTCCGCCAAATCACTGAGTCGACTCTGTGCTTTGACAATCTCTTCTCTAGCCTTATTATTATCCTGATAAATTAAAGCATTTTCTGCCGATTCAATAGCAGTATTAATCTCTGACAATATTAATTGAAGTTCGTTTTTTTGTGCTTTATTTTTTTGCTGGTAAGATAAGATAAATAGACTAAAAATAAAAAGGCAAATTAAAACTAATGATAATAAAACCAGAAATTTTGTGGAGAAAACTCGTTTTTTAATGTTTCGTAGTTGATTACTAACTGGATTTATATTGTCTGGCGAGGTCGCTGGCAATTCGGTTTTCCCTTCATTAATAGTTTCTTTTTGATCGAAGACCGTGTGCAGCAAAGAACTTATTTTTTCCGTTATAAAATTAAAATTTTTTCTTATCGAGTCCGAAACTTTATTTTTATTTTTATTTTTTGAAAAAACATTTTTTAAAAAATTCCCACCTGCCACTAATTTAGTTACGCTGCCCAAGATGGAAGATTTAAGCAGGGTAGAAGTGCTTTTTTCCAGACTGACTAATTCATCCATGGAATAATTAGAAACTCCTTGCTGCTTTAAGTTATTTATTAATTCTTGTTTACGTTCATGATTTATTTCTTGAGGTTCGAGATATTGCCCGATTATAATCGCGAAACTGTCTTTTTTTATACTGCTTTCAATCAGTCTGCGGAAGTAGCTGACACCCTGACTGGGCGAATATGAAAGAGTTTCTTTAATTTTATTTTGTGAAAAATAGTTGAAGATCGTTGAAGAACTAAAAAGCAGATTATCATCAGCCTCCAGCTTGCCGGAAATAAGCTGATCGAACAACTTTTTATTGTTTTTTTCCTGATTGTTTTTTGCATTATCATCACCCAAAACATTAAAAAATTTATTGTTTCTTAAAAGCCAGACACCGACTCCAGTATTGGCGCGACTGAGAAAAATTTTGTCATCTTTAATGGCGGTGGCGAGAATACTAATTTTACTAAGTTGTTTAAAGGATTTATCTAAAATTTCTGACAGTTGCTGATTGAAAAATTGGCAGCTGTTTTCCAGGGCTATTTCCGGATCTTCAAAGCCGGAGAGATAATAATGATTAGTGAATTCATCTTTAATTTTTTGTATCAGGTCTTTTGTCTTTTTTTCTCTGGAGTCGACCCTGATCAGCAAAATAAGCTTTCCCAAGTTTGTTTCGGTTTCAAGTTCTTTTTCTGAAACAAAAACACCGCTGAAATTCTCAGTTTTTTCAGGGTTTGATTCGTAGGCGGAGTATTTGAACGCTCGAGGCATAGATTACATTAAATACCTCAGTTTTATGGTAATTTTGAGGTTAGACAGTTGCTAAGGATATTATGCCAAATAATTTAAGAAATGCCAAGGGAAAATAAAAAAAGGGCGTCAAATGGTTTGACACCCTTGCTATCTTGCGCTTTAAAGATGCTTATGCCTTTTTCGGCCACATCTTTCTCCAGCCTTTTTCGTGTGTGGTAATACCACAACTACATCCGGCCAGTTTTTGACGGCCAACAAGCAACATAGCTTTTTTTAGAGCGTGCATAATACCTCCGTCATTGAATAGATTGAAGTGTTTTCCCCAAAACCTCCAGATATTTTTGCCAGGCATTTGAGTAGACACCTCTGGTTGCGGCGCAACAAAATGGCGCTTTTTTTTGTCTGCGGAATTGTTGCATTAAATCCTGCCACTTTGCGCCGATCAAAATTTCTGTCAGCGACTGCTCAAAAACATTGCCCGCCACTTGGTACAGCTCGTGCGATGAGTCGCATGGTAAGACATCTCCGTTGAGCTTGATAGTAACTTGGTGGTGGCACTTGAACTTACGCCCCAAGACACATGAGACAGGATCTTGATTGTCCAGGACCCTTAAACCTTCATCAACAGACGAGAGCCGAAAGTTCTCATCGTCGATTTCAATAAATGCAGTGAGGGCATCAATCAGGAATGTTGCTAATTCCTCTGGTGGAAAATCAGGACAGTCCATTGGCAGTATTTTTACATCTGATGACAATTGATGTAAAAATTTGACGGTGGCTTGCCCTGAGCTGACATTTTCTTTAGTGACGGTACAAATAATCCCATAATTTGTGGTCCGTGTTTCCTGAAGCGCCCGGATGTTACGTGTCACCAAACCAAAGGAAGGCTTTCCATTTCTAAAGATTCTGTTTGAGTTTCCTTGGAAATCACCGTTCAATGAAATTCCCAGATTGTCAATCGTTCTTAGGAGCTCTAGCCATGGATCATTTAATTTTGTGAACGCTAAATTTGTGACCATACTAACTGTTGAGCCGATTTTATGAAGTTCGTCAACTAT
>CAYSSY010000021.1:0-18058 GCA_964434055.1 uncultured Gammaproteobacteria bacterium | reverse complement strand
GTGGTCAGCTGGCTGCCTGGGTTGCCAAACATCCAGTCGAGCATTATGGTACGCAGGAACATTCTTTTCATTGGCATAACAAATAATTTTTTATGCGTTATATTTTCGATAATTCTTATTTAGAAAAAGATGATGATATTGAGTATTTGCACATTAAAGTTAAAAGTTATTATCAATCAGGTTACGCGAGTGGAAAACTTTTTGAACAGTCTAAAAATAAAGTTTTAAAATTACTTAAAAATCCAGTTATTGGCAGTTTGTTGTCAATATTTTACTGGTTTTTTAAAAGAGATTTAAGGAGAATACGAATTCCCAAGGATTATCTCGATGAATTAAAGGGCTATTCTGACAGTACCAAGATTCCTTATCACCGCCTTTTTCTTATTAATTTTATTTTTGATGTTCTAAAAAAATTAGGTTTTCATTGTTCGAGTTTTGTTTTTTTTGGGAGCGACAACAGTTCTTTTATCGGCCGGAATACCGATTTAAGGCCGTTGTTAGCAAGAATAGCTGTTAGATTCTGTCCCCCGACGGTGATTACTTTAAATTTAGAAGGTAAAAATATTTTTACCCATGTAACGCTTCCTTTTTTTGTTGGCGCGATGAATGGTATTAATGAGGCTGGATTAGCTGTTAATTCACATCAAATGCTCTATGTAAAAGAGAAAAATATTGCCGGAAATTGTGCCACACCTTTGTTAGTGAGATTAATTTTAGAACACGCCCGAAATTTAACAGATGCCAGTGAAATAGGAAAGAATAATATGACTGCCCGATCTTTAAATTTATTAGTCAGCGATATTGCCCATAAGGAAAGCTGTATTTTTGAAATTGCTCCAGATAAATTCAACATTATTAATAAAGGGAATAAAAATTATCTAGCCTGTACCACTCACTTTCAGAGTGAAAAAATGAACGGCTATCATTATCATTCAGTTGAGCCAAGTGTTAGCCGTTTAGTCTCGATTAATAATTATTTAACAGCGAAAAAAAATATAAGTTTGGATGATTTGTTAGAATTTTTAAAAGATACAACTAATGGTTTAGTTAATGATGGTAGTGGTTATTCGATAACTAATTCTGGTACATTTCAGAGCTTTATTATCGATTTTAATAATCAGAATTTGCATATTAATATTGGCAGAAAAATACCGGTAACTCATTACGGCCAATATCTTAAAATAAAATTATGGACTGGAGAAAAAAGTTAGCTGAAAACATTATTATCAATAGGGCACCGAGGAAAAGAAATAATTTTATTGGCAAAATTGCTCAAAAAAGGGCCGAAGAAAATTATCGGCTAGCAAGTTTTTTTGTGACTGGCAAAAAAATTCTTGATATTGGCGCTGGTTATGGCAACGGTTATAATTTTTTATTGGCTCAAAATCCGAGAGAAATTACCTGTTTAGACCAACATGGTGATTCTTTAAATAATTTTTTATTTAAAGATGAAAGAATAAGTTTTTTGAAACAGGACTTTCTTAAGAATACACTTCAGGACAAAAGTTATGACGTTGTTTTATGTTTAGGAACAATATTTTATATTAAAAATCATAATTTTCTTTTGACTGAGATCAGGAGAATTTTAAGAGATGATGGCGTTTTAATTCTTAATTGTCTTAATGCCGATTTAATTAGGGCTTATTTTGGCTTTAATCTTGAAGAGATTAATGAAAAATTTTCTAGAATCTATAATCGTGAGGAGTTGTTAACGTTAGTGAAAAGACATTTTTCTGGTGTTGTCGAAGAGTATGTGCAATTACCAATAAGAACGAATCCAAGATTAATTTATTTATTTTCTTTACTACTGGCACCATTCATGGCTTTATTTAAGACCCCAAAAGTTGTGTTACGAAAAAATGGTTTTGAGGGAATTTATAATTATTTAATAATTTTTAAACACAATTAGGTCTTTTTTTGCCTGTGGAAAAAATAATTGGTATAATATTCTAAATTATAAAAATATTTATTTTCTTATGCTTAAATTAGAAAAAGTTACTAAAAAATTTTTTAATAAAAAAGCGGTCGATCAGATTTCTTTTCAGATTAAAAAAGGCGAGGTAGTTGGATTTTTAGGACCAAATGGTGCTGGTAAAACCACGACCATGCGCATGATCGCCACTTTAATTGAACCAGATGAAGGTCAGATATTATTTAACAATAAGGATATACGCTCGGACAGTTTGAGTGTTAGGCAGCGTCTTGGTTATATGCCTGAAAATAACCCTCTTTACGAAGATTTATTGACTGGAGAATATCTTGATTTTGTTGCCAGCTTAAAAAAACTTAAAGGATCTGAAAAAGATGGGGCTATAAAAGAAGTTGTTAAAGAAACTGGTATTGCTGAGGTTTTTTACCAACCTATTGGCGAGCTTTCTAAAGGGTTTAAACAGCGCGTTGGTCTGGCACAGGCAATCATGGGCAGTCCCGATCTTTTGATTTTAGATGAGCCGACTGAAGGTTTGGATCCTAATCAACGTATTGAAATCAGAAATTTGATTAAAAAATTGGGCGAGACGCGAACAATAATTATCTCTACTCATGTTTTGCAGGAGGTGACAGCAACGTGCAATCGGGTGATTATAATTAATCATGGTCAGATAGTAGCTGATGATACTGTTGAAGATTTACTTAATAAATCACAGAGCAAGAAGGTGATCAATGTTGAAGCAGAAGGCAAAGTTGACTTAGGTAAGCTAGAAAAACTACCAGGTGTCGAAAAGATTGTAAAAAAAGAAAAAAATAAAGATAAGACTATGCTTCAGTTAAGTGTTTTGTCTGGCACTGATCCGCGTTCGGCAATTTTTGACTTAGCTAAAAACGATGGCTGGCAGATTTCTGATTTACATCAAGAAAATGTCAGTTTGGAAGATGTCTTTAGAGAGTTAACGCAGGAGGATGGCGACGGAAGTAAGTAGCAGGTAGCAAGTAGCATATATTTTTAAAATTAAAATTATATTATTATGTGGCCAATTATAAAAAAAGAATTAAAAGCTTATTTTGATCATCCAACAGCGTACATTTTGATAGTAATTTTTCTGGTAGTCAACAGTTTTTTTTACTTTCGAACTGCCTATTTAGCTAACTCAGCTGATTTGCGGCCGATGTTTGATTTCCTGCCGTGGATTTTATTTTTTTTCGTAACCGCAGTTACGATGAAATTATTTGCTGAGGAAAAGCAGTCTCACACCTTAGAATTAGTTATGGCGCAGCCGATTAGTTTGTGGCGGATAATGCTCGGTAAATTTTTGAGTAGTTTATTTTTTATCAGCATTACCTTGGGGTTAACTTTAACAATTCCTCTTTTATTAACGATGGGCGGCGCCTTTGATTGGGGGCAAATAATTGCTCAGTACTTGGCCGCTGTTTTTTTAATATCAGCACTGGCAGCACTTGGCTTGTGGGCTTCTGTTTTATCTAAAAATCAAGTTGTATCTTTTATGGTTGCTCTTTTGATATCCTTTTTCTTCTACGTCGCTGGTATGGATTTGGTTACTTTAGAGTTAGGAAGTTTTTTAAAGAAAATTTTTGGCGGTTTGTCGTTATTTACGCATTACAATAATTTGGCTCGTGGAGTAATAGATTTGCGTGATGTTGTTTATTTTCTGGCTTTTATTTTTGTTTTTTTAGCAAGCGCTTATTTGTTTTTGGAACGGAATCGTGTCAATCGTCACAAAAGAGAATATAGACAACTCCAAGTGGGTGTAGTTTTATTAATTATTATTGCAGTGGTTGTCAATTTATTGGGGAATTATATTCCCGGTCGCCTTGATTTAACCAAGGGGCAAATATTTACTTTATCGCCTGCAACAAAGAAAATGGTTTCAGAACTTGATGATTTAGTAACAATTAAAGTTTTTTCTTCAGAAAACCTACCAACGCAAATTAATTTGCTCAAGAGAGACGTTGATGACTTAATGAGGGATTTAGAAAAGTCTGCTCATGGCAATATTAAAGTTAGTTATATTACCTTAAAAGAAAATGATGAAAATTTAGGCGAAGCTCAAAATTTAGGCATCGCGCCGGTGCAGTTTAATATTCTAAAAGGGGAACAATTTACTTTGCAAAAAGGTTACTTTGGTTTGAGTATAATTTATACTGATCAGCACGAAACCTTACCCTTTATCGACAACACAGCTAATTTGGAATATAAGGTTGTCAGTTTAATTCGCAAGCTGACGGCTAAAAATCTTAAAATAGTTGCTTTTTTAACTGGTCATGAAGAAAAAAATATAAATACCGAACTGACAATTTTCAATAATGAATTACAGAAGCAATACCAGACAAAAGAAATTAATTTATCCGAAGAAGGCAGTTCATTAGCCGGAGTTGATACATTGATTATTGCCGGTCCAAAAACAGAAATTGCTAATACTGAACGGCAAAAAATAAAAAGTTTCTTAGACCAAGGAGGTAAAGCGATGTTGCTAATTGACGCAATTAATGTTATGCCTCAAAATTTGCAGGCAGCAGTTAATAGTCAGAGCTTTAGTGATTTTTTGAGTAATTATGGTGTTAAAGTTAACAATGATCTGGTTTATGATGTTGAAGCTAATGAAAGTGTGACTTTTGGTGGTGGCATTATAAATTTTATCCTGCCATATCCGTTGTGGCCACGTGTTGCTGCAGTAGGCCAGAATACCATAGCCAGTGAGGTACAAAGTATATTTTTACCGTGGTCTAGTAGTTTGGAAATTATTGACGCTCAAAATAAAGAAGTTATGGAAATTTTCAAAACTTCTATCCATTCTGGCAGCCAGCAAGAAAATTTTAACCTGAGACCAGATCAAAACTGGTCGCTTGGCGCCAACAATGGTCGTCAGTATTTAATGGCTGTCGCTTTAAATTGGGTTAAATCAGAAAATGAAAATACAAATAACTCTTTACCGAATACCTCCAGCCGTTTAATTGTTGTTGGTAATTCTAATTTTTTAATAGACGGCGTTGTGCAGAACCAGAACGGTTCAGCTAATATGGTTTTTGGTTTAAACAGTGTTGACTGGCTAACTCAAGATGATAGTTTGATTAGCATTCGTTCAAAAAATCGTCAGCCTGCAAGTTTAGTCTTGGAAGCTAAAACAAAATCTCTGATTCGTTACTCAAATATGATTGGTTTACCTGTCTTAGTAATTTTAGCCGGTATTGTCAGATTAGTATGGCGTCGCCGTCAAAGCAAAAAAATTTATTCCAACATTTAAAATGCATTTATTATGAGATTAAAAACACTTATTTCTATTTTTATTGTAGCTCTAGTGGCCGTTATTCTATTAGTTTTTAGGATGATGTTTAATAATGATAATCAAGATAATGAAATTTTAGGTAATTTAGAGTTGACCAAAGTCGATTCAATCCGATTAGAAAAAAATCAAGAAATTTTGGAACTTAAAAAAAATGATCAGGGATTCTGGCAAGTTAATGGTTTTGCTGCTGATCAGGAAAAAATTAAAATTTTAATGGAAAAAGCCGGTGCTTTAAAAGTAATAAATTTAGTTTCAAAAAATCCAGATAATTTTACAAAATTTGATCTTAATGACAATTCAGCAAAAAAAATGATTTTTAACGCAAGTAATAGTGAGATCTTGAATTTAATTATTGGCAAGACTGGTTCTGACTGGAATAGCACATATTTAAGACTAGCGACAAAAAATGAGGTTTTTTTAGTAGATCAGGAGTTGAATTCACTTTTTAGTTTAGTACCAGACAATTGGCGTGATAAAACGGTGTTAAATATCGACAGTAATAAAATTACAAAAATTGAATTTGTCTATCCTAATAAAAAATTTGTACTGACTAAAGCAGGAGAACAGTGGCAGGCTAAGATTGGTGACAAAAAAATTGCAGCAGCTGTTTCTCCAACGGTTATGTCTGATCTTTTTTCAAAACTGTCTCCTTTGTCTGCCAGTAGTTTCGCTGATCAGGAAAAAGTTAAGCAATTTGAAAACGCTAAGAATTTAACTCAAATAATATTTTTTATTGGGGATAATCAACAATTGACACAGTTAACCGTTTTAAAAACCCAAGATTTGTCACTGGTAAAAGTTGATACACGATCAGATATTTTTATAATTAATCAGGAAATTTTAAATGAAGTTTTATTAAACGACGATCAGTTATTTCTTTAATAACAATTTTTATTTATGCCAGCTTTAAAAAGCTGGCTTTTTTTTACTTCGTTTTTTGTGGTATAATAAAAACAGCATATTATTGAACTTTTTATAGCCCATGTCTCAAAATTTTACACTTCAGATGTTAAAATTTGTTGTGATTGATGTCATTGGTGATTTTTTTTACTTTCCTTTTTGGTGGTATACGCAAGGATCAAAACGAATCCTGTTTTTTATTTGGCAAAAAGAACTGGATATTTTTTATTCTTTGGGACTTAACGTCTGGTTAAAGGTTATGTTTAAACCAATGTATGCCGATTATAGTTTTGGGGGTCGGGTGATTAGTTTTTTTATGAGAATTGTTATTTTAATTGTTGATTTATTATTTGTTTTATTATGGAATATTGGTTTAGTTATCATTTTATTAGTTTGGCTTTTTTTGCCTCCGATAGCACTCGCTGGAGTTTTATTTAACTTACCAGCAATTTAATTAATATTATGGATCAAAAAAAAGAAATTAGCCCAATCCATATCTGTCCGAACTGTGAGCAGGATAAATTAGTGGAATGTGTACAATGTCAAAACAAAAGAGCTGTTTTAGTACTCGGGAGAAAAATTTTTTATTGGTCAGGTGTTTTTTCTTGGTTAAAAATTATTCAGAGCAAAACTGAAAGAACAGTAACTTTAGTTATAAAGATTATATTTTTTATTTTTGGTCTTTTTGGATTTATAGCCTTTGCCATTCATTTTTATTTTTGGTCTGAGGCTGGACATGATTTTTTGGAGATCTGGGCTTCGCGTCACACATTAATGTATCTATGGTGGCTGTCATTAATTATTGATCTTTATTTGACGTATCGTCTGATCAATGAGTCGACTATCGTAAAAAAAGTTGCAGATAAAGATGAATCGCCGGTCGTTAACACTGAAGATTTTGATTGGTCAAATATAAATAGTTACGAGTTATATGAAATTAGTCAAAGTTTTGATCAAGAAGCTCTGAAAACACTAGAAAAGGCTTGGTTATTATCAGATAAATTAGGTCATAATTTTAAAGCAAGTCATCTTTTGTCAGCAATGCTGAGTCTTGATAAGACGTCTTTGGTTTTTGGCCGTTTAAGTTTGAACTATAATCAATTGATCGAAAAACTTAAAAGACTTATTAGTCAGGAAGAACCAACCACTGAGCGTAGTCCTTTTGTATGTCAAGAGATCATTTTAATTTTAATGAATGCCTATTATCAAGCTTACCTAAAGGGTAAATCTGAAGTTGGTATCTATGAAATTTTAATTGCTCTAGCAGAAGAAAAAAGTCCAACTTCTGAAATGCTTTATGAAATTGAAGTTGACTCTGAAAAAATAAAAAATGTTGTTGAGTGGATTGATGTTCATAAAAAGTTGCTTATTAATTGGCGACGACTGCATGCGCGGGCGCATTTTAAACCAAAACATGAAATGAATCGGGCTTATACGGCTATTGCTACACCATTTTTAGATCAAGTTTCCCACGATTTAACAATTTTAGCACGAAATGGTTATCTGGAATTATGTATCAATCGTGAAGATGAATTTAAAAAAATGCTTCAGATTTTGGAGGCCAAAGGCAAGGGTGTGCTTTTTGTTGGTAATCCAGGTGTTGGTAAACAAACAATTGTTGAAGGTCTAGCCCAAAGAATGGTTGCCGAAGATGTGCCAGAAATATTGCAAGATAAACGTTTAGTTTCAGTGTCTGTTTCAGCTTTAGTTGCTGGTGCCGCCAGTCCGGGTGCTATCGAAGAAAGGTTGATAAAAGTTCTAAGAGAGGTAAGGATTTCTGGTAATATTATTTTATTTATTGATAATATCCAGAATATGATTGGTGTAGGCACAGAGACTGGTGAGGCTCTGGACATCTCTGAGTTACTTGCCAAACAAATGGAACAATCACAATTAATGGTTGTAGCTACAACAACACCGACAGATTTCCGGCGTTATATTGAAAAGTCTTCTTTAAAAAATGTTTTTTCTAAAATTGAAGTTGAGGAACTTAACACTGGTAATGCCATTAGAGTTTTACAAGCCAAAGTACCTTTGATTGAAGGCAAAAATAATGTTTATTTTTCCTATCCAGCGTTAGCTGAAGCTGTTAATTTAAGTCAACATTACATTCACGATTCATATCTGCCGGAGAAAGCAATTACTATTTTAGAACTGAGTGCCCAATCAGTCGTAAAGTTAAAAGGCAAAAAAACCATTGTCCTAAAGGATGATGTACAAAGTGTGGTTTCGGAAATGACCCATATTCCGGTTACAGCAATCGGTGATCAAGAAAAAGATAAACTTATAAATTTAGAGAAACTGATTCATGAACGAGTAGTAGATCAAACAGAAGCTGTTGATATGGTGGCGGCTGCTTTACGACGGGCGCGTTTAGAATTGAGAGATGCTAAACGTCCCATAGCAAGTTTTCTTTTTTTAGGACCAACCGGGGTTGGTAAAACGGAAATAGCTAAGACTGTGGCTAGAATTTATTTTACCGCGCAAGATAACATGATCAGACTGGACATGTCAGAGTATCAAAATCAAGATGCGGTTGAAAAATTAATCGGTCGACCGGGGGCGACAGCCGGCTACTTAACCGAAGCTGTTAATAAGCGGCCATTTAGTCTTATATTACTTGATGAGTTTGAAAAGGCCTATCCTGAAATTTTAAATATTTTTTTACAGGTTTTAGATGATGGTCGGCTGACAGATGCCTCAGGAACAACTTATGATTTTACCAATACAATAATTATCGGAACTTCTAACGCTGGCAGTCAGTATATTCAAGATAGTTTAAAAAATGGTGAGAGTATTGAGCAAGTTAAACAGGGTTTGATTAATAATGAATTGGGTAAGTATTTTAAACCAGAGTTGCTAAACCGTTTTGATGGCATTGTTGTCTTCAAACCATTAAGTATTGAACATGTTCAGGAAATCGCCCGAATTATGCTTAGAGATTTAGAAAATAAATTGTCTGACAAAGGGATTGGCTTAGAAATTAAGACTGAGGCCCTAAATGAATTAGCAAATTTAGGTTTTGACCCGACTTTGGGAGCGCGGCCGTTAAGGCGAGTTATTCAGGATAAAATCGAAGATCAAATTGCCAATATTTTATTAAATTCTACTTTAAAAAGACGGGATAAAATTATTATTGAAAGAGTCGGTTTGGTAAAAGTTAGTCGGGCAGAAGAGTATTAAAAAAAATTAATTACATTTTGACATTTTAACCTTTTATTGTTATCATTTATTTAATGAAAAAGTTTTTTATAAAAAATGTTGTTTTGATTATTACCGCCTAAGTTGAGGCGGAAGTCTTTTTATTAAATAAAGATATAATTAATTTTCCGCTTCAGCTAAGCGGAATTTTTGTTTTTTTACTTTAATATCAAGGAGGAAAAAATGGCTATTAAAAAACAACTGTTGTTGGATATTAATGAATTAAGAGTTATTACAGACGTGGATAAAAATCAAAAGACTGAGTCGGTCGCACGAATGAAAGTCAGCAGCGGTGGACAGGTTAGTTTATTCGTTGGTGATGGACCGAATGAAGTTATTGCGTATTTGGAAACCTTGAAGAAGATGTGTCTTCATCACCGGCTGAGAATCAGGACAATTGAGGCGAGTTCAATCGCCGTTACCGAAAACAGGCCTGGAAACCTTAATGGCAGTTTGTCTTTAGTCATTGGTGGTAAGGAAGTGATATTTCCTTTGAAGGGCATAAATTTAAGTCATGCTCTTTTGCAAATTACTTCAAGTCTCATAGCTTTTCTAGCTAAAAAAATTATAGTCAAAACACCTCACTAAATGTCGGTATACCCGGCATTTTTTATTTAGAGAATATTTGCCAATATTTAATAAATATTGTAGAATAAAAATGACTTTATTAAAAAAATATGAAAGAAAATCTCATGGAAAAAATCATTTCTTTATGTAAACGCCGTGGTTTTATTTTTCCGTCATCTGATATTTATGGGGGTATGTCGAGTACTTATGATTACGGGCCATTAGGAGTAGAGTTAAAAAATAATATTAAGAAATCGTGGTGGCGTAAATTTATTTTAGAGAGATCAGATATGGTTGGAATTGATGCGGCGATTATTATGCACCCGAAAGTTTGGGAAGCATCTGGCCATATATCAAATTTTAGTGATCCGTTAGTTGACTGTAAAGCTTGCCGGCGTCGGTTTAGAGCCGATCATATTCTTGAACCGAACGGTTTAAAACCAGATTTAGAACATAAAAAAGAACCACCTAAAAATTTAAATGAAATTAAATGTCCAGAGTGTGGTGGAGAATTGACAGCTCCACGATCTTTTAATTTAATGTTTAAAACTTTTGTTGGTCCTGTTGAGGAAGAGGCGGCGGTTGCTTATCTGAGGCCAGAGACAGCCGGGGGAATTTTTACTAATTATAAGGCCGTTATGAATACAATGCGTTTACGATTGCCATTTGGTATCGGTCAGATTGGTAAAGCTTTTCGTAACGAGATAACCACTGAGAATTATATTTTTAGAACCCGTGAATTTGAACAAATGGAAATAGAATATTTTGTGAACCCAAAAAATTGGGAGAAATATTTTGAGGAGTGGCGGCAGATTGTGGTTAGTTGGTGCCAGGAAATTGGCATTAGACAAGAAGATCTAATTTTGCATGAAATCCCAGAAAATGAAAGAGCATTTTATTCTAAAAGAACAATAGATTTTGAATTTAAATATCCTTTTGGTCAGAGTGAACTTTTTGGTCTTGCTTATCGAACTGATTATGATCTCAGTCGTCACCAAGAATTTAGCGGTGAAGATTTGAATTATGTTGATTCGATGACGGGTGAAAAATTTTTACCTCATGTTATTGAGCCTTCGCTTGGCGTTGATCGTGCATTGTTAGCTGTTTTAACAGAAGCTTATTCTGAAGTGGAAACCAGAAGTGGGGAAGAGGAATCAAAACATGAAACAGAAATAATTTTGAAATTACCTTATCAACTCGCACCAGTGAAGGTTGCGGTTTTACCTTTATCAAAAAAAGAACCATTAATTTCAAAGGCTCGTGATATCGAGAAAGAATTAAGGAAAAGTTGGAGTGTGCAATATGATGAGACTGGTTCGATTGGGAAACGTTATCGTCGCCAGGATGAAATAGGCACGCCATTTTGTGTGACAGTAGATTTTGAAACCGCGGCCGATAAAAAAGTAACTGTGCGTGACCGTGATACCATGAAACAAGATCGGGTCGCTATTTCAGAGTTAAAAGATTTTTTTAATCAAAAAAATCTTACAATCAATTAAACTTATTACATACGATCACCATGCATAAATACAATTATTCAGGCGGTTTAAGATTGATTTTAGCACCATTGAAAGAAACAAAGGCGGTGACTGTTTTAGTATTAATAAAAGTTGGTTCACGCTATGAACCAACAAGAATAGCAGGTATCTCACATTTTTTAGAGCACATGATGTTTAAAGGAACAGCCAGACGGCCTAATACACTGGCACTTTCTAGAGAACTGGATCGCTATGGTGCCGAATATAATGCCTATACTGCCAAAGATCATACTGGTTATTGGATAAAAATTAATGCAGAACATCTAGATTTAGCTTTGGATATGCTGGCTGATATGCTTTTTAATTCCAAGCTCGATCAAAAAGAGATCACCAGGGAAAAGGGCACGATTATTGAAGAGATAAATATGTATGAGGATAATCCAATTATGGCACTTGATTTTTGTTTGGATCGGATTATCTTTAGAGGCAATACTTTGGCCGCAGATGAAGCTGGAACTAAAGAAACAGTTCGTGCTATGAATCAGAAAAAAATGATGGCTTACCGACGCAGTCATTATTTTTTGCATAACATGGTTTTAGTGATTTCTGGTAATTTTGATAAAAATAGATGTGAGTTTTTAGTTAAAAAATACTTTACTCAGAAAGCGACGGATAAAAAGAAGACAGGTTTTAAAAAATTTAAATCAATTCAAAAAAAGCCTCAAATTGCCTTAAAATTTAAAGAAACAGAACAGGTGCATCTAGCTTTGGGATTCTTAGGGCCGAGTTATTTAGCCCGCAATTTGATCGCCAGTCAGCTGCTGATGACAATTTTAGGCGGTTCGATGAGTTCCAGATTGTTTATTAATATTCGTGAAAGACAAGGTTTGTGTTATTACATTAAAGCCGGACTCAACGTTTATCAAGATGTTGGCAACGCTGTTATTTATGCTGGTTTAGATAAAAGCCGTATCAAGGAAGCAGTAAGCTTGATTTTGTTGGAATTAAAAAAAATTAAAGATAAGGGTGTAACAAGTGAAGAATTAAATCGGGCTAAAGAATTTATTAAAGGCAAACTAATTTTAGAACTTGAAGATTCATCGGCTGTTGCTGAGTGGTATGGTCGTCAGGAATTATTGTTGGGGAAAATTCTAACACCAGAAGAGAAAATTAAAGAAATTGAAAAAATTAATAAAAAAGATATTATTTCAGCGGCTAAGGAAATTTTCCAAAGACAAAAAATGAATCTGGCACTCATTGGACCATATAAAGAAGAAAAAGATTTTTTTGAACTTTTAAAAATTTAGAAAATAATTTACAAAATAAAACATCTAACATTAACTAAGTTAATTGTTATTTGTTAAGTGAAAAATTATGCCACAACACCAACACATAACCTTAACTTACTCCACAATTTTTCGGGTAGTTTTTGTTTTATTTGGACTTTTTATTGTTTATTTAATCAGAGAAATTGTGGCGTTATTATTTATTTCAGTTGTGTTAGCCTCAGCATTTGATCCTTGGGTTGATTGGTTAGCAAAATATAAAATTCCCAGGGGTGTTTCAATATTAAGTATTTACGTAATTTTATTCGCTATTGTTGCTTTAGTTATTGTTCTTCTTATTCCACCGATTTCCCAACAAATAATTCAGATAGCTAACAATTTTCCCTATTATTACCATAAAATTATGGAAGCTTTTGCTAGTATTCAAGGCATAAATCAAGGTGGTATGTCGAGCGAACTGCCGAGCAGTATTGAAACCATTGGAGCAACTTTGGCCCAAGCAACCAAAAGCTTGTTTTCCACGATTACCTCAATTTTTGGCGGCTTGATTTCTTTTTTGGCGGTACTGGTGATGGTTTTTTATATGACTGTTGAAGAAGCATCATTAAAACGTTTTGTAGTTGCTCTGACACCTAAAAATTATCATGACTATGCGATAAAGCTTATTGTCATGGTGCAGACTAAAATTGGTTTATGGCTCAGGGGCCAGTTATCTTTGTGTTTAATTATCGGTATTTTAACTTTCATTTTTTTATACACTTTTGGGTTTAAATATGCCCTACTTTTGGCAATCATCGCCGGCATGTTAGAAATTGTACCATTCGTCGGGCCGACCATTTCCGCTGTGCCGGCAATATTTGTCGCTTTCTCAGATTCCTGGAGCAAAGTTGTTCTGGTAGTACTTATTTATTTTTTGATTCAACAGTTAGAAAACCACGTGATTACACCAAAAGTGATGCAAAAGGCAGTCGGCCTCAACCCGATAATTGTTATTGTTGTAGTTTTAGTAGGCGCGAAATTAGCCGGTATTATCGGAGCTTTATTAGCTGTGCCAGTCGCTGCGGCTATTGATGTTGTTGTGAGTGATTATTTTAATGAAAGAAGCCGAAAAATAAATCATAAAATTGAAAATTAATTTTTATGTTATATGTGATCGGGACGCCGATTGGTAATTTGGAGGATATTACTTTAAGAGCGCTCAATGTTTTGCGGGACGTAGATTATATCTTTTGCGAAGATACTCGGGTAACAAAAAAATTGCTTGAGAGGTATCAAATTAAAAAACCACTGGTAAGTTATCATCAGCATTCAGATCAAGCTAAGATTAGGCAATTAGTTGATCTGATAAGAGATTATAATGTCGCTTTGGTGACCGATGCTGGTACACCTGGGATAGCAGACCCGGGTGGTAAATTAATCGAGCTGGTTTATCAGCAATTAAGAGAAGTTAAAATTGTGCCTTTACCAGGGCCATCGGCTTTGGTGACAGCTTTATCAGTATCTGGGTTACCAAGCGATAAATTTATTTTTAAAGGTTTCATCCCGCACAAAAAAGGTCGGGAAAAATTTATTAATGAGGTTTTATCAGCCGATCAGACAGTCGTTTTTTATGAGTCATGCCACAGGATTATAAGATGTTTAGAGCAGTTTAAAATGCAGATAAATAATGATAATCGGGCTGATAAAGATTTAAGCAAAACAAAGAGAGTTATTGTTGCTAGAGAGTTAACTAAAAAATTTGAAAGTATTTATCGTGGTTCTGTTGAAGAAATTTTAGATCGTTTAAAACAAGAATTTCCTGAGAGACTACCCAAGGGAGAGTTTGTGGTAATTGTTGGTTAAAGTGAAGGGTTTAAGAGTTTTTAATATCATCGATTAAAATGATAAGAAAATCTGAATCTAATTATAGAAAAAAAATTTCCGGCTTTACTTTAGTTGAATTATTGGTTGTAGTTGCGATTATTGGTTTAATAGCTTCGCTGAGCTTAGTAGCTTTTAATTTGACTCGGTCAAAGTCACGTGATACCCGTCGCCGGGCTGATTTAAAGCAAATACAGAACATGCTCGAGCTTTATTACGATAAAAATAACACTTACCCAACAACTTCAAGCTATAGTGAAAATAACGTCTCTGGTTGGGATGCGAGTTACATTGATGGCGATAATGATGGTTATTTTTTTGCTGATTTTTTAACTACCGATGGTATTATTCAAAATGTCCCCCTGGATCCATTAAACAACGCTAGTCATCACTATCGCTATTACTATTACAATGGAACCGGCACCGTTTATGGCTGTGAACGCCCTTTCTATGTTTTAGTTGGTTACGGATTTGAAACCAATACCGCAACTGGGGATAGTGTTTGCTATACTCCCTGGGCCGGCAGTAATTCAACCTTAGTAATTATTGGCGGTATGAAGTAATTTTAAATTTTTAGTTGTATTTATATTTCTATGACAGAAAAAATTTATCTTACCACAACCTTGCCGTATGTTAATGCTGAACCGCACATTGGTTTTGCACTGGAAATTATCCAGGCTGATGTTTTAGCTCGCTGGCACAGATTACAAGGAAAGGAAGTTTTCTTTAATACTGGCACTGATGAGCATGGTTTAAAAATTTATCGCAAAGCCATGGAATTAAAGAAAGAGCCACAGGATTATTGTGATGAATATGCTGCTAAGTTTGATGATTTAAAGAAAGCTCTAAATTTAAGTTATGATAATTTCATCCGCACAACTGATCCTCACCATATTAAAGCGGCACAGGAATTTTGGTTAAGGTGTCTTAGAAAAGGTGATATTTATAAAAAAAATTACAAAGTGAAATACTGTGTTGGTTGTGAACTGGAAAAAACTGAATCGGAGTTAATTGATGGTAAGTGTCCGGTTCATCCTAATATTTCATTAGAAATAATAGAAGAAGAAAATTATTTTTTTCGATATGCAAAATACCAAGATAGACTTTTAGAACTTTATAGTACTAGGTCAGATTTTGTAATACCAACTCATCGTCTTAAAGAAATTTATGAGTTTACAAAAAAAGGTTTGGAAGATTTTAGTATTTCACGTTTAAAATCAAAAATGCCTTGGGGGGTCCCAGTTCCTGATGATGATGAGCAAGTGATGTATGTTTGGTTCGATGCCTTGATAAACTATATTTCTTGCCTCGGGTTTCCTAATGATCTGCAAAATTTTGAAAAATGGTGGCCGGGTATTCAAGTCGCTGGCAAAGATAATTTACGTCAACAGTCATCAATGTGGCAGGCAATGCTCATGTCAGCGGACTTGCCGCCTTCAAAACAAATCTTAATTCACGGTTTTATTACTTCAGGTGGTCAAAAAATGAGCAAATCTTTAGGTAACGTTATTGATCCGTTTATGCTCGTTCAAAAATACGGGACTGATGCGGTGCGTTATTATTTATTAGCGGAAATTTCGCCGTTTGAGGACGGTGACTTTACAATAGAAAAGTTTTCCGTGCGGTATCATAGTGATTTAGCTAATGGTTTAGGAAATCTTGTGGCTCGTGTCAGTAATTTAATAGAAAAAAATAATTTAATTTTTAAATTACAAAGTGGCAGTGATGATAAGTTAAAAAAAATAATCGCTGATTATTTAGTTGCTTATAAATTCAACGAGGCTTTAGCTGAGTTATGGTCTAAGTTAAAGCGTTGTGACGAAATTATCACCCACAGAGAACCGTGGAAAATAAAAGATCCGCAAGAGTTGAAGAAAGTTATAGCACCGATTGCCCAGGACATTTTAAATGTTGCTTTATTATTGCAGGCTTTTTTACCAGGAACTGCTTCGAGAATTATTAATGAGTTTAGTCAGCCACAAATTAAAAAGGGAAGTGCCTTATTTCCTAGAATTTAATTTTTTTATCAACTAACAGGAAAAATATGCTAAGGATAAAAATTAATTTATTGGTTTTAATTATATTAGGATTGTCGCTGTTTTCTTGTAATCATGTTTGGGCAGCCACGGCTGACGACCCACTTATTACCTTAACATCGCCTAAAGGTGGGGAAACATTTAGTGTTGGTTCTAGTATGACAATTACCTGGAATCAAACAAACGTCGATACCGTTTGGATCGGTTATAAGAGCTGTCCTAGTTGTCTGGACTGGATTGTCGCTAACCATAAAGTTGAATTAAGCGCCACGACTGGTTCTTATACCTGGACCATCCCGTCACATATAACACCAGGCAATAATTACCAGATCGATATTACTGGTTATCATACTAATTTTGGTTCTAAAGTTGATGTTAGTAATTATTTTAATATTACTGCGGCTGCTAACACGGAAAGTGATAAAGGTTTAGGGAACAATAATAGTGGAGTAAGTGATTTGCCACAAGCGGATGCTTACAAAGCCATTGTTAAAGTAAAAACATTTGGTATCGATCAATATAATAATCTTAGTTACTATGGTTATGGTTCCGGTGTAATTATTACAGCCGGCGGATTGATTTTAACTAATCACCACGTAGTAACAATAACTGATTCTTTTGATGGTAGTGACGAATCAGCTGCTTATCAAATTTGTTTGCCAACAACAATCGGCCTCGAGCCAAGCTGTCATTATCTGGCAAAACTAGTCGCTAAAAATAAAGATTTGGACATTGCTTTATTACAAATTCAGAATATAGAAGGCTTGGGAAATATAACCACCTTTCCTTATTTGAATTTAAATCAAGATGATACTGTTCAGGTTAATGATTCTGTTTTTGCCATTGGTTATCCAGAAATTGGCGGTGAAACTGTGACCATAACAAAAGGCATTATTAGTGGTCAAGCCGATAAATATAATTTGAAATGGTTTAAGACTGATGCTGTAACTTCATTTGGCAGTTCTGGCGGGGCTGTCATTAATGTTAACAATAAAGTTGTGGGTATTACCACCGAAGCTCATGCTGACGTTTTAGGTACTTTGGGTTATATTATTAACGTTGCTAATTTAAATAACTGGCTTAGCAACAATAAGGGTTTAGCACCACAAACTAATGCACTTTTAGAAAGATTACAATCATTTAGCTTAAAGCAAAATAATTTAAGTAAAAGTAATTATTTTGCCAATAATTATTTTAGTATTATTAAACCCAGCGCTTGGTCTTTCAGCTATGATTCAGAAGATGTCTTAGAATTAGATAATCAAAGCGAGAGTGAAGGAGGATTAGTTTCGGTTTTTATTTTAAAAAGACCCAAAATTGTCGAGTTGAACGAGATTATGCCGATTATTAAGGATTTTTACGGCGAGCTGGGAACCTTACCTTTGATGAGTTTCAATGAAAGCCCTTTAAATCAAAATGGTTTAATTGGTAAAAAAATAAATATTTCCGTGGTTGGTGATAGTTTTTATTCATGGGCCATACCTTATCAG
>CAYSSY010000020.1:9973-18285 GCA_964434055.1 uncultured Gammaproteobacteria bacterium | reverse complement strand
ATTTAAACCCTCGGCAATAATTTTATCCAGCTCGACGAGTTTTTTATAAGGTACTCTTTTGTTATCATGATAATCCTCATTTCTTGAATAGTCAGCCAGTTCTTCAACCCGATTCATTACACCAATCGTCAGTGGTTTTTTGCAGACAGGACAGATATTTTTTAATTTCTTGGATTCGGTGGGGCTACAACTGAAAGAACACAGTCGGTGACCATCAAAGTGATACATACCTTCTTCAGGATAGAATTCAACTGTGTAAAGAAATTCCTGTGTTTTTTTTTCTTTAATAACGCGGCAGATTTCTTGATAAGATAACTCATCCTCCTTAATTTCGAAAACATTAGCCTCTCGGGCAATATTAGGCAATGAATGAGCATCAGAATTGGAGGTGATACTGACATTATCTAAATCTTTAATACGCCAGTTCATTGGCGGGTCGCTAGAGAGCCCGGTTTCAATGGCCTGAATTTTTGAAGATAATTCTTCAAAACATTCTTCAATAGAGTTAAAGCCAGATTTAGAACCAAAGAGCGCAAACCATGGTGTCCAGATGTGCGCCGGGATAATCATCGAATCTGGATTGATCTCAAAAATAATTTTAGCTAGTTCTTTTCCAGAAAGCCCGAGAATCGGCCGGCCGTCAGCTTTTAAATTTCCGCGTTTACCTAAAGCAATATTAATTTTTTCCACTGTTTCCAGATTCGGAGCCAGAACCACCAAATGCAATCGTCTAACTTTACCACCTTGTGAATAAATGCAGGAAATTTCTGTCGAGCAGATGAAACGCGTTTGTTGTTTGTCGTTTGTTGTCTGTTGTTTGTTGTTTAAGATGTATAACCCTTTTTCTTTTTCCACCAGTTTATTTTTTAATTCCTGAAACCACACCGGATGGGTAAAATCACCAGTTGCCACCATATTAACACCTTTTTGCTGACAAGTCGCGTCAATTTTTTCTAACACCAAGTCCCGCGAGCAAGCCCGAGAAAATTTAGAGTGAATATGAAGATCAGCAATAATTTGCATATAATAATAGTCTAACTTTTTTATGATTTTTAGGCAATAAAAAAGACGTATAATTAGAAAAATTATACGCCCTTGATTAATGTGTGGAACAAGTTTTTGACGAGACAAAAAGTCATCTCATCTAATCTTATTTCGTGCCTGACGTCAATGTGTGTCAGATTAAATATCTCTCTAAATGAGCCAAGATTACAATGGCCGTTAGTGGTTATGGCCACCTGGCAGGCGATATCTCTGATACCATCAGGGTCCATCGGGTCAAGTTTAGCGATTACTTCATCAGAGTTGAACGTAGTTATGTTTTCAGTAATCAGATGTCTTGATAATGCCTGGAGGATTGAATATTGACCATTAGCCAATAGTTTTTCCCGAAGAATAGTTATAGTTTTTTTTCTCAATTTTGGGGCATTGCGACTGATATGTATCAGTAGTAATTTTATCATTCCCAAAGGTGAGAAATAGCGATTAATAAAATATAGTCTCCTGTCTTCAGGTACTGGAGTTAGATATTCAATAATATAACGACCGCTTGAATCTTTATACCGAGGTGGCACAAAATCACAGTAAGTAACCGAACTATCATTGATTAGAAAGTTATCAGCTTTTGGGTCAAAACCAACTTGACACAATCCATTACTTTCAACAGTCTTGAATATTTCAACCATATAATCAATGATTTGTTCAATTATTACTGTAGCACGTACCCCAGTCTCACCAGTAGTGCAATTCAATATCGTTGTGAGTGGGTACCCAGAGTATTTTTCCGATTCCACGATGAGCCATTTTCCAACAGCATTATCAAAATAATAAGTACAACTAAAATTTTCTGGTTTTTGGACCATCTCTGGGAAGAGTGGGTAGTATTCATTGATTTGAGTTGCTAACAGATGCGCTTGTTGTTCGGTAATTTGATCTCCTTCTTTTAATCCAATAATTTTTTTGACCATACCACTTTTATCATCAGCATATACTATACATTGGAACCCGTCTCTTAAATGACGGAGTCCTTGGCAAACAACCGGCATAGCCATGAATTACCTCCTCTGGCTTTAATGTTTTGGTTATTTTTCAAAGAAATTTTTCAATTATTTCTTTTTGTTTTTGGTCATTTATACCTAAAGCTTCTTCAGCTTTGATATTAATGGTTTTAACAATTTTATTTTGTATCAGGGCCAAACTTATTAGGTCTGTTAAATAGTATTCTTTTTGTAAATTGTCATTTTTTAAATTATCAATATTTTGCCAGAGCCAATTAGCTTCAAAACAAAAATAACTTGGGTTGACTTCTTTGATTGCTAATTGGTCAGGAGTGGCATCTTTTTTTTCTACAATCTCTAGCAGTTCACCTTGAGAGTTGCGGATAATTCGGCCGAAGTCATAAAAACCAGCACGCCAATCATTAAAGTCAGGCACAGTGACAGTTGCCATAGTGATTACAGCTTTTTCAACTAAATGTTGGGTGGCAATATTTTTTATAGTTTCGGCAGTAATCAGTGGCATATCACCATAGAGGACAAGTATATTTTCCGCCCTATCTTTTAAAGTCTCTTTAGTGCAAGCCACAGCATGACCAGTACCTAACTGTTCTGGCTGAAAGATATATTGGTATTCCGGACCTAAAGTTTCTTTAACCTTGTCAGCCATTTTACCAACAACAATCACTGGTTGTGGGTCGATCCCAGAATTTACTATTGTTTTTAGCACATAGCTAATCAATGGCTGACCTTTTAATTCAATCAGCACTTTTGGTAAATTAAAATTATTCATCCTTTTACCTAAACCACCCGCTAAAATAATTGTCTGTATATTTTTCATAAAATATTTACAATTTTGACCAAATGAACTCAAAAATCATTTTTTGGGTTGCCGCTAGAGCTTTATCTTCCATAATTAATGCTATTGGTTGTTTGTTGCTAGTCGTTGAAAACATGGCGACTCTTTCTCCGTAGATAATAACATAGCTTGGACTACCGTGAGTTTGTGATAACCATTTTCTGGCATCCAATCCGGTTAGGGAACCGCCGGCACCGAGAGATATTGTTTTGACTCTAATTTTCTTTTTGATTCTTTGTTCGTTGTAGTCTGGAAAAGCTTTGTATAGGTAATTTTTTATGTCTGCCGAGGAAAAAGCATAATATTCTTTGTCTTTGAGTCGATCTATTTTTTCTAAAACATCCTGCAGAACAAATTTCACTCCCTTGTAACCCTCATAAAATTTAACAACTGGTTTTTCACCAACCTTGTTATATAGAGATTTTAGTTCAGGAATAATATTTGTCAATTGATCTCCAACCTGATTTAGCTCAACCTTTTTGCGCTCCAAGACTTTAACTAATTTTTCCGGATCTTCTACTGCAAAATATTGGTGGGTTTGTTTATGATAATAGCTAATTAAATCATTGCTCATTAATGATTTTAGAATATCATAGGTAGTACCCCTGTTAATATTTGTCAATTTTGCGATTACACGCACTGGACTGGGACCATTTTCCAAGAGGAAGAGGTAAATCTTAATTTCTTTTTCATTTAATCCAAATTTTCTTAATGTTAGCGAAATTTCCATATTTTTATAATATTATATATAATTATAATACTTAATAATAATGTGTCAATTTTTTTTCTACAATTTTTTGTAGATAAATTTGTCGCTATAATTATAAAAATGGTAAGATTAGATTATGAGATATAAATATGACCTCCATTTGCATTCAAAATTATCTGACGGTGATTACCCAATTGAAAAAGTGGTTAGTTTAGCAAAAAAAAATGGGTTACGTGTGATATCAATAACCGATCATAATGTTTGGCTGGATTTTTTTGAGAAAAACAGATTAGCTTTATCAAAAAAAATTGTAAATATTCCGGGTGTTGAAATTAGCACAAAATTTCAAGATTGTGAGGTTCATGTTTTGGGTTATGCACAGAAATTTAGGTTAAGTGTTTTGAAGAGTGGTTTAAGAAAGACAATAGCAGGTTATAACGAGAGGGCTAAATTAATAGTAAGTAAACTGGGGGAAATGGGGCTGGCTAAACTTGATTATAAATTAATCAAAAAAAAGAAAGGTGCTAATTTACCAATAACAAAATATGATATCGCTAAGTGGGCTTACCCACTTTGTAGAATTCCTGTTAATGATTTACAGCGCATGTTTAGTAGAAAAGATTCTGGTTGTTATGTACCATATGGAAATTGGGCCATGAATCCAGAAGAAGCAGTTAAGTTAATTCATAAAGCTGGTGGAATTGCCGTCTTGGCTCATCCTGGTGAAATTATCGGTAAATTAATCAGAACCTTTGGTATTAAAAGAGGAAAGAGAGATTTTGATAGATTAGTAGCAGTACTTTTAGAAAACAAGATAGATGGGATTGAAATTAATTCTTCTAAGAATAATCCACAAATAAAAAAATATTGTTTAAAAATTGCTAAGCAAAAAAAGTTGCTTATTGTGGGTGGTTCGGATTGGCATGGTGAAAAACATCATCCTGAAATAGCAATGGGCCAAGGCGGTCTTACTAAAAAACAGTTATCTCTCTTTTATAAGGCATTAGGTATGAAGTTATAATAATAAAAAAATTAAAACTGGCCTTATATTGGTCAGTTTTTTAATTAATTTTTTTTTCATAATATGCTTCAACATAATCCCCCAAATTTGGCGAGAGGCCGCCGTAACCGACAAAGAGCTGTTCAGGAATAGTTTTAGCGCGGAACTGCGCCAGGCCAAAAGAAGCTTCAATCATGGGCAGGCGACTGACTTGCGACTGGTGACTTTTAATAGCTTTGTTTTTTACCATCAATAAATCTTTATTAAAACTGAAGACTGTATTGATTTGATCCAAGATATGTTGTGACCATAAGCCTTCATAGTACCAAATATGGAGATTCTTTATTTTGTATCTGGTTAAGAAATCAAGAATTAATTGTGAACTTAAAATATGAGTCGGGTGTTCATCATGAGTATGGGGCATCAGCACAATATCAGGTTTAATTTTCTGCCAAATATTTTTTAACTTACTCAAATCCTCTGACCAGAATTTTTTTCCCTGTTCATAAAGTTTGAAGTCAGCAAAAATTGGTGTGCTGCCAAGAACTTGTGCTTCCAGAGTTGCTTCATGCGCTCGTTTTAAGATTTTAGCCGCTTGAGACTCTTTGCCTATTACACCGCGCCAGCCATTAGTCATCACCAGAGTAAAAACTAGATTTTTTTCTGCCAAAGCTTTAATAGTCGCAGCACAACTGACGGCTGAGTCATCGGGATGAGGCGAGACTACTAGTATTTTTTTATTTTTTGGCACAACGTTTTTATTAAGCAGGCGAACATCACCCCAACCATTGCGATGATAGTCCCCCTTTTTTAAAAAATTTGCCGCTGCCATATCAATAATTAAAGTAACATCAGGGTGCGTGCGCAAGAAGCTAGCCGGGCAGTCAGCGCTAATTTTACTTTCAAGCATTTTTTGAATCGCGCGCGCTTTTTTAGAACCACTGGCCAGAAGTAAGATTTTTTTGGCACGCAGGATGCTTTTAATTCCCATGGTTATTGCCTGTTTGGGCACAGCTTGTTCGGTTTTAAAGAAGCGGGTGTTGGCTTTAATAGTTTCAGAGCTTAAATTAACCAATCTGGTGGTGGAATTAATTGAACTGCCCGGTTCATTAAAACCAATGTGACCATTCTCACCAATACCTAAAATTTGCATATCAATTGGTTTTTTTTGAAGTTGTTTTTCATACCAGGCACAGTGTTGCTTGGTGTTTTTAGCGGTGCCGTCGGGAATAAAGATATTTTTTTTATTAATATCCAGATGTTGAAAAAAGCTGTGCCACATATAAAAGTGGTAGCTTTGAGGGTCTTTAGCGTTCAAACCACAATATTCATCAAGGTTAAAAGCGGTGACACGGTTGAAACTATAAGAATAACCTTGTGTATTTTTAATAATTTCTTGGTACATACCCAGAGGGGTTGAGCCAGTAGCCAAACCAAAAACCGAATCAGCTTTTAAAGCGAGCTGGTTTAGGAAAAAAGCCGCGGCTTTGCGCGAAAGCTCGTGATAGTCCTTGGTGATGATGATATTCATGAGAGTAGACCCGATAATATCATCTTGGCACTTTTAAAGAAATTTAGCAAGAATAAAAAACCGGCAGGAATAAATTCCTACCGGGTTAAAATGTGATGAAAAAGTTGATAAGTTATTTAATAAACATCATTTTTCTGACAAGCCGGGTGTCACCAGCGGTCATGATCAGATGGTAGATACCACTGGAAACATGGTTACCAGTGTCGTCGCGTCCGTCCCAGACAACCGACTGAGCTCCAGCTGGTTGGTAGCCAGCCACCAGTTCTTTTACCTTTTGACCGGCACTGTTATAGATAGCGAGTGTCAGCTCACCAGCTTGAGGTGCGGTAAAGGTAATTGTGGTTGTGGGATTGAATGGGTTGGGGTAATTCTGACGCAATTCGTAGGCGGCTGGCATAACAGTATTTTCTTCATTGGCCGGTTTGCTCAAGTGATCACTATGGTCAATCAGCGACACTTTGAATTCAACAATCTGCCGCCACGCACCATTGGTTCTGTTCGGTTCGTGAATCACCAGTTTGATGTAACGGGCTTGAAAGATTGGTGTGACCCATTCCATCTTTTGAGCTGGTGCGGATTTTTTATTCACGAACGTGTAGATACTGGTAAAACTCTCCGGCGCAGTGTCGGTTTGTGAAATCAAAACTTCCAATTTGCGCGCTTGTCGGTTGTGTTGTTGCACCTGATCAATGCCGTTATCATAAACCACGTCGATCCGGTTGAATGATTGGATCTCACTGCAAGCGAACTGGAAAATACCCCAGGCAGGAGCAGATTCAAATCCGCTCGGACCGCGCGTGGTCACAGTGCCGTCCCAGCCTTCAAGATCGCCATCAACAGCATTGTCCCAGCCTTCTTTAGGATAGGCCGGGGTGCTGAGGCCGGTGAATACAAGCTTGTCGCATGATAAATTGAGACCAAGGTCAGTCTCTTTATTGAGTATCCGATGCAGATACCCAATGAAGATATCAAGCGGCATTTCCGGATGCAGCTGGCTGTACCGCCACAACTTCAAAAGAGCAAAAAAATGGGCCGGTTCGTACCGGTTGGCACATTCGCCCTTGATTTGTTCCGCGCTGTCATTTGAGGTGAATGTCAGTGCCCAGCGTGTCACTTGGTCAGTCTCAATGACCGTGGCATTATTTAAGGGCGAATGCCCTTGCATAAACCAACGGCCACTATGCTGTGAATGGAGCGCCAGACCCCATGCCTCACGATACGAACTTGCTTTTTTCGACATCGTCGAGTCACAGAACATTCCCGCGGCTTTAACCCCGAACCAATCCCGAGCATAATAGTCTCGGAGATATTGCTGATTGGTCCCCATTTCCGTCTCCTCATAAGATGGAAATACTGAGTGGTAACCGGGGGTAGTGTTCAATTTTGTGAGAGACATGCTGTTTGGCACTGGCCAATTGAATTCTGTGAAATTTGCCAGAGCTTGCGCTTGTGGCAATAACATCAGTTTTTCCGGGGTCAGGCGGTCCGGTATATTATTGCCAGTGATGACCAATTGTTTTTTGCCACTCTCAATGTAGTATCTTGGGTGTGTCATCAGTGACTTGGCAGAATCCAGAACTGTAGAAAGCATCCCCAAAGAATCAGCTATATAAAAATCCACAGCATAACTGACTCTTGTGATGAAGTTGGGGTTGGCAGCAAGCCTCTGGCTCATGTCAGCAAATCGTCGTTCTGATGCAATTGTTGGAAGGTTATATACCCGTCCGGCCAAGTTATCCACTTGGCACATCGATGACAGCACGAGCCTGGTGGCAATACCTTCTGGGGAAAAATCTAAACCAGTGAATAATGGTTGGTACTGTTCTTTGGTTTTTTCTTCCGGAACAACGATAGTCTCGTGCCAGACCGGCGGGCAGCCCTTGCCGGCTGGTTTGATGGGGATGTAGATCCAGTAATCTCGGCAATCAAAGTTAAATTCCTTGGAGTAGTGGAGTGTCGGAGCACTAATGATGTAATGACCGGGCCAGAATGTAAAAGTCACCCAACCATTACCACCAGTTATGCCACTATTATCACTGCCTTCGGGACCATCGATTATTATCTCGACGCCGCCTCTGGTATCTTCGCCCTTGTTCCATTTGCCGTCGCCGTTGGCGTCAACAAAAACCGCCACCGAGAGTTTTCCACCCTCAGTGCAACATTCTTCCGCTGACTGCTGTTCAATCACTGCCGTTTCCGTCTTCTCGTTCAACGTGTAG
>CAYSSY010000020.1:0-9873 GCA_964434055.1 uncultured Gammaproteobacteria bacterium | reverse complement strand
GCCGCGGCCGGTTTCACCGTCATGGCAGACGGATTTGAACTGCAGGGGTTTGTCGGGATTGCAGATTTCCGCTGACTGCTGTTCAATCACTGCCGTTTCCGTCTTCTCGTTCAACGTGTAGGTAAAAGTTACCTGTCCGGGATAGGTCACCGTGAATTCAGTGGTGCCGGGTTTGGCTTCAAACGATCCGCTTTGCGCACCAACAGTCCAATTGACTTGATAACTGCCGGAGTTGGGATTGATTGCTTCGCCGCGGCCGGTTTCACCGTCATGGCAGACGGATTTGAACTGCAGGGGTTTGTCGTTGGGCACTGTTGGACAGTCATAACACCAAGAAACATGACTGATGGTTGGAATTTGACCGCCATTATTAGGCGGGGTTGTCACCTGACCATCGGATTTTTTTAATCCTGAACCGTATTCCCGGATATTGGCACCATCGCCCCCCTTAACAATCATTGCCTTGATGACGGCGACTGTTGAAGACCACGACTCCACAGTTTTTTTGTCGGCTGAAATTGTATAAGTCAGCGTTCCACAGACCAGATCGACCGTGTGTGTGCCGGGAGATATTTCTTCAGAGGCTTCAACTTTTTTTGAGTATTCCCCAACACTTATGTCTTCACAGGTGGGGTTACCGGGTTTGTAGTAGGTGTGGCACTGGAGTTGTGCTGGTTTGTCGGCAGCAAGTAGACCCACTGCCATTATAAACATAACAATCAATAATAAATACTTCTGCATGATTATACCCTTTCCATAGATTAAAAAATTGTACTGGATTGACTGTTTGGTTTGCAAAAAATTTTAACACCTTTCAATTTAGTTCGCTCTTTTTTACATAACTTTTACATAACAAAAAAACGCCCTTTTTAGGTGTTTGGAACTTTTTTCCTCCTTTCATTAAGTTCCTCAAAATTGTTATTAATTTTTTCAAAGGGCGATTTTTATTATCTTGATAATATAACCGATATTTTTGATTATGTCAAGTCTGGACAAATTATTTATGACCACAACTTGACAAAAACTGATTAATAAACTATAATGAGCTTAATAATTTTTAAGCGTTTTGTTTACCAAAAATTTTTAAAAAAGGAAGCTTTTTTAAAACTTTAGTTTTTAAGAGTTAAGTAGACAGAACAAAAGGTTTTTAAAATGGACAGCAACAATTCTTTCGGTCCTCGGCAGATGTTCCAAGGCAACTGGAAATGTTCCGGTTGTGGTGCGGACATTACTGAATTACCATTCGAACCGGATGGTACCAGACCGATTTACTGCCGCGATTGTCACAGACAGAGAAAGCAGTCAAGACCACAGAAAAGATACTAAAATTAGTTTACTAAATTTAGTGTATAGTTAGAAAACAGAAAACTCCTGTTTAATTACAGGAGTTTTCGTTTGCGTAAAAATTTTTAATTAGAAATCTGGAAGTATTTATTAGAACCATTCCAGCCAACAGCACTTGTTTGAAAAATTCCAGTGCCGCCGTGGGCGGTCGGCAGATTAATATTAGTTAGAGTAACTTTTTCCTCATCATTTTCCAGGTTGGCATAAAGAGCACAAGCTTGACCGTCACTTGTCACTAGATAATGATAACGTGTTTCAGTGTCTGTACCGGTTTTTGGATCTTTTATATTTTTTGGTACGTACTGAGCGTATTGTGGATAGCGGCTGATAATACCAGTGACAATTTCACTTAAATCATAATCACCGCCACCGGTTTCTGGTAAGAAACAGCTTAAAGTTAAGAAACGTCCAATTTGATTAAGGTCAGATTTTCTTTTAGTGTCGCGTGCCTTAATTCTTGTGCTGCCTAGAGCAGTAATTAAAAGAGTACTGATTAAACCCAAAATTCCGACGACAATCAGTATTTCAATTAAACTAAAACCATTTTTTTTACCCATGGTTATATCTTAACATAATTGGAAATTATTTTCTAAGGCGTTAACAGGAAAGATAAACTCTGTTATGCTTATTTTATGACTGAACTAGTAATTTTAGGTTTATTGATTATTATTTTATTAGTCCTGCTTTACTTTTCTTGGCAAGGAGCGCCTTTTGTGCCGACCAATCAGAAAGTTGTCGAAGCTATGGTCAATTTGGCAGAAGTGAAGCCGGGAGATAAGGCAGTTGATTTGGGTTCGGGCGACGGCCGGTTGGTGATCGCACTAGCTCAAGCCGGAGCCGAAGCCCATGGCTACGAGATAAATCCGCTTTTGGTTTTATGGGCACGTCGGCGGATTAAAAAGGCAGGCTTAGCCGGCAAGGCTTTTATCCATCTTAAAAGTTTTTGGTCTGTTGATCTGAGCGTTTTTAATATTGTGACATTTTTTGGCATCCCATATATTTTAAATAAACTAGAAAAGAAATTGAGTCAGGAATTAAAACCCGGGGCACGAGTGGCGTCTCATGCCTTTGCTTTGAAGTCATGGAACCAGCCTGTGCAACACCAGCACGGTGTTTATTTATATATGAAAGATAAGTAGTTGAAGGATTCTGAATGTAAGCCGGAGCATTTCCGGTTTTTTTGACTTTTGAGAATGATTATGATTAGATTTGAGCAGTAAAAGCAAGCACATTTAAGAATAATCTATTAAGGATTGGAGGGTAAAATGCACCAAGAACTGAGTACAAAGAAAGTGGCGATTGTTGCTGGCGGGGAAAATTTTTTCAGTCAACAATTCCGGGCGCGTAATTTGCCTTTTGCCTTGATTGACGAGAAAGGTGCGGCAGCTTTAGATTATGTGCCGGATCTGTTTTTAATTGTCAATCAAGGATTGGCAAAAGCCGAAGCGATTAAGACGAAATACCCCGCAGCAACAGTCATTGTCTGCCAAGGTGGGGCTAAACATTTTTCGCCGCTCATGACAGTCATCTGGGGTAGTGGTGAAAATAATCACGATTACCACTATTTTAAAGGCTGGGATAACTTTTTTGAAATTATTAGCCAGCCTTTTGTCAGGCAAAAAAAGATTTTGCAACAGGTTGAGGGCGATGCCCAGCGGTTTACGATTAATCAACAAGTTATGACTGCCAATTGGTCTGTGGATGACGAGTCAACAGTAGATGACCGGTGGCGTGAGTTTGTGACCATGAATCAGGTTGGCGGTAATTATCTAGAATGGCACCGGCTTTGGCTTGAAGAAGTTGCTCAGCGGGAATTTCCCTGCCATTTTGTGGTGAAAACAGACGGCGCGGCTGGCAAAAAAAAGGTGGTTGTCGTTTCCGTGCCTTATAAATCTTTTCTCTATATTTATCAAGGAATGGATGTCTTCAGTCTCGAAGACCGAGTGACTTTTTATGACAGCGACCACCGTCCTTACACGGCCAGTGTGATTCGCATCAACGAGGATGAGATAACTTTTAGATTTGAACGATCGCTGACCAGACGACGTGTTGTCCGCCTGGTTAAGTTCTGCAAAGATGTTAATCTCTCTGCGCACGATCGTTATCTGAAGGTCGTTACAGAATTAAGTAACGGCGATTCAGTTGATATGTCTGCGCCACTGCAGGTTTTAGCCGGCCTGAAACACAATCTGGCAAATGACTGGTTAACCAAAACCGTTGTTTTAAACCCAGATGAGCGGAAAATTTTGCGTGATGAGTCTCAATGTCTTTCCTTGGCAGCCATGTTAAGCAACCAGCCAGTGACTTCGCAGGAAGGTATCGGCGGCTCTGGTAAAACATTTACCCAATCAGTCGCCGCTAAGAATTTTTGCCGGCAAGGTAAATTTGTTCTCCTGACTTCGCACAGTAATCAAGGATTGGATGTTTTACTGGAGGCGGTAGCACACAGTTTGGGCAAAAGCGAAGAGCCACATATTTTCCGTTTGGGTAATAACCGAACCGTGATCACTAAACCAGCCAAAAGATTTCATCGCTCGGAAAGGTTTAAAGAAGCAGGAGAAATGACAGAAGAAACACCAGAGTTTGATTTGTTGGAATTTCAGGCGATTAAAAAAGTTTTGGATTCAGGTAGCGGCGTGATCGTCGCCTGCACGCTTAATAGCCTGCTTTTTGATCAGACTTTTAATCGCTTGCTTGCAGCTGGCATTTTGCCACAAATTTCTTTCTTTGATGAAGCGACGCGTGGTTACAGTTACGAAATCGCGTTTCTTTACCAGCTGACTTTAGAGAAGGTGATCAACACCGGCGATCGGCACCAATTATCGAATATTCCTCTGGTGCAGGAAGCGAGAGCCTGTTTGAGTGAACAAGGTTTTTCTAAAGAGGAAATTGACGCTTTTGACGCTGGTTTATTCAAAACTTTTCTTGAGAAGGGTTTACTAACCAGTACGTTTCTGCGTGTCTGTCGGCGTTCGTTGCCTAATATCATCCGGGTAGTTAATGTTTTTTATGATGGGCAAATTATTCCCGGTCGTTTTGATGAAGGTCGGGAAGGCGAAGTTATTGTTTATGATTTTGCCCAAGCTCAGGACAGCGGCGATGAAAAGGATGGTAGTTCACGCAAGAATAGGCGCGAGGCTAATTTGCTGGCTAAGGTATTTAAGCGTCGTTTCCGCAAGAATACAAATTCAAGCATCATGGGTATCATAACCTTCTACCAAGCGCAAATCAGAGAGATTAAAAAGAAACTCCGTCAACCACTAATCTTCGTTCTGAAAATCGAGCAAAAAATTGTTGATGAAGAAATTCTGTTAATCGTTAATACTGTTGATGCGTTTCAAGGCTCTGAGCGAGATGAAATTTTTCTCTCGATGGTTAATTCCAATTTGCAAGGCGATATTGGTTTTAATGAAAGAGAGGAAAGAATTGTTGTTTCTTTGACCAGAGCGCGAGATGTCTTGATTGTTTTTTTGAATTCAGCTACTTTTTTTGCTAGCGATAAGGCATCTTCCAAAACCAAGGCGGCCATTCGCGAAATGATTCTTCTTGCTCAAGAAAATGGCACGTATACTTTGGTTCAGTAACAAAGTTCGTAAAAAAAAGAGACGGCGGTTCTGTTGAACACACAGAAATCCGCCGTTTTTTATATAGCGAGCTGCAGCCTCTAGACCCTAGTGAGGATAGAACCTGGAACCATTCCGCTGGTCTAAGAGATGAGCATTAAAGGCAGCCCGCTCCTGATGTGCCTCCTTGTCGCAAGGGCCACGCCGTCGATATCCGCCGAAGTATCATCGTTTTTTGGGCGTGTGGCAACGCTCGACATATCGAGCACTGCCGCTGACTGGCCACCGCGACATGAGTCGTAGCGATCAGTGAGGCACTCCAGAAATGGAGTAACATGAGATGGTGCATTCACGCCTCCTTTCGGAATGTCCAGCTTAGAGTTTAGCAAACCTAATTAATCTGTCAAGAATAAAAAAACAGCGGCGTCAAGCTGTTCAAGGAAAAACAGCCGAGCCGCTGTGAGGCGAGATGCCGCTCCGAGAAGATCTGAGAAGGTCCGAGTGGAAAATAACATAGGGTCAGATCGTCAAGATAGACGAGTTTTTAAAGGCAGCTCGCCCAGAGTGCCAAGCCCAAAATTAAGGGGCAGTTTACAGTGTGTCGATCCGCTTGGGATTTTTTTTTGGGCTCTCGGGAGGGAGCTGCCTCGGCAGCAACCGCCCATTGAGGTCTGAACGAGCACAAGAGCCCGTCCATAACCTTGGCACTCCAGGTGTGGAGTTGAGTCAACATCCAGGCCTCCTTTCTGGAATGTCATTAGGGATTTTAACAGATACTCTTAAGATAAGTCAATTATTTTTTTTGTTTATTGGCTTGACGTAAGTCGAATTAAAATGTATATTTAAAAATCAAATTTTGTTCCTTAACCATTGAACTTCTTACAAATTTTTTGAAAGGATTTGGTATGAAAAAGATTGGGATGTTTCTGGTTATAGTTACAGCTATTTTTTTATCATTGGCTGATGTTCAAAGCGGTGAGAAGTTTAAAAATCCAACAATAAAGATCTATCACGGGGAAGTCGGGCGACTTCCAGGAATCAGCTTTTGGTCATCGGAATCAAGAGTCAATATTTTGTATTCCGGTATGCTGCCAGATAAAAAAGCTTTTTTTCTCACATTTTATTTTGGTGATCCTTATGCTTACCCGGTTTTATTTGAATTAAAAGAGGAAATTATCTGGCGGACCTATAAGATTGAGGTGGTGGTTATCACAAAAGAATTCATCATCTTGCGTTATCTTGGAACCACAACAAAAAACTGAATATTGTAATTCAGATAGATATTATCAATGAACGTTTACTTGTTAAGTTAAACGTTTTTTTTAATAAATTAACTACGTAATAATATACAAAATTTTTTATTATTACACACAAAATATTTTTATGAGGTTTTTGTCTGTAATTTGTTAAGAGCTAAAGATTAGGCGACATTAAATAATCATAGTTATATTAATAATTTAATGCCTTTGACTTTTATCTTTAAGGATAAAGCGATTTGGTCTTTGTTTTTTACTTCTTTTTTTGTATGAGCCGTTTTTGTCTTGGATGCTTTTCTCTTGAAAGCGGCTTGTCTGATAAGGGTGATGTTTTTTTTGAGAATGGTGATGTTCAACATTTGTTTTAAAATTTGTCCGGGTGGCCGGACGTTCTATTTTTGTTAAAGTCGGTGTTGGTGAAACAGGCAGGGCGGTTTTGATTAGCCGTTCAATAGCTTTAATACCGCCTCGTTGGTCGGGTGTGGCAAAAGAAATGGCATGGCCAGTCCGGCCTGCTCGAGCAGTCCGGCCAATGCGGTGAATGTAGTCCTCGGGGTTGTCCGGTAAATCATAGTTAAGAACCAGCTGGATACCTGAAACATCAATCCCGCGCGCGGCAATATCAGTTGCAACTAATATTCGATACCGACCAATTTTAAAACCTTCCAACGCTTGGAGCCTTTGTTTAAGTGAGCGATTTGAGTGAATTTCATTAACACTGTGTCCAAGAGCTCTGATTTCTTGAGTAATTTTTTTTGCCCCAAATTTTGTTCGGGAAAAAATTAAAACACTGCCGGTGTATTGATAGAGGATTGTTGCGAGCAGTGATATTTTGTCTCGATTTGAGACAAAGAATATTTCCTGAGTTACTGACTTTACCGTTGTGCCAGGAGGGGCGACCTCAACACGTAAAGGCAAAGTCATATATGATTTAGCAAGAGAGATAATTGCCTGAGGCATCGTCGCCGAAAAGAGCATTGTTTGTCGTTCCGTAGGAACTGACTGCAAGAGTTTTTTGATCTGCGGAGCAAAGCCCATATCAAGCATGCGGTCAGCTTCATCTAGAACTAGTATACCGACTTTTGACAAATCAAGACGTGAGCTTTCCAAGTGATCAATTATACGGCCTGGAGTGGCAATAATAATATGTGGTCTCAGACTTAATGATTTACGCTGTCTAAAAATATTCTCACCACCAATTAAGACGGCGGTTCTTAAACCAATTGGCTGGCCAATTTTTTTCAGAGACTGGTCGACTTGCACGGCTAGTTCCCGAGTGGGGAGAATAATCAGTCCAATTATTTTGCCTTGTTTTTGAGCCAGACGCTGAATCATTGGAATGCCAAAAGCTAGGGTTTTACCAGTGCCAGTTTGGGCAATACCCATCAAATCTTTACCAGCTAATGCCAATGGGATTGATTGTTCTTGAATTGGTGTCGGGTCAAGAAATTTATGTCTGGTGAGAATTTCTAGAAGTTTGGGGGCGATGTCGAATTTGTCAAAGTTTTGATTTTGGTTAATTAGAGTGGCCATGAATATTTTTTAGATGGTTATTATTAGATGCCGTGATTATATCAAAAAACACCTCTCTGTAATAGGAGAGAGATGTTTTTATGGGGTGACTATCGGGGGCTGGCCACTGACTTTCCGCAGTGACGCAAACAAAGGCTTAAAATCATCATTGGGTTCTACACCAACCACTTTCTCATCCTTGACCCAGATTCTTTTAATGGCCATTTGAATCCAAGCCCGTTTCTCTTCGGGGCCAATATCTGATTTCCAAAATTTCTTAAAGTCTCTTAAGAATTTTTCTGTTTCTACCATAGCGACTCTTTTGGTGGCGCCTTTTTTCTTTTCAGTCATTCCCAATGTTGAATAAATTGCCAACTGTTCATCAATTTGTTGGATTTGTTTCAAATAGCTTTCTTCTGACAAATCATCAGTATTAGTAAACAAAAACATCAATTTCTGTTTCTTTTTTTCTAGATCTCTAACTTTATCCTGCTCATTTTCCGACTTTTTGAAGTTATCAAACAGATCATTCAACTTTTTCAAAGTCATCTGAATAATGTCTTCCGGCAAAATTACGCCTTCCATAATTTTTAAGACTTGCTGGTCAATAATTTCGCAGGCCACATCTTTCTGTTTACACCCCCTCATTTCTCGTTTTAATTTACAGCCATAAAAATATCTTTCCTGCCTTTGACCTTTGCTATCAAACCAGCGCTGAGCATGACAATACATTTTTGGGATTAATTTAGCCTGCGGTTTATTTTCCTTGCCCAAAAGATATTTAGCGCAACGATAACAATAAAGCAGGCCTTGCAATAAATAAAAGCGGTGTTGCGCCACGGGTCGGCCAATAGTCGCATTGCGGATATTTTTGATTTTCTGTACCTCGTCAAATAATTTTTTAGTTAAAATTGCCGGATGTTTGCCTTTGATATCAGACAGATCCTTTTTTCTCGGTGAGACCACATAACCCAAATATACTTTATTGCCCAAAATATCTTTGATACTTGAATAAGTAAATGGATTTTTATATTTTGTCTTTTCTCCTTCATGGCGCAAAATACCAGCCAAGTCTTGATAAGAGTATTTACCAGTGGTGTAAAGTTGGTAAATTTTTTTGATGATTTTGCTTTCTTGAGGATGCACGCGCCATTCTTTTTCGTAAATCGGCCGAGCTTTTTCTTTATCAAAACCGATCTGCTTTTTGTAATAACCAAAAGGCGGGTTACCTCTTTGATAGCCTTGTAATCTTTTTTCTGCTAAACCATGGCGAACCCAAAAACTCACCACTCGGGAGTAATGCTCATCAAAAAGTTCATTAACTCCCTCATTCAAAAAAGAGCTCGGGTTTTGCCAATCGCCAAAATGTTGTGTTACAGAAACAACGTCTATTCCTAATTTTTCTCTGAGTAGTGTTTTGTATTGTCTGGCTTCTTTAACATTACGGGCAAATCTTGAGCTGTGAAAAACAATAATAATTCCAAATTTATGCAGTTCTGCATCCGATATCATTTGCTTAAAATTATCCCGTTTGACTGTTGACGTGCCGGTCACCAGATCTTTATACCAAAATTTAACGTCAATGTTGTTACGTTCAGCATAACTCTTAATTTGTCTTTCTTGGTTATCTGGCGAATAGCCCTTATCCTGTTCTTCCGTGCTTTCCCGAATATAGCCGGCACCAATGATTGTTTTAGTTTTTTGCCCAAATGTATCCATAAAATTAGTTGTCCACTTTACGTTTTCTATCTACTATTGTACAATAATGTTGAGGTTTAATCAACTTGTGGACAAATATCAATGGATAAAGACAAACAAAACCCAGATAAGCTTTTATCAATCAACGAAGTGGCTCGCTTGTTTGACGTGCACGTGGAAACTTTACGGCGCTGGGATAATGAGGGTAAACTCAAAGCAGTGAGAATTGGCAAGCTGGGACATAGAAAATATAAAAGATCAGATATTGATAAGTTGTTAAATACAGGTTAATTTCAAAAATTTAGTAAATTGCCTAAACTTTGTGATGCAAGTCGCAAGGCATGGCACAAAAAACCGACTAAGGTACTGAGCTCCTCGTTCAGAGCACCTTAGTCGGTCATACCCCGAAAGGGATATGGGTGGTGAAAACCATCGCTGGCGGGGAGCTTTGTGTTTTTTCCGCCACAGAAAAAAGGCCAAATTCTCAATTATTAATAACA
>CAYSSY010000019.1:0-18428 GCA_964434055.1 uncultured Gammaproteobacteria bacterium | reverse complement strand
CTTCCCGCAAATTATTTTTACATTGTCGCCTTTTTTAAATGTCATAATTATTATATTGATATTTTTATAATACTTCTTCCGCTAATGAAGTTATTTTCATGTAACCTTGATCTCTTATTTCCCGCGCTATCGGGCCAAAAATACGAGTGCCTTTCGGTTCTTTATTTTTAGGATCAATAATAACCACTGCATTGTCATCAAAACGAATATAAATTCCCGATTTGCGTCTTACCTCTTTCTTAGTTCTAACAATCACTGCCTTAACAATATCACCCTTCTTAACCTGTGAATGCGGTTGGGCTTCTTTAATGGTACAAGTCACAACCTCGCCAAGTCGAGCATAACGTTTTTTATATCCACCTGTTACCTTAATCACCATGAGCTTTCTGGCTCCGGTATTATCAGCGGCTTTTAGCATTGTCCGATGTTGTAGCATATGGAAACTGAATTTATAAAATTATTAATAAATAACGCGCCATCTTTTTTCTCTGGATAGCGGGCGACATTCAATGAAAGAAACTTTGTCGCCAGTTTTAAACTGATTTTTTTCATCATGAACCTTAAATCTTTTGTAAACCTTAAACAATTTTTTATACTTAGGGTGAATAACTGTTCGCGACACCGCAACAACTCTTGTTTTATCCATTTTATCTGATACGACAATACCATTAAAAATGTGTTTATTTTTTTTGACCGGTATTTGTTCTTTTTTAACCATAATATTAAAATTAATTTTCACTGACTTGATTGTTGACTGACCTTTGCTGCAATATGGTATTAACCTGAGCTATTTTTTTCTTTAACTCCCTAACCTGTCTGATATCTTTCAATTCTCTTTGGGCTACTTTAAACCGGGCCAAGCGTAGATGTTCCTTTGAATCACGTAAAATCGATTCAAGTTCTTTATCGCTTCTAGATTTTAACTCTTTTATTTTCATAAAATATTAATCTAATTTCTTCTTTTAAAAAACTACTTTTTAATAACGCGTGTCTTCATTGGTAATTTATCGCCGGCCATTTTCAAAGCCTCAGTCGCTTCCGCTGATGGCACACCATCAAGTTCAATTATCACTGAACCCGGTTTTACGTCAATTACATAATGATCAACAGCTCCTTTACCTTTACCCATCGGCACTTCAGAACCTTTAATAGTTACTGGCTTGTCCGGAAATATCCTAATCCACATTTTTCCGCCTTTACGAATGTATCTGACAATAACCCGACGAGCTGCCTCAATTTGACGTGACGTCACCCATGCGCCAGTTAAAGCCTTTAAACCAAAACTACCAAAATCAATTTCTGTCAAACGTGAAGCTACCCGACCTGAGGTACCGGCAACTTTATGCCATTTTCTGTGTTTTACTTTTTTAGGAATAAACATATTTTATAAATACTATAAAACTAAGTATCTTTTTTTTCAAAATATTCACCTTTATAAATCCAAACCTTAACACCAACTGCTCCATACGTAGTAAAAGCTGCCGTGCGAGCGTAATCAATATCAGCCCGTAAGGTATGTAACGGAACTTTACCTTGTGACAATTTTTCAGTACGTGCAATTTCTGCACCATCAAGACGACCGGAACAAATTATCTTTATACCCTGAGCACCAGCTTTCATTGAACTCTCGATCATTCTTTTCATGGCTTTACGATAAGGTATTCTTTTTTCTAATTCAATGGCAATGTTTCCAGCCACGACTTGAGCTGATAATTGTGGTTTACTGACTTCCTTAATATCAATATCAATTTTTTTCTTATTATTTTTAATTATATTTTTTTGTAAATATTTCTTAATTTCTTCAACACCACCACCACCACGTCCGATAATCATACCGGGCTTAGCACTGTGAATAATAATTGTCAGTTTATCTGCAGTTCTTTCAGTTTCAATCCTATCAATACCTGTATCGCGTAGTTTTTTTAAAAGATATTTCTTAATTTTAACATCTTCTTCCACATTCTTGGCATAATCTTTACCTGTCGCAAACCACTGCGAATTCCATTTCGAGTTAGTTGAGATTCTGAATATCTTTGGATTAACTTTGTGACCCATAGTAAAAATTTAATTTTTGATGTTTATTGATCCGGCACATCCTTGGCCCGGCCCTTGAAAACACGTTTTAAAATATTTTTCTTATTCGGTTCCTTTTGTTCAGATTTAGTCTTTTTTATTTCTGGTACTTTTGTCGCTTGCGGTTTTGAAACTGGTTTTTTCTCCCTAATCTCAGTTTTGTCTGTAAATTTTTCTTCAGCAAAATCGTCTTTATTACTCTCCTGTTTAAACTCATGATCATCACTCTTTTTATGTTTAACCGGAGATTGAATTATCTCCTCCAAAGTCACGATGACATGAGCGCTCTTTTTTCTAATTGGATTGGCCCGACCAAATGCCTTGGGCATCCAACGTTTTGCGACCGGTCCCTCATCAACCCTCAATTCTTTAATAATTAAATTATCTTTTTTTAATTTATGATTATGTTCAGCATTAGCCACGGCACTCCGTAATAATTGCAGTAATGGTCGAGCAGCCTTTTTGTTTAAATGCGTCAGTTGTTGTTCGGCCTGTACAACGGTCATTTTTCTAACAACGTCAGCAACTAACCTAACTTTTTTAGGCGAGATCCTTAAAAAACTAATTTTAGCACTGACGTTCATATAATAAAACTAATTAAAAATAATTTATTTTGCTGGTGTACTTGCTTGATTCTGAACTTTTGTTTTTTCTGCTGCCGCAATTTCTAATTCCTTTTGCATCTTACCACCATGTCGAACAAATTTTCTGGTTGGCGCAAATTCACCCAGTTTATGACCAACCATATTTTCTTGAATTAAAACTGGAACATGTATTTTACCATTGTGAACAGCAACAATAAAACCAACCATTTCCGGGGTAACCGCTGAATCACGCGCCCAAGTTTTAACTGGTGTTTTATCACCAACCTTAAGCCGGCTAATCTTTTTTAATAAATTTTCATCTACAAACGGACCTTTTTTTAATGATCTTGTCATATAATTTATTTAATTACTTTCTTCTTTTAAGAATTAAAACATCACTCCACTTTTTTCCTCTGGTTCTAACGCCCAATGCTGGCTTGCCCCATGGTGTTTTTGGGCCCTTCATGCCAATCGGCTGATGACCTTCACCACCACCGTGCGGATGATCAACTGGATTCATTGATTTGCCAGTGACACTCGGTCGAAAACCCATATGACGCTTGCGACCCGCCTTACCTATTCTAACTAATCCATGATCAATATTAGAAACCTGACCAATAGTAGCTAAACAATTTTTTTTAATCAATCTGACCTCTCCTGAAGGCATTTTAATCTGAGCGAAATCTCCTTCTACAGTTTGCAAAATGGCTGATCCACCAGCTGAACGAACTAATTTACCACCGCGACCAGACACTAATTCCAAATCATGAATGAAAGAGCCTTGAGGAATATATTCAAGCGGCATCCTGTTGCCAATTTTGAATTCTACTTTTTCGAAACTGCTCACTATTTCATCTCCGACTTTTAAACCTTGTGGGCACAAAATATAACTTTTCTTTTGATTTGGATATCTAAGCAAAGCTAGATAAGCAGTCCGATTGGGATCATATTCAATAGCTTCTACTTTTGCTATCTGATTAAAAAAATCACTCCTTTTAAAATCAACAAATCTATATAATCTTTTATGTCCGCCACCACGGTGTCTAACTGTAATTTTACCCGAATTATTACGTCCGCTGATTCTTTTTTTAGAAATTAGTAAGCTTTTTTCTGGTTTTTTCCTGCTTAAATCCGCCCTGACAACAACTGAGGTGTGACGCCTTGCGGGACTGGTTGGTTTGTAAACTTTAATCGGCATAAATTAATAAAATTTTATAAAAAATATTTAAACTCCCTCGTAGATTTCGATTTTATCACCTTCCTTTAAGGTAATAACAGCTTTTTTAATACTCTTAGTCTGGCCAACATGTCGACCGTAGCGCACATATTTACCATTAGATTTAATAATATTAACCGATACTGGCTGTACCCGATAAATTGCTGCTACTGCCTTCTTGATCTCAATTTTATTTGCCTTAGGATGAACTTCAAAAACATATTGACCAACACTCTGCAAATAAGACGCTTTTTCGGTAATTAAAGGCTTTGATAAAATGTGACTATATTTACTCTTCAAACCTATTAATTGCTCATCATTTTTTTTAGTTTGCTTTTCCTGACTGTCTTTATTTTCATTTTTTTTATCCTCAACTTTTTTCTGGCCTGAATTATCAACCAAAGTATAAGCAGATTTTTTATGCTGCTCGCTTTTGCCTTTTTTTGAAGTGAACTTATCAAAAAAACTCATAAAATAATACAGAAATAAAATTATCTTTTTAAAAATGTTTTTTCCAGGATTTCGACTGCTCCAAGTGATAAAAATAATTTTTTATATTTTAATAATTCCATAACATTTAGAGATTCGGCTGTAATTATCTTTAAACCCGGTATGTTCCGACCTGCCTGAAACAACTTTTGTTCGGCTTTAGGTATGACAATTAACAATGATAATCGATAATCATTAAGATCAAACTTTTTTGTTTGCTCCTCAGTATCAATACCTGTTTCTTTTGTGACAACAGTATCTTTCTTGGTGGATTTTGTAATCTTTTTTCTTTTTACTGAAAGACCTAACTGTTTTTTAAAATTTTTAATGACAGCTACCAATTCTTTTGATTTACCAAATTCAATTTTTAAATCCTGCAAAACTGTTAACTCTTGATTTTCCACTTTATCTGTTAAACACATCAACAAGGCTTTACGTTTCATTTTTTTATTAACTTTTTGAGAGTAATTTCGCTCAGTTGTTGGACCGAAAATTACGCCACCACCTCGCCATAAAGGCGATCTAATTGAACCATGTCTCGCTCGGCCTGTCCCCTTTTGTCGCCACGGTTTGCGACCACCACCGCGTATTTCACCTTTATCCTTGGTATCGGCAATAACAGTCCTTCTATTGGCCAAGTATGCCACTGCCACCTGATGAACAACCGACTCTTTGGGTGTAATTCCAAACAAGGATTGGTTAAGGACCAATTCACCAGTCTGCTCTCCGGTTTGCGCGTAAACAGGAATTTTTTCAATTTTTTGTTTTTCAACCATAGCAATGATTAATAAAAATTACTCTTGGACTTCTGTTTGAGAAACAGCTTCCGTTGTTGATTCCTTTAAAGCTTGCTCTTGAACTGTCGCTTCAACCTTTTGTTTTTTTATTTTTAAATCACCGACTGCCGTTAACAAAACCAAACCATTGCGCGCGCCCGGCACAGCACCAGCCAAATAAATTTCATTTTTTTCTGGCACGATCTTAATAATCGGGAGATTCTTAACGGTAACCTGGGCATCGCCCATATGACCTGCCATTCTCTTACCCGGCGCAACTGAACCAGTTCTTTTAGAGCCAATGGAACCAGGCATGCGTAATTGATCTTTATGACCGTGAGTTGCTGGATGGCCATGAAATCCGTGCCTTTTAACAACACCCTGAAAACCGCGCCCCTTGGAATAACCAATTAAATTTATCTTGTCACCGACTTCAAAAGTTTCAACTGCAATTTCATCATTTACTTTCAAGGTTGACAGCTTTTCAAAATCAGAACCACGACTTCTGAACTCCTTTATAAATTGAAATTTGCTTTTTAAATTACTCTTTGTATTTCCTTTTTTTCTAATCTGATAACCAACCTGTACAGCCTCATATCCATCATGATCTTTAGTTTTTATTTGCGTCACAAAACACGGTCCGGCTGAAACAACAGTGACCGGAATGACTCTGCCACTTTCCTCAAAAATTTGAGTCATTTCTTTCTTTTTACCAATAAGGAATTTCATATTTATTAAAAAAGACTGGCCGAAACCAGTCGATATCAAAAATTTAATATGCTTAAAACTTAAGCCTTATATTAAAATTTTTTTTACTAGTTTCTTATTTCTTATAATCAAAAAATGCTTTCGAATCGTTTCGCTTTAAGGCGACGCATTTCGCTGACATTTAGTGATTTTTAAATTACATTTTTATTTCTACATCGACCCCAGCCGGCAAATTTAAATTCATTAATTCATCAATAGTTTTGGGCTTTGGATCGAAAATGTCAATTAATCTTTTATGAACAGCAACTTCATACTGATCCCGGGCGTCTTTGTGTACAAAAGATGACTTCAAAACTGTATATTTAGACTTTTCAGTCGGTAACGGAATTGGGCCTTTTACTTGCGCGCCAGTCCGGCGAGCGTTATCAATAATTGTTCTGGTAGACTGATCTATAATCTTATGATCAAAAGCCCTTACTTTTATTCTTATCCTCTGTTTGAATTCCTGTTGTTCATCTGTTTTTTTGACATTTTTTTCCTGAACTTCACCAACCACCACCGCAGCCTTGTCCATTAATTCATCAGCGCCTTGATCACCGGCAAGTCGTTTATCACTTTTTAAAACATTGGTATTTTTCTTGAGCTGCGGCATTAAATTAATTGTTTAGTGTACTTATGTTTTTTTACTTAAATTTATTTATTTATTTTCGTGACAACACCAGCACCAACTGTGTGACCGCCTTCACGGATAGCAAATCTTTGCTTTTCTTCCAGAGCCACTGCTTTTAACAAACTTACTTTAAGATTCACAGTATCACCAGGCATGACCATTTCAGTTCCTTCTGGTAACTGAACATCACCAGTCACATCTGTGGTCCGAATGTAGAATTGCGGTTTATAACCCTTCATAAACGGCGTATGACGACCGCCTTCTTCTTTGGTTAAAATATAAACTTCAGCATCAAAATCTGTATGAGGAGTTACAGAACCTGGTTTTGCTAAAACTTGACCTCTTTCAACATCATCTTTTTTAGTACCGCGCAAAAGAATGCCAGCATTATCGCCAGCTCGGCCTTCATCCAATGATTTATTAAACATTTCAATGCCGGTTACGACTGTTTTTTGAGTATCGCGTATACCGACTATTTCTACATCCTCATTAATATGGACGACACCTCTTTCAATTTTTCCAGTCACAACCGTGCCCCGGCCTTCAATGGAAAAAATATCTTCGATCGGCATCAAGAATGGCTGATCAACAGGACGATTTGGCTCAGGAATCTTTTCGTCTAATGTCTTGACTAAATTTAAAATTGCTTTAAAATTCTCGCCTTCAGTATTGCCGGCGTTGGCTTCTTCTAAGGCTTTCAAAGCTGAACCGCGAATAATTGGGATTTCATCACCAGGATATTTATATTTTTTCAGTAATTCACGGACCTCTTCCTCTACTAAATCAATCAACTCTTTATCATCGACCTGATCAACTTTGTTTAAAAAGACAACAATATAAGGTACACCAACCTGATAAGCTAACAAGATATGTTCTCTGGTCTGAGGCATTGGACCATCAGCGGCAGAAACTACCAAAACAGCACCGTCCATTTGGGCAGCACCAGTAATCATATTTTTAATATAATCAGCATGGCCAGGAGCATCAATATGTGCGTAGTGCCTTTTCTCTGACTCATATTCAACGTGAGCCAGAGCAATAGTAATGCCACGATCTTTCTCTTCAGGAGCGGCATCAATTTGGTCTACTGATTTACTCTGCGCCTTAAATCCGGCTACACTCAAAACCTTGAGTATAGACGCTGTTAAGGTTGTTTTTCCATGGTCAACGTGTCCAATAGTACCGACATTGACATGGGGTTTTGTACGTTCAAATTTTTCTGCCATAGCTTTATTTAGAAATAGCGGCATCTTATTGGTTTAAGAATTTGTATCCAGCCGCTAAAAATTAATTTAATAAATTTTCTAGATTTGGCTTAAAAAGCCAATAAATTTAACTGTTTAGAATTATAACAAGGGTAACTCGAATAGTCAAGCTTATTACTTGTTAATTAAATATTTTGAATTTCTTGTATTTTATGCTTATAATATAATACTTTTTATAAGCACTGTCAAATTTATTGTTAAACTGGCTCGGAATAGAAATGATCTTCATCTTCACTCTCTGTTAAGCGATCAATATTCTCCTCAGGCCACGGACGCTCGTATGTCTGATTAAAATTTACCTCTTCATAACTCACTTCCTTAGCTTGAATTTTGCTATGATTGACCTCATTTTCTCTGGTCGCTGATTCTTCTTCTTGTCTCTGAATTTCATTAAGAAGCGCAATATCTTTATTTATTTTCTCCAGTAATTCATGCTCGCTTAATTTTTCATCTGTTTTTTTTACTGAACTCAACGATTGATATTCTTCCCAAGGCAAAATAACAAACGGCTCCCAGTTTTCACTTACTAAAACAACCTTTTGTTGTTGTCTGCCATCTTGAGCCATCTTTAATATTTTTTCTAGATTGCCCATATATTTTGACCTTTTAAATATTACTTAGCTAATCACGTCTTATCAAATATATTTTTCTTTGTCAATCATCTCACTAAAAGACAATAAATTATTTTTTTGTATTCCTACCTTCGATGATCATCTGGGTAATATTATTAGGCACTTCATCATAATGTGAAAATTCAATAGTGAAACTGCCTCGGCCCTGACTCTGTGACCGTAAATTTGTGGCATAACCAAACATTTCTGCTAAAGGAACCTTGCCGTCAATAACCTTCATTTGACCGCGATCTGACATTTCTTCAATTTTTGCCCTTCTGGAATTCAAATCACCGATCACGTCGCCCATGTACTCTTCCGGCACTACGACTTCTATTTTCATTATTGGTTCCAATAACACAACACTGGCTCTACGAACAGCTTCCTGCAGAGCCATCGAACCGGCTATTTTAAAAGCTGCTTCAGAAGAGTCAACTTCATGATACGAACCATCATAAACAGCGACGGCCATATCAACCAAAGGAAAACCAGCCAGCACGCCATTACTCATCGCTTCTTTTATGCCTTTTTCAATGGCTGGTATATACTCGCGTGGAATCAAACCGCCTTTTATTTCATCAATAAATTCAAAACCTTGACTGCGTTCACGTGGTTCAACCCTTAAACGACAATGGCCATACTGTCCCCGCCCGCCAGATTGTCTGATATATTTTCCTTCAGCTTCGGCGTTTTTCTTAATTGTTTCTTTGTAAGCCACTTGCGGTTTTCCGACATTACAATCAACTTTGAATTCACGACGCATTCTTTCCACTAAAACCTCAAGATGTAATTCCCCCATTCCGGAAATAATAGTCTCCAATGTCTCTTCATCACTTTTAACTTTAAAAGTCGGATCTTCTTGCGATAATTTATTTAAAGCCATACCCATGCGTTCCTGATCAGCTTTAGTCTTAGGTTCAATCGCCACCGAAATAACTGGTTCTGGAAAAATAATTCTTTCCAGAACTATCGGGTGGTCTTCGTCACTTAAAGTATCACCAGTAGTCGTGTTTTTCAGACCGACGGCGGCGGCAATTTCTCCAGCATAAACCTCATTTACATCTTCGCGATGATTGGCATGCATCCGCAAAATCCGGCCAATTCTTTCTTTTTCCTCACTGGTGGTATTGTAAACATAACTTCCAGCTTTTAAAACACCGGAATAAACACGAAAAAAAGTTAATGAACCGACAAATGGATCAGCTGCTATTTTAAAAGCCAGCGCAGCAAAAGGTTCGCTGTCCTTTGTCTGGCGGATTTCTTTTTTGCTTTCATCATTTGGATTAAATCCCTCAACTGGGGGTATATCTAGAGGAGACGGCAAAAATTCAACAATAGCATCAAGTAACAACTGAACCCCTTTATTTTTTAAAGCAGTGCCGCATAAAATCGGCATGATTTTATTTTGAATTACCCCTTTTCTTAAGGCCTTCTTTAACTCATCAAGTGTAATATTTTCTTCGCCGTTTTCCAGATATCTTTCCATGAGTACATCATCATTTTCAACTATCGATTCAACCAAGAGATGACGATATTTTTCAACCTGCTCGCGGATATCTTCAGGAATCTCGGCATCTTCCATTTCTTTACCCAGATCATCTTTATATATTCTGGCTTTACGACTTAATAGATCAATAATTCCGGTAAAATTGCCTTCACTGCCAATTGGCAACTGATAGGCTCGAGCATTGGTTGTTAAACGATTTTGTATCATATCTAAGTCTTTGTAAAAATCGGCACCAGTACGATCAAGTTTATTAACAAAACCAAGCAATGGCACTGAAAATTTTTCCGCTTGATGAAAAACTGTTTCAGATTGCGGTTCCACACCAGCCACACCATCAAAAACCACCACTCCACCATCGAGAACCCTTAAAGAACGCTGGACCTCAGCTGTAAAATCAATGTGCCCGGGAGTATCAATTAAATTGATGCGATGTTTATCGTTTGGTGAATGTGTCGGTGCCCAAAAACAAGTTGTTGCCGCTGAAGTAATAGTTATTCCTCTCTCGCGCTCTTGATCCATCCAGTCCATTTCCGCTTCACCTTCGTGAACTTCTCCAATCTTATGTTTTTTTCCAGTATAAAACAAAATGCGCTCGGAAACTGTTGTTTTACCAGCATCAATATGGGCAATAATCCCGATATTACGGGTTTTTTCTAATGAGTATTCTCTGGGCATAATTAATTCTTTAGCTTTTTAAAACAAGGTAATTAAAATTAATTACCTTGTGGTTGAATATTTACTATGAGTCAGACTTCAATCACGCAGCTTTTTTTAAACATAACGCGCAAAGTGTGCAAAAGCTTTATTAGCTTCAGCCATCCTGTGAACATCCTCACGCTTTTTAACAGCCGCACCTTCACCCCTAGCCGAATCCATAATTACCTGCGAAATTTTCTTAGACATCGAACCGCCTTTAGCTTTTCTGGCTGCTTCAATCATCCAGCGGGAAGCTAAGTTAAAACGACGCTCATCTCTTACTGGGAAAGGGATTTGATAATTGGCACCGCCAATTCTTCTGCCCCTAACTTCAACAGTTGGCCCAACTTTCTTAACAGCATCACGAAAAACCATCAACGGATCTTTGTTAATTTTTTCTTTTATAATTTCAAAAGCCTGATAAACAACTTTTTGTGCTGTCACTTTTTTACCGCGTTTCATAATATAATTAATAAATTTTGCCACATCTAACTGACTGAATTTGGGGTCAGGTGCAATTCTTCTTTTAGGTGCTGCTTTGCCGCGCATAATGTTAAATAATAAACTTATTAAATTTAAACTTTACGACTTACCTTTTTTGGCGCCGTATAAAGATCGGCCTTGTTTGCGGCCATCTACACCTTCAGTGTCATAACGACCGCGAACAACATGATAACGCACACCGGGCAAATCCTTGACCCGACCGCCGCGTATCATCACAATTGAATGCTCTTGCAAATTATGACCAATGCCTGGAATATAGGCTGTTACTTCTTCACCATTAGACAAACGCACCCTGGCCACTTTACGTAAAGCCGAGTTTGGTTTTTTAGGAGTTCTGGTAGTAACTTTAACACAGACTCCTCTTTTAAAAGGCGAACCTAGGCTTGTTTCATATGAACGCCTTTTTAATACATCTAATGATTTTCTTAAAGCTGGAGTTTTTGGCTTTCTCCTGACTTTTGTTCTTCCTTTTTTAATCAATTGATTAATGGTAGGCATGGTGCTTAGACTGATAAATTTATTATATTGTTAATTCAGAAAAAAACTGAATGTAAACTAAAAAAGCTTAAAAAATAAGCCAAACTCTGTTCAATAGAGATTATAAAGAGTATCTTGAGTTATGTCAACTATCCTTACTGAAAAAGTCATTTTTTGCTATAAAACATCACATCAATAAAGGACGACCAGAAAAAAGAAGAAACACAAAACTAATAATCGGCATTAGTAAACTAAAAAAATAGTAAATGAAAATGAAAACCAAAAAAATACCCCAGCGTTCCAGGTTTTCCCAATAAGTAGCCCATGAATCTGGTATAAAAGCGAGTAACACCTTAGAACCATCAAGTGGCGGAATCGGTACTAAATTAAAAACTGCCAAAATAATATTAACTAACAAACCAATACCCAAAACGTAAGTAAATGTGTTAAAGGGTAAAAATCTCATAACTAAGCCTAAAAGTCCAGCTACTAATAAATTTGATAAAGGACCAGCCGCGCCAACCAAAGCAGCATCACGTTTAGGATTTTTTAAATTATAAGGGTTATAAGGCACTGGTTTAGCATAACCAAAGGCAATACCAGTAGTTAAAATCAGGATCAGGGGCAAAATTATTGTGCCAAATAAATCAATGTGTTTTAAAGGGTTAAAAGTAAGACGACCTTCAAAACGAGCCGTGGGATCGCCTAATTTATCGGCCATAAAACCGTGAGAGTACTCATGAAGTATTGCTCCCATAATAATAAAAATATAAAAAGCTAATTGGAACATAAAAAAATAATACAAAGCAAATTATAACACGAACTTTCGTTTACATTTATTAATTGCTGATTTTAAGCAAATATCTCTTGCTTTTTCCATTATATCATGTTAATATTAATTAACAATTAATTTTTTAAGTTCAATTTTTATGGCAACCAAATGTGATGTTTGCGGCCGTGGACCAAAAACTACTTATAAAAGATCACACTCTAATATTAAAACTATTCGTAAGCAATACTTAAATATCCATAAAAAAAATATTGATGGAAAAAAATTTAATCTCTGCAGTAAATGCTTAAGAACCCGAAAAAAGAGAATGGCAAAATAAAATTGTCGAACAAAAAAACAAAGCTAGCAAGCCTTGTTTTTTGTTTAAAAATTCTCAACTGTTCTAATTATCGGGGTGCAGGGAATTGAACCCTGTCTACATCCACCCCATGGACGCGTACTACCGTCATACTCCACCCCGCTCGTTAAAACAGTGTTTATATTTCTAAAATCAGAATCAAAAAGCCCCAAGTAAGTCCAAATAAATGACCAACCAAAATCCTGTCGTTCATTGGGTCGAGCTTCACATTTAAGGAAGTCTACAGTCTTTACATGCTAACTAACAAGAAATATTTTAAATACTCACTTGAAGTCAACTGACTGCTTTATATCCGACCGCCTGGGTTGCTGCTTATCATCCACGGATGAATAAGACATTATCACCCTTTCCTAATTACTTGTAGAATTTGGTAAACTCACTATTTGGCTTATCTTAGGGCAAATTTATTATACCATAGATATTTTTTAAGTGTCAATAATAATAAAAAAACCCTCGAAAAAAAGAGGGTCTTTGTGGTGAATCAGGTTTTACAAATGACAAGGGTCTATACCTAAGGTTTCAAGTTGAATAATATCTGCGAGTTGCTGATCGCAAGGATCAACCCTTTGTGTTTTAACCACCGGCTGGTTGACTGGTTGTTCAAACGCAACCACAACTTTTTTACCTTTAGATGCAACCATTACTTCCCAATTCGGCAATAAACTTTGATAATTTGTCTGCATTTTTTCCTCACTCAATTTGAATCTGATAATAACCAGGAAAATCGCTGGCAGTTACTTTAATCTGCCGTCTACAGAAAGTGAGTCTCCTAGCTTGTTCAGCCGTGTAATTTCCGTGGGAAATATAATAAGTGCCTTGTTTCAATTGCGTTATGTCATCGGATCGGCCCACAACATTTTGTGGCAAATGTGTTACGGTCATTTCAACCTCCAAGTAAAATTTATAAGGTGCCAATAATTAAAAATCCGACCAGTTGTTCGTGGTCGGCTTGTAAAAAACTTTTATTTTAATTTTTATCCAAAAAGTCTGGCCACGCTGGTCGTAATCAAAATCGCAATCAAAATCAAATTCAAATTGCTGGTTTTTATCCTATTGTGACCTGTAACTTGCTTCATATTGTTAATAATTATATAAAAATAATAAAAAAAGTCAAATTTAAATATTGGCTAAGTTTATAAAAAAAATAATTAAAGTATGGAGTAAGAAAATGTTTATAAACAAAATAGAATATAAAAAAAATTTAAATTTATTAAATTTAACAGAAATTGCTATAATAACAAAAACTTTAATTAATTATCTATTTATGTATCTCACAGTCCACGCCGCCTCTGCTTTAGGCATAATTACCTTCAGTCATAAACCTTTATTGTCTTTAATTCTGGGAATAATTATGCATTTTTTACTTGATTTGATACCTCATGACCCGCTTGAGCTCGACCAATGGATGAAAAAAAATTACTGGTCTCGTTTTCTAACCATTGTTTTCATTGATTTCTCTGCCCTCTTTTGCAGCTTGTTTATTTTAAATCTCTTCAAACCACTGCCGATAAATTGGAATTTTCTGGCCGCACTGATTGGTGTGGCTCTGCCTGATGTTATTTGGGGCATTGGAAAAATAGTTGAACTAAAAATTTTAGAAAAATTCAAAAAATTTCATCTTTGGGTTCATCGCCTTTTATGGCCGCCGTCTGATATTGGCTGGCCCTATGCTCTGCTTATCCAAACAGCAACTTTTATTTTTTTCTTCAGCCTTTTTATTGCTTCTTAAAAAAATAAAAAAACCCTTGGGCGAATGACTTCGCCTAAAGGTTCATTTCAAAAAAGATTGGGTGGTTGTGACGTAACGATTACGTCATGAGCACCACTTTCATGCTGCCCAGCTGCTGTAATCTGAATAAACTGGGCTTTTCTGTGCAGTTCTGCAACATTTTGTGCACCGCAATAGCCAAAGCCACTCCTGACGCTGTTTACCACCTGATATAATAGTTCAAGAACTGAGCCACGGACAGGCACGCGACCTTCTAGTCCTTCAGGGACTAATTTTTTTTCATCGCGCTGACCTGCTTGATGATAGCGGTCGCCTCGACCAGTCCTCATGGCTTCGACTGAACCCATGCCACGATAGAGTTTATAAGCGCGACCCTCGTAATTAATAGTTTCACCAGGAGCTTCTTCAGTGCCAGCTAACATATTACCCAGCATAACACTGTCCGCACCGGCGGCTAAAGCCTTAACAACATCACCAGGCTGCTTAATGCCACCGTCGGCAATCAAGGGAATATTATGCTTCTGACAAACTTCAGCCACCCACATGATAGCCGTCAGTTGAGGCACCCCACAGCCGGTGACTACTCTGGTGGTACAAATTGAGCCTGGCCCGATACCAACCTTGACCGCATCAACCCCGGCACTAATTAGATCCTCAGCAGCCTCGGCTGTCGCAATGTTGCCGGCAATAATGTCCACCTGACCTTGACGGCTTGAGTGTTGAATAATTTTTTTTAATCTTGGCACAACATTCAGCACGCAACGACTGTGACCATGCGCCGTATCAATCACCAGTGCATTAACCCCAGCCTCAATCAAAGCCTTTACTCTCTCGTCCAGATCTGAACCGACACCCACTGCTGCCGCCACGCGATAACGTCCAGATTCACCAGTGAGAGCCTGGGGGTAGGTTTGACTGTGCTTAATATCACGCGCTGTGATTAAACCCAGCAGATTAAAGTCACTGTCAACCAAAAGCATCTTTTCTATGCGGTGCCGGTGTAATTCATCACTCACCTGCTGTATTAAGAGCTGATCGACGCTGTTGACCGATTCCACCCGAACAGTCACTAATTCCGTGGTCATGACCTGGGCAATTGCCTTATCAGAATCATCTGGTTCAGATGCCAAATCACGCCTGGTCACAATACCCATCAATTTTTTGCCTCTAACAACCGGGATGCCGGAGATCTTGTGTTCCAGCATCAAGCCTTTGGCATCAGCGACCGTACCTTTGGGGTCAAGACAGATTGGCTGATCAATAACAATCGCACTCGCCCTTTTCACTCGTCTTACTTCATCTGCCTGCTGCTCCAATGGTATATTTTTGTGTATGACACCAATACCACCAGCTCTGGCTAAGGCAATAGCCATTTTTGATTCTGTCACCCGATCCATTGCCGCGCCAACAATCGGAATATTTAATGTAACGTTCCGACTCAGGCGCGTCATTAAATCAACATCTTTGGGTATAATCTCTGATTTCTGTGGCACTAATAACACATCATCAAAGGTCCACCCTGGTTGTTCAATCATCCTTGCCATTACAGTTTTCTCCTTTATTTATATGAATTGGCAAAATAACTAATAAACGATATCCTAGCAAGTTTTATAAAATTAAACAAGGCTTCAGAGTCTCCCCCAAAGTCTTGTTCTTTATTAAATAACTACTATTTTATTTTTGACTTATTGCTTCAACGGGACAGGAATCAATCGCGTTTTTGACATCACAACCCTCGGTCTCTTGTGAAATTACTTGCGCCTTACCGTCGTCACCTAATTGAAAAACTTTTGGACAAAGCGAGACGCAAAGACCGCAACCAATGCATTTTTCTTGATCAATATTAATAATAGGCATAAATTAAAATTACTTTTTAAGATAATAATATTTTATCACAGATCAAAAAAATTGACAAAAAAATAAATTGGCTTTATATTTTTTATTAATTCTATGTTCTTTAAAGCCATCGCTAGTAAAAAAAAATAACGGAAGGCACATGCGCATGTCTAAAAAACCAATTTTTTATAAACAAAATGATATCTATGTCATTGGCAGTGAAAAAAAAGTAATCAACACCACAGATATCGAACAAATTATTACCGCACTGAGAATCATTACCGATGGGCAGCCTGTTAAAGCGGTTATCAAGCTTGATCAACTGGAAACCTTAACTGATCCCCCAGCGATCGCGCAAATTTTTATTCGCGAGCAGGACTGGCTGCGGCTAGTAATTACTCATTACGAACGCCGCTTCAATATCAGCCACTATTCTTTGGTAATTCAAGCGATTGATTCACTAAAAAGAAAAAATAAATAACAAAAAAGTGTCTCTCCCGAGACACTATTTTATTCAATCTGAGGTTTATCAAGTACCTGAGGTTCAATTCTCTTTTCAGTACCGGTTATTTTTACCACATCTTTATCAACCTTGTTTAATTCCTTATAAGCACTATTAAAAGTATTAACCGTCGTACTCAGATTGGCACCCAATTTTTGCATCTGGGCGTCAAAATTCATGATATGTTTACCCAATTCCTCTACCCTTTTCCGAATTTCTTTAGCTGATTCTTCAATCTGCAAAGCTCTCAAACCTTGCAAAACTGTCTGCAAATAAGCGGCAAAGGTCGTTGGTGAGACAATAATTACTTTTTTTTCATTAAAGGCATAATCAATTAAACTTCTTGTATTAACTTTAACAGCACCGACTTCATTAATTAATAAATCATAGTAAATTCCCTCAGCGGGAATAAACATAAAGGCAAAATCTAAGGTATTTTCCTGAGACCGGATATATTTAGAAGTTTCATCAATCCTTTTTTTTAAATCATTCTTAAAATCTTTTTCTAATTCTTTCTTTTTTTCTGAATCGGTTTCTGCTAAAATTCTCCGGTAATTTTCTAAAGAAAATTTTGCATCAACTGGCAGTAAGTGATCTTTAATTTTTATTACTGCATCAACTGCTTCCCCATTCTTAAAATGATACTGCATTTCATAGGTTTGCGGCGGCAAAATATTACTCAAAATTAATTCTAGACTGGCTTCGCCCAACGAACCTCGATTCTTAGAGCTAGTTAAAACTTTCTCTAAATTTTGTAGCTGATCAGTAAAACCAACCACCTGTTTGTTGGTTGCTTCGAGTTTTTCTAGTTTTGAAGTGACATCTTCAACAATTTTTGAGGTCTGTGATGACTGTTTCTGGAGAAAATCAAGATTTTTTTCCAAACTCCCCTTCATTTCTTCCTTAATCTTACCTATTTCTTCGCGCACTTCTTTTAATTTCTCGTCTTGAGCAGGAATGAGAGAATTTTTTCGTGCCAATATTATATAGATGACCACACCAAAACCTAGAATAACAAAAAATAATAGAATATATTGAAACATGGTTGACATAAATATTAATTCAAGTATATTATATACACAAATTAATTTTTTTGCACCTTAATTAGAGACCATTAACAATCTGGGAGAAACGCAATGAAATTCAAAGATCTTAAAGAAGGTCAGATATTCCATTTAAAAAGACACGGCACAAGCGCTTACAAAAAAATAAAACCAGTCATTGACGTCGCGACGGCCACCACCACTGAACCAGAAATTTGGCCAGAAAATATTTTTAATGCCATTCACGTCAAAAATTGTCTATTAGTACAGATAAAACCTGATGAGGAAGTTGAAATCAAAGATCACGAATAAAATTTATACCAACACTCGTTGGTATTTTTTATATTTGAAATAATTTTTTTGTATTATTCAAAGTTTGTTCGCACACTTCTTCATAGCTTAAACCTTTAATTTCCGCCACTTTCCGGGTCACAAAATCAACAAAAGTAGGTTCATTGCGCTCGCCGCGATGCGGCGCAGGCGATAAATAAGGCGCATCGGTTTCCACTAGTATCTTCCCAAGCGGCAATTCTTTAACCACTTGCCGCAGATAATCGGCATTTTTCCCAAAAGTAATAATACCAGTAAAACCAA
>CAYSSY010000018.1:0-18638 GCA_964434055.1 uncultured Gammaproteobacteria bacterium | reverse complement strand
CAACTGGGTCTTGATATCTGTCAAGAACTAGGTATTGAGCCAATGGCGTTCACTGATAAGTTATTTCCCAATCGCGAATGGAACATCAGACGCCAGGAGCCAGCCAATGGCTTAGACATTTTTATCATCACTTCTTTGCATTCATGGGTTAATACTGTCAAAGAACTAAGGCTAATGGCCTCCAAGCTGGTTAGGGCTAATCGCATAACAGCGATTTGTACTTTCGTTTGTGACGGTAAATCTGACTGGTCAAAAAAACCTGGCCAAGCTTTGGCATTCAAGGAAACTGCCATTCAAATTTCTTCATCTGGGATTCATAATTTAGTTGCTTTTGATTTGCACTCAAAACAACATTTAATGGCTTTTGACTTAGACAATTATAAATTGCAGGACATTAATCACCTTTTCTTCCGTCGTGAATTGGTTCAGTATTTCAGCAATGGAAATTTTAGCGCCATGTTGGCGGTTGACCCCAATGCATTAAATATCACCCGTCTGGTAGCAAAAATTTTGAAAGTTCCAAAAGTGGCTTACATCGACAAATGGCGCCATCCGGAAACTAGAATAGTTGATGAAAATAAATCTGAACTATACGGACACGATATTGCCGGTTGCGACGTTTTGATTATTGACGACATGTTACAAGGCGGAACTTCTGCGGGTAAAGCCGCCGTTAAAGCAAAAATCTGCGGCGCCAAGACAGTTACTATTGGCATTGTACATCCTGATATTAATTCTGAAACATATGGTGTTATTGGGCCACTGCTGACGGACGGTACAATTGACAACCTGACTGTCGTCAACACCATCCCCTTAGATGCTGATCCCAGTCTGAAACCAGAGTTATGGCTCAACCATCCGAATTTCCATGTTTTTAGTCCGGTTAAATTTCTGGCTGATATTATCGGACGTATCCATCGGAACGAGCCAATGGAAGATCTCTATCTTGACTTATACGCTGACGAATAACATGTGCACCTTCTTAAGCCCGCTTTTTAGTGGGCTTTTTTATTTGACATAAAGGTTATTTTAGTCTAATCTATGTCTATTAACTTTATTTCATTCAAATAATGTTTCTGGAGGATATACCAATGAGGACCATCTCAATTCGTGGTATGGAATTTCGTCAGATCTACTCAGCACACCAAATTCAGAAAAAAATTGCTCAGCTGGCCAAGTTAATTGTGGACAGCCACCCAGATGATAAAATTTTGCTAGTCTGTGTTCTAAAAGGCGCCTCGTTTTTCGCCACCAGTTTGATGCAACATATATCTGCACTGGGTAAACATGATGTAGAACTCGAATATATTGCCCTGAGAAGTTATGCCGGTACGCGCTCGACCGGAAAAATTACCTGTAAACGCTGGCTTGATCCGCTGTTCCGAAAAAAACTCAATGAGTACCATGTTTATATAATTGAGGATGTCGTTGATACTGGCCTGACCTTTGCCTGGCTTGAAAACAAATTTAAGTCCGAACAGCACACACCTTTAAGTATCACTTTCTTGCCGCTGTTCGACAAATCAGGCAAATATCCAACAAGTATTCAAATAGGTCACGCCTTTGTTATCGGTTTTGGACTTGACCTAGATGGTTGGTGTCGTGGTCTCAAAGCACTTTACCAAAAAACAGCTTAAGAATTTTTTCTTAAGCTGTCTTTTAATTTATCAATTAATCTAGCTTTACCACCTCTCCCGGCTGGACCATTTTAGGTCCACGATCCTTAATTTTCTTAAAAGATGTTGGTTTGGTAGATGACAAATCACTAAGAGAAATTGCTGGTTGATTCGTTTCAGCATCCGGTTTGGTTGCCAAATCAGTTATCACTTGATGCAAAGAAATTACAGCATTATTGGGTTTATCTGATCCTAATATTTTTTTGTCCGTAATTTTATCTAATTTTTTTTCGCTTAGATCAATAATCTGCTTTTGTTCATTAGCTGTTATTTTTTTATTACTTGTCAAAGTAGTTTTCTGGTGAATTACATTATTCTGAATTTTGCCTGATCTGTCCCTAGTTCTTTGTTCATTGTCTGATCTCAAGTATCGACCAACTGATCTCATCTCCTGTCGCGGTTCTCTCGTTTCATGTATTTTTTTAGAATTTTCTTGATCACTACCAATAACCGTTGCTATCACTGGTGTGCTGTTTTCTTTTTTAGGTGAACTATTATGTAATGGCAAATTCCTTGGTGGACGTAGACCATTTTCTTTCATTTCTTTCAAACATTTACGACAAAAAATATTTCGAGAATAGTCTGGCTCAAAATTTAAAACTGTATTTTCACCGCATAAATCACAAATCGCTTTAGTACCTTGTTCGTTATTTTTATTAGTGTTCCTCAATGCATTAATAGCTGCGTGTCTCTTTTCATCTTGATCATTATCATTATTACTGCTTGTTTTTATTTTTCTGCCAATATTATCGCGAAAAATCGCCTCTTCCTCATTAACATCTTCGCTTTCAGCAATAGCTTTACCTACTTCTTCTACTCCACTCCAACGCAATATCTTTTCCTCGACTTCCGCTCGAGGTTTACTGTAACGTTCACGAGAGACTTTTATAACTTTCTCATAATTACCCGTGCTTTTACCTTTATAAGTCGGGGGCAAAGCTGTCGCGGAAAAAGGTTTTGAGGCGACACCATCAATCATTAATTTCAAATAAACATCATATTTTGTTAAGTTAACCAAATCTTCTTCGGTAAAAAAAGGTGTAAATTCTTTAACTAGTTCTTCAGCATCAGGAGCGCCAACCCGAAAGCAGATTATAGTGCCGACGTTTCCGAAAACTGCCGGTGATACAGTTTCATCAAGCTGGGCGATATACTGATGACCCATAATTAAATTTAGCCGATATTTACGAGCTTCAGAAAGTATGGTCGCAAATGAAGTGGTCGCAAAATTTTGAAATTCGTCGACGTAAAGATAGAAATCTCGACGTTGTCTTTCCGGTACATCAACTCTCGACATGGCCGCTAATTGTAATTTAGTAATCATCATTGCCCCCAAAAGTGAAGAATTATCTTCGCCAATCTTACCTTTTGTCAAATCTAAAATCATTATTTTCCCTTCGTCCATTATGCCCCGCAAATCAATTGATGATTTTGTCTGACCGACAATATTACGAATTACTGAGCTTGATAAAAACTGACCAACTTTGTTTTGAATAGGCGCAATTGCTTCTGTTCGAAAACGTTCATTATAATTTGCGTACTCATTAACCCAAAATGATTTGACTATCGGATCTTGAATGCGACCAACAATTTTTTTGCGATAATCTTTATCTACTAATAATCTATTAACACCCAAAAGTGTTGTACCAGGCGAATCAAGCAAAGCCAATAAACAATTATTTAAAATGTATTCCATACGCGCCGACCACATATTCGCCCATATTTTAGTAAAAACACCCATTAAACCAGAAGCAACAAGATGTTTATGTTCTGGATTGACGTTTTCTAAAATATTGAAGGCGATGGGATATTCTAAATCGGCCGGATTGAAATAAATTACATCATTAATTCGGTGCGATGGAATACTTTCTAAAATATCTTTAACATCATCACCGTGTGGATCAACTAAACAACAACCATGACCCAAAGCAATGTCTTGTACAATCATGTTAGTCATTAAATTTGACTTACCCATTCCGGTTTTACCAATAATATAAACATGACGACGGCGATCTTCTGGTTTTATACCGAATTTCCGGCGCTGGTTACGGTAATTTGTCACGGCAAAATAAAGAATTTCATTAGGGTCATGATCAATACCGTGTGTTAAATTTTGCTCTTGAATATTCTCAGTCATTATTAATAAAAAAATATTAAATCGGCAGATTATCTGGAGGCTCATTTTTTGTTTCCAAATTGTCTTTTTTTTCTTCATTATCCGGCACATTCTCTTCTGTAGACAGCGAACTATATAAATTACTCGGCATAATGGTTAATGTTTCATCAGGCACCAATTCATCACTTTGTTCTATTCGCTCAAGACCATCTTCAACTTCAACTGTCTCAGCATTGTTACTAACCGGCTGGGGTAGCTTAAATCTTCTTTCGACTGGCAAAGAAACTGGCGGACCGGCTTTTTTCGTTTCAGTATATTTAACTAACTGAGCTTTAACATTAATTGTCGGGAAATGATATATTGACGCCAGCTCTTCAATATTCATAATAAAGCCAGTGCCCTGACCTTGTTGCATGCTTCTTTGTTGATAAGCGCGCAATATTTTACGTTGCTTAGTAGTTAATCTTTTTTTTACCAAAAAATACTGAGCTTTGGTTTTGGTTTTTTTAGCTGTTTTAAAACTGTTTAGATGCAATGTGTTGTACTGAGCCAAAGCACCAATAACTGCTGCCACACCACGGCCTTTTTCAAAAGTTTCACGCGTGCCAAAATATATCATTCTAAATTTTACTTTGTAACCAATTTTTGTATATTTATTCTGAATAGCTTTAACTACTTCCTGTTCACCTGGAGATAAATATTGCATCAATGACGGCACATCTTTCTTTGTCGCGTCACCACCCGTTGCTGGGTCAATGCCGTAACCATGCTGAAAAATCTCGAACAGTCCGCCGACTACTGATCCAATGGGGGAAAATAATTTACCAAGCGCGCTTTTTTCCGGTGTAATCTTAGCACCAATCAATTTTTTAACAACTCGTTCGCAATCTTTTTGCCACGATCCGCCGATCGGTTTAATTACCAGCTGCAACCAAACTTGCTCATTTTCTGAAATTTTGCTCAAAATTTCCAATAAGGCAGCCATCGGATCGATGAAAGACTGAGTTAAACCGTACTCAAATTGTTCATGGGTACGAATGGGATAACAGCTTGATTTTTCTAATATTAATTCCGTGCCCCAAAGATCATAGATATCTGAAGGAAATACTAATTCAACATTTCTTGTGTAGTCTTCAACTTCAGTAACTTCGGCATCGGGATATTGCGCATAAATAGCTGACTCAACTAAATCACGATAAAAAATAGGTGTTCTGATAATATACTGTATATAACCGCCGATGCTAACCAATTCCAAACTAAAAGGTTCTTGTATGTCGCCGAAAAAAAATTTATCCCAAAAGCCTATTCCTTTGAGTGTTCCAGCCATTTGAGCAAAAATTTGTTCAACTGCTTTAGTTGCTTGCTCATTTAATTGCGGCACATCTATAGCTAAATAAACGTATTTTATTCCGGCTGCTGTCTTATTCTGTTTATATTCTAAATATAATAATATGCCACCCCAGATAGTTAATGGTATGAAAATCAACCAACCACCATCAAGAAAAAATTGTACCGCAAAAACAGCCGGACTTTCTTTAGCCAATTCTAAATAATATGCTGCTATTTCAAAAAAATTAAAAATTAAATTAGATAAGAAATCGGGCATGGTTTACTTTTTTAAAGAGGTTTTTTTGTCGTGTAAAAAATAATTAAGGGTTGTTCTCTCCTAAATCTTTGATTACGCTTTCTGGCTCTGTATCCAATACTTTTGCCTCATTTAACCAATATAACCCCTCGCTGTTCTTGATAAACTTTTCACGATTATTGAGAGCTAAGTATATCGTACCATCTTTAACAATTCGTTGCTGTTTTACAGCTTCATAAATACTTTTCTTGGACATTGGCTGTCCTGATTTTTTTAGTATTTCCTCGATAATTTCAATGACTACTCCATTCTTGTATCCCCATTCCTTAAGAGCATAAATTCCGCGACCAATGAGAACAAAGCGATTATCTAAAATTAATTCATTGTGTATCGTTGGGGTATGAGCAATTTTTTTATCAAAATGAGCCTCATTAATCGCTTTGGTAATATCCCTAAAATGCATTGGTTTGCCAGCGTGCTTTAAAATCAAATAAATTTTTTCACACATTCTTTTAGGCGCAATTGAGTGCCAACTATTTAAACCTATTTCACCAAAAGGATTAATAGTAATAATCTGAGAAATATTGATATAGGAATTTAAAACAGACTTTAAAACAAAATCCTTATCATCCCGAAATGAATCTTCACTTAATGTATTCAACATGCCTAAATTGAATTCTGTGTTGTGTTTCTGGTAATAGTCAGTTTTTTTAAATAATTCCAACAAACCATTAATTAGAAGTGGCTGTTTGTGTTCTTCTAATATTTTTTTGACTTCACTAATAATTTCATTAAAACGATCAAGACTAACATTTTTGATCATCCATGATTTATTAACATTATCCAATTTTATTTCTTCTAGATACTCGGGTTCAAGCAGTTTAATTAAAAAAATTAACATATTACTGCTCTCCTGATTTTCTTCATAAAATTCTTTAATAATATCGGTTTCACTCGCTAATCCACCCTTACTCATCAAATTTTGAATAACGCTCATACGGAAGCCACGCACTAAAAATTCAAAATTTTTACTAAACTTTATTTTATGAATTGCACCTCTCTCAATTTGTCTGACACGTTCCCGAGTGATATTATGTTTTTTACCAATAACTTCTAAGGTTGAAGCTTTGCCATCAAATAAGCCATAACGTTCCTTTAATATTTCAATTTCACGACTATTTAAGGATTTAAAAAGTTCTCCAACTAGTTCAGAAAAGTTGACTTGCCTGCTTTCTTGATATGTATGACTTATCACTTTATCCAAAATTCCGGAGACCATAAAATGATTTATAGTAAATTAATTATCTAAGATTAGCTAAATATTACTAACTTATTTTTTGTAACTTAATATATTAAACTTTAAAAACTATTTAGACTATACCATATTATTTTTTTTCTGTCAAATGAACAACAAAAAAACTTTTAGCTATTTTTAAATTAAGGTATAATAAAAAATAATTAAATTATTGAAAAAATATGCGTATTGAGCACAATCATGAAAATCAACGCTTAGAAAGAACAGATGCTAATCCTGAGCTAAAACTTAAATTAGCAATAATTGAATTAATACTTCAAAGAGAAAATAAATTGTTCAGTAAAAATCAACAGGCAAGAGTTTCGAGGTATTGGCCATTTATTGTCAGGGATCATCCAATTAGTCGACAGAATGAATTATTAATAAATAATATAAAAATTCTTGTAACCGAAGAAACAATTACTGTTAATATCGAATCAGCTATAAAAATTGTAAACGGTGGCTCATTCTATAAGGAATTTCTAATCAAAGGAGCCGGTAATGAACATATGTATTATGATGCTGAGAAATCACTACAAAATGACATTAAAGAGAGAGTGAGGAATATCTTTCCGAGTTTTCGAAATATTGAAGTTAAAACCTAACTAATATACAAAAAAAAGATTGACACAGATCAATCTTTTTCTGTTTTAATATTATTTATTGTAATTATTAAAAACCAACCAGTTCTACTTCTTCTCGCAGTTCACACTGGAATTTATTTCTAACTTCATCCTTAATTAAATTTGCAAGCTTGATAACATCACTTGCGGTTGCTCCGCCTGAATTAATTAAAAAATTAGCATGCTTATCTGATACTTTGGCGCCACCTAATTTATAGCCCTTAAGTCCTACCTGTTCAATAAGCCAGCCGGCAGCCAGCGCTTGGCGTGTTAAAGCTTCTGGAGGCAATTCTAATTTTGGATTCTTGATCACAAAATCATTAAAATCTCTGCCTTTAATATTCATAAAAAAAGAACCGGCACATTTCTGACGGTAATCTGTTTTTTCCATACGATATGATAAATTTTTTTTAGCTTGAGCACTAGCTGCCATTAGATCACCTCTTTGTAATTTAAATTCAGTTTCAACTATAACATAACCGGGTGATTCCTTAAAAATACTTGTTCGGTAGCCAAACCGACATTGTTTATTATCCAAACAAACTTCCTTCCAATTTTTTGATTCATTTCTTTTAAGTATCGTAACCTGAGTAATATAATCGCTAACCTGCCCGCCAAAACTGCCAGCATTACCCCTGACAGCTCCACCGACTGTACCTGGTAAACCTGCTGCAAATTCCAAACCAATTAAATTAGATTTTAGACTCTTATCAACCAATCGACTGAAGTTGACACCTGCCTCTGCTTTTACATTTTCTTCGGAAATCTTAATTTCATCTAAAGTAACTTTTATAACCAAACCCTTAACGCCGTCATCGTTAATCAAAATATTTGTACCTCCTCCCAAAATAAATATCGGTAGCTTGAAATAGTCCCCAACAGTCAGCGCTTGCGCTAATAGATCACGATTACCAGTTTCTAGATAAAATTCAGCTGGTCCGCCTATGTTGAAATATGATAAATTACTTAAATTAATATTTTGTTTAATATCTGGAAAAATTTTTTTAATTTGTTCAGCCAAATTACTCATTTATTTAAATTTATAATTTTAATGTTTAATTTTATTTTTTAAATACATCTCTCCAACTTTATATATATCCCCAGCGCCCATAGTCACTACTACTTCCTCACCCAATAAGTGATTATGTAAATATAATAAAATATCAGAAAAACTTGGGCAATAATAAGTTTTTTTATTAATTTTTTTTATTTCTGCGGCTAACATTTTAGAATTTATATCTTTATTATTTTCCTCTCGTGCGGCATAAATATCAGTTAAAATGACTTCATCTGCATCATAAAAACTTAGGGCAAATTCTTTTAGAAATTCTTTTGTGCGCGAAAAAAGATGAGGTTGAAAAATAACAATAATTTTCTTATCAGTAAACTGCTCACGTAAAGCACTTAGCGAGGCTTTAACTTCGGTTGGATGATGTGCATAATCATCATATAATATTATTTTTTTCTTAGTTCCTTTATATTCTAAACGTCGCCAAGTGCCAGAAAATTTTTCAAGAGCAATCCTGATTACGTCTGGTTTAACTTTTAATATTGTTGCGGCAGCGATTACTGCTAGCGCATTATAGACATTATGTAGTCCAAATACTTTTATGAAAAAAATCTCTGTTTTTTTAAAATATTTTGAGATGACCTGAAATGATGTTCCATTATTTTCTCTGATTATTTCTTTAACTTTAAAATCTAGATTGACTTTAGGTTTAATAGTCGTGGTTTTTAGTAATTCACTATCAAGACCATAATAAACTATGCGACTTTTTGCTGTCGCGGCCACCAGTCTAACATTGTCATCATCACCATTAGCTATTAAAAAACCTTTTTTTGAAATTTGTGCCACGAATTTATTGAAAGTCAATATAATATTTTCTAAATTTTTAAAATAATCTAGGTGTTCAGCCTCAATGTTTGTTATAATAGCCACCTGCGGTTGGTATTCCAAAAAATTTCCACGATATTCACATGCCTCGGAAACAAAGTAATCAGAAGAACCAACTCTAACATTACTACCAAAATTTTTAGCCATTGAACCAACAAATATGGTCGGATCAAATCCAGCTTCAATTAATGTCAATCCAAGCATCGCAGTCGTAGTTGTCTTACCATGCATACCAGAAACTGTTAATGTATATTTATTCTTAGAAAGCCAGCCCAGCACTTGATAAACAGACATAACTGGTATGCCTAATTTTTTAGCTTCTAGAAATTCCTCGTTAGTTTGACTAATGGCCATTGTATAGATAATCAAATTTACATCCGGTTCAATATTTTCTTTTTTATGCCCTAAATAATATCTAACTCCAAGTTTCTGTAATTCAATTGTAATTGCTGACTCACTTTGATCAGAACCACTGACTTGACGTCCATAAGCTATAAAAATCTTAGCCACAGCCGACATCATAATGCCCCCAATGCCAATAAAATGAATTTTTTTTATATTTTTTATATCTAATTTTAAATAATTTTTTTTATCCATGCTCTTAGGTACTGTTAATTAATTAAGTTTTCAATGTAATCAGCGATGTGGCTACTGGCATTGTTTTTATTAATCTTATAAATTTCTGCCGATAAATTGATTAAACTTTTTTTATCACTTAATAATCTATTAATAATTTCAGCAAATTTTTCTGGTGTTGTTTTTTGTTGATCACAAACAATCGCTGCTCCATGTTCTTCAAAATATATAGCATTCTTAAGTTGTTGGCTGGCTGGTAAGGGCACAATAACAACTGCCTTAGCTAGGGCTGCGAGCTCACTCAAAGTACCTAATCCAGCTCTTGTGATCACTAAATCTGACGCTTTCATAAATCCGGGTAAATCTTCATTTATAAAATCAAATGATCGATAATTAGCATGAACAAACTTAATCTCTGATTTTCTTGTATAATCATAACCTGTCAAATGAACAATACTATAATTTTTAATTAACAGTGGAGCAGTCTGCACAATAAGATCATTTAAACCTCGCGCACCAGTTCCACCACCAATGACCAAGATTAATGGTTTACTTTTTTCAAGACCATAATCTTTTTTTATCTTTTCACTTTTTAATTCATTATTATTTATAATAAATTCTGATCTAACTGGATTACCAGTATAAATCGTTTTTTTATTTGGAAAATAATCTATTAATTCTGGGAAGGCAACAGTAATCTTCGAAGCAAATGGTGCCATTAACTTATTGGCTAGTCCGATTTCAATATCTTGCTGATGAATTAATATTGGAATTCTTAATAACCATGCCGCCCAAACAACAGGCACGCTCACATACGATCCAGCTGTCAGAACAATGGAAGGCCGCTCACGTAAGCAAATCCAAACTGATTGAAAAAAACCAAAAATAATTCGAAAAAAATCGTTCAAATTTTGTATCGAAAAATAGCGGCGTAACTTTCCGCTCTTAATAGTCTTAAATTTAATATCTTGATAAACAGACAGTAATTTTGTTTCCGGCCCAAACTTAGTACCTAACCAAATAAAATCATAACTTGGTAAGCGTTTTTTTAATTCCTGATAGAGAGCAATTAACGGGGTCACTGAACCGCCAGTTCCCCCGCCAGTCATTAGTATTCTCATAGATAGAAATATATCAAAAATTATCTATTCTGTCCACATTCTAAACAAAAAAATAAATCAGCCTTATGGCCGATTATATTTATTTTAATTTCAGTTTCGTAATTTAATTATTTTTCAAATTTCAAATTCTTCATCCATTCATTCCGAAGCTTATTAGTAGGAAGCATGTTATAAACAGCTTTAGTAAAAACTTTTTCCGGACTTGTTTCGAATAAATGTCTCAGTTTATCTTGCCGTACATGTCCTAAATAACCAGTATGGTGATGGTATGTTTTTTGTTCATATTTTTTTCCTGAAAACTTTATGCCTGTAATATTTTTTATAATGACAACATTTCCAGACAAGACATTATGCTGGAATTTAGTATTATTTTTTCCTCTTAATAATAATGCTACACGACTCGCCAATCGTCCAAAAACTTCATGAGTAGCATTTATAGTGTATGTTTTATTCACCGTTGCCATATAAAATTATTAAACGAATTCTATTAATGCAATTTTTGCGTTATCTCCTGCTCGGCGTGACATTTTTACAATTCGTGTATAACCACCTTTTCTATCTTTAAAACGTGGACCAATTACTTCAAATAATTTCTTAATCACGTTTTGAGCAGATATTTTTTTTGCCACTTCGCGGCGATTATGAACTGAATCAATTCTTGCACGACTAACTAGCTTTTCAATAACTGGTCGCAAAACCCGAGCTTTAGCTTCAGTGGTTTTAACCTTTTCATACAAAATCAAAGAGTTTAATAAACTTTTTATCAAAGCCTTACGTGCTGCGGCTGGTCTATCAAGTGTTTTTTTTGATTTACTGTGTCTCATTAGCTTATAAGAATTAATTATTATCAACTATTTTTTTAGGGCGACCTCTTTTTTTCTTTGGCTGTTTTCCAGATTCCTCACTAATTGACTCAGGGATTTCATTTTCAGCCTCATTCAATTTCTTACTTTCTTGATCTTCCATATTTTTGTTTGATGTATCGTAAACATCATGTTCACTAACGGTTGTTTCAGATTCTATCTGTTCTAAATTCTCAGAAACCGTTTCTTTACCTAATACCTGATCCAAAACATTATTATATTGATCAATTAATATTTTTAATGATTCTTCAAGAGCTGTCTGGCATTCAATGGTACCATCGGTCTCAACTTCAATGATCACTCGATCAAAATTCGTCATCTCTCCGACACGCACATTTTCGATTCTAAAGCCGACTTGTCTAACCGGTGAAAATAAAGAATCTATTTCAATAACACCAATTTCCTTTTCTTTCTTAACGCGCATTTCTACCGGCAAATAACCACGCCCCTTCTCTACCCAAGCTTCAATTTCAAAATCTCCTGCCAAATCGGTAACGGTACATATTTTTAATTCGGGATTAGTAATTTCAACCCCTGCCTGTTTTTCAAAATCTCCTGCCTTAACCTCTTTCTCTTTATTAACTCTAATAAAAATTTTAATCGGTTCATCTGTTTCTACCTCAACTTTTACCCTTACTTTCTTTAAGTTTAAAATAATATCCACAACATCTTCTTTAACATTTGGCAGCGTTGAAAACTCATGATCAACACCCTTTATCTTGACCGCTGTAATTGCTGCCCCAGGTAATGAAGATAATAAAACACGACGCAATGCGTTGCCTATCGTCGTACCGTAACCAGGGTAAAACGGCTCAATAACAAATTGATATTTATTATCGCCTATTTCTTGTTTTTCAAATTTTGTCGGCGTGGGTATTTTTTTCATAATATTCCGATATAAAAAATTATTAACGAGAATAAAATTCTACTATTGAGCGTAGATTTACATTAAAAATCAAATCTTTATCATTTGGCAATCTCACTATTTTTGCCTTTTTAGTCTGACCATCAAACGCTAACCACTCAGGAATTTCGCTTGACCCAGCTTTTGCTAAATTATCAGCAAGAACGCCTTTTTCTAAAGATTTATTTTTTTTAATTTCGATGATTTCACCGGGTTTCATTATTCTTGAAGGAATATCTATGTGACGTCCATCAACTTTAAACAAGCCATGAGCGACTAATTGTCGTGCTTGCCTACGTGATTTAGCCAACCCTAACCTAAAAATTATATTATCTAATCTTGTCTCTAATAACCTTACTAACTCCAAACCAGTATCACCTTTCTTTTTAAAAGCTAAAAAATAATAATTACGAAATTGCTTTTCCAGTAAACCATAAGTAGCTTTCAACTGCTGCTTTTCTCTAAGTTGCGCCCCGTATTCTGAGAGTCTTGACTTACCCTTAGAACCGTGAATACCTGGAGGATAGTTTCTTTTTGTAATCGCGCATTTGGGACTCAAACATCTTTCACCTTTCAGTAAAAGTTTTACACCGGCACGCCGGCATTTTCTACATTGTGCATTTATATCACGACCCATAGTTTTATTTACAACTTTAGTTTAATTAAACTCGCCGCGGTTTTGGGGCGCGGCAACCGTTATGCGGTACGGGTGTCATGTCTTTAATGACATTAATCATCACACCGTGGTTACTGAATGCTCTAACGGCTGATTCGCGACCAGCACCAACACCCTTAACAAATACATCAACTTCTTTTATACCATAATTTTTAACCTTTTCTATCATTGATTCCACAATCACTGTTGCGGCGTAAGGTGTCGCTTTTTTCGGCCCTTTAAAACCACATTTCCCTGCTGACGACCAAATCAACACTGCCCCATTTAAATCAGTCACAGCTACCACTGTATTATTATACGTTGCTTTAACGTGAACCTGTCCGCGCCCACCTCTCAAAAAAGGTTCTTTTTTCTTTTTGCGCGTTTTAATTACATTAAGAACCGGGGATTCTTCTGTCTTTTCTTGAATAACAGATTTTGTTTCTTCTGCTATCTCTGAATTTTTATCAATTTCATTGTTCATATTCATAAATTATGTTTTTTGAGCGGCTGGTCTCCGACCAGAACCCATTGTTTTTCTGATATTTCCTCGCACTGTTCGACTGTTAGTTTTAGTCCTTTGACCACGTGCCGGTAAATTCCTTGCATGACGTGAACCGCGATAACAGCCAATATCTCTCAATCTTTTTATACTACCAAGAACTTCGCGTTTTAATTCACCTTCTACTTTATATTGTTTTTCAATAATTTCTCTTAAAGTATTGACTTCCGTTTCTGTTAAATCTTTAATTCTTTTATTAGCATCAATTTTAGTCTGACTTAAAATTTTGGCAGCCGTATGATGACCGATACCAAAAACATAGGTCAAACCTATTACTACAATTTTATCGTTTGGTAAATTAACACCGGCGATACGCGCCATAATTTTTATATTAATTTAATTAATATCAAATAAATTATATTTATCCCTGTCTTTGTTTGTGTTTAGGATTTTTACAAATAACAACTAAACGCTTCTTTCGGCGTATACGCTGACAATCTTTACAAATTGGTTTAACTGATGCTCTAACTTTCATATTAATCGTAAAAAAAAGAAACCTTAAATTAGGTAAATAAAATTTTTATTAATAACGAAATATAATTCTACCTTTAGTTAAATCGTACGGACTTATTTCTAATTTAACCCTATCGCCCGGAATAATTAAAATTTTATTCATTCTTATTTTCCCAGACATATGAGCCAATATTTCCTGACCGTTTTCTAATTTAACCTTAAAAGTCGTGGCAGGCAAGGCCTCAACCACTTCGCCATTAATTTCTATAAAACCTTTTGTGGTAATTTGATAATTTTTAAATAACTCTTTTTCACTGCTACCTGAATTATTAACGTGATTCAGATCGGTATCAATAGACATATTTAATAATTTCTCACTAAATTGATATACTAAATAATTTAGTTTAGACTTGTAAACTAAATTCACTGCTTAATATTTACTAAATTTTTCTTCATTTTTATCATTTTAATACTATTATATTTTTTTTCTAATGTCAAGATTATAACCACAGCGCATTAGAACTCTATGTTTTTTTGCTTAAATTAGCTAAAAATTAATTAATATTACTTATATGGATTTTTTCACTAAAAAAAGGCAATCGACTAAAAAGACTATATCTAACAATCAGATGAACATCTTTTATATCCTTATTGGTTAGCAATAAACGTCTGGCGTCTTGTGTTGATTTACCAATAATTTGCTTTTTTATATCATCAAGGTTTAAATCAGGAACTAACTCTAAAGAGCCGCGGGCTACAGCTTTCGAACTATCAGAACTTTTTTGAAAATCAAAATTATTAATTATGAATTTTTGCTCCTGCCAGTTCGCCATACCATCATTTTTTAATTTTATTCTAATTATACTTTCAAAATCCTTTTTATTAAAAGACCAATACTTGGCAACTGTTGATAAAGTAACTTTAACTTGTTCAGTTTCTATGTTGAGTTGAGGGTCAAATTTTTCTTTTGTATTTTCAAAAATTAAGCTACTTAAAACCATATCATCTGTTTGGTTAACGTCATTCTTGTAACTGGCTCTTAAATTATCAGTCGCTGACGCCAAGAGAGATGATGTGGCGGCCGCAATAATCTGCCGAGTAACAATCTGACCATTTTTCTTCCAGCCTCCACTTAAAGGTTTTACTATTTCACCATAAATTTTTTCAGCCAAACTCTTATCTAGTTCAGTAATAGTCATCCGTCCTGAAGTCAGATTAGACTGTTCGCCTATAGTCTGAGCAGCAACTTCAACCTCTGCCTGTCCGATATCAATCTCCCCTGAAGAAGAAACCTTACTGCTTGGTATTTTTATTTCTTTTAAGACATAATAATTCTGATTGTCTGCGGCTTGAAGATTTTGACCAGCCTTCAAAATATAATCTTTGTTGGTTTTATTAAAAAATAGAACACTACCAGCTGCCGGTTCACCAAAATCAGATTGCTGACTAATTTTAAAAACATCACTTTCTTCTATTTCTCGGCTCTCTTCATGAACGGATAAAATAAACTTCTCTGCATTTGAAGCACGTTGATTTTCTAAAATCAATTCCAGCTCAATATTTTTTATCAAAGTTTTTGGCACCAAAATAACTTCTGCTTTAGGAAAAACATAGCTAAATAAAATAACTGCAGAAATAATGATAACACCAAAGAGCGCTCCAATTTTTTTATAGGGTAAAGTAATTTTTTTTTGGTAATTTTTGTAACTTCTTATTTTATAGGCTTTATAGTTGTTTGGCATTTTATTATTGATTTAATATAGCCTTAATACGTCTTACACCCGAAGATGATGCTTCTTCTTTTATAATCTTAAAATGACCTAGTTCTTTTGTATTTTTTACATGTGGTCCGCCGCAAATTTCGATACTGAAATTACCAACAGAATATACTTTGACTTTTTCTCCATATTTATCAGCAAACACCCCAATGGCTCCTTTAGCTTTTGCTTCTGATAAACTTAACTCTTGGTAGTTAATATTTAGGCCAGCGGCAATTTGCTCGTTTACTATATCTTCCGTTTGTTTTAACTCTTCAGTGGTCATTTTTTTATCGTGAGAGAAATCAAATCTCATTCTTTCCTCGGTAATATTAGAACCTTTTTGATAAACATGATCTCCTAGAACTTTCCTCAAGGCAGCATTTAATAAATGCGTTGCCGTATGATAAGCAGTTACTTTCTCAGAATGATCTGCTAATCCCCCTCTAAACTTACCGGCCGCAGCTGTCCGTGACAGATCCTGATGTTTTTTAAATTCTTCTTCAAAACCGATCTCATCAATTATCAACCCTTTTTCGTGTGCCAAATCTCTGGTTAACTCTAAAGGGAAACCATATGATTGATATAAATCAAATACAGTTTTCCCATTCATCTGCTTGTCCTTTAATCTTTCTATTTCTCTCTCAAAAACCCTCAATCCTTCATGTAATGTTCTGATAAATTTATCTTCTTCTGCTATCAAATTATCTTTAATAAATTTCTCATTTCTTAATAATTCCGGATAAACATCACTCATTGTGTTAATAACTACTTCCGCTATCTGAGCAGTAAAATTATCCTTAATGCCGATTAATCGCCCATGACGAATAGCACGTCGAATAAGTTTTCTAACCACATATCCTTGGTCAACATTGGATGGCCCAATACCCAAATCATCACCCATGATAAAAGTTGCCGCTCGTAAATGATCTGCGATAATGCGCATTGAACGCATAGTATCTATCCAACATTGATTTATTTCATGTAAACCAGCAAGGCCAGGTTTAAAAATATATTTTTTATTGGACAAAATTTCTATTTTTTCAATTAATGGCAAAAATACGTCTGTTAAATAATTATCATCAAAGCCGTTAATTACCGCCAAAGTCCGTTCTAAGCCAGTACCGTTATCAATGTTTTTTTGAGTAGCTGATTCATATTTTCCTGGTCCCAACTTTTTATACTGCATCAAAACATCATTACCAATCTCCACCCAATTTGAATTATCGGGATTCGACTTATCCGGTTTGCCTCTACCTGTCCAATACAACGCCTCAGTACACGGCCCGCAAGGCCCGCCTGAACCTTCAGGCTCCCACCAGTTCGTTTTACGAGACAGGAGAAAAATTCTGTCCTCGGTTAAACCAACAGATTTCCAGATATTAATTGCCTCCGTATCTTGTGGCGCATTTTCATCTCCCGCAAATACAGTCACACTTAGCTTGTTAGGATCTAACCCGATTTCCTTGACAAAAAACTGATAAGTCATTTTGATTGCTTCTTCTTTAAAATAATCGCCGATTGACCAGTGGCCAAGCATTTCAAAAAAAGTATGATGGGTTTTGTCTCCAACCTCATCTATGTCGCCAGTTCGGATACATTTTTGCGAATTAACTAAGCGTTTGCCTTGTGGATGTCTTTCGCCCAACAAAAATGGCACCAAAGGATGCATCCCAGCTGTAGTAAATAAAACCGAAGGATCATTTTCCGGAATTACCGAGGCGCTGGGAATTTCCGCATGTCCATTTTTTTTATAAAATTCAATATATTTTCTTCTAAGTCCTTTTGAGGTAATCATATGAAAATAATAACAAAATAAGCTAATTTAAGCAAATAAAAAACTCCCTGATGTAATCGTGGAGAGAACATTATCTGTCATTATATTTAATTAACTGATCCTTACTTAACTCTATAAATATAGTTTACCTGTACGCTCATTAGCCATTTCCCGGGCTCGAACCGGGGACCTACGGTTTACAAAACCGTTGCCCCGCCTGCCATCGCCTCAGCCATCCGTCGGGCTCGAACCGACGACCTACGGTTTACAAAACCGTTGCTCTACCAACTGAGCTAGGATGGCTCAGGCTGTGGCGGGCAGGTCTACCAACTGAGCTAAAATGGCTTTGGTGAATAGATAAAATGCTTTAATAAAGCAATCTTATATTTTAACTGGTGGTGTTTGTTGGAAAAAGTCAGAACTCATTTTGAACAAAATCCCGACTAATTCGCTCCGCCCCGCCACCGCTCGCTTCGCTCGCTGTTCCGCAAAAAAAGTTTTCTTCGCATTTTTTGATTTGGCGCGCGATTTCTTTTTCTTCTAAAAGGAAAACAAAACTTTTTTGCGAGACCCTGCTCTGAACGAGCAGGGCGACGGGGCTTCGCTTCGGCTCGGGCGAGGCGGAATTCCCCCCACACCCCTCTTCCGCCTCGCCCTCGCTTTGGACGCCGACGGAATTTGAGGCTATGTACACTTATTTTACCTGTTTACCGTAAATTCCACAACTACAAAAAGCAACCAGTAAATAATCAATAAACAAGCTTCTTTTTTTGAAAGAGTAC
>CAYSSY010000017.1:0-19704 GCA_964434055.1 uncultured Gammaproteobacteria bacterium | reverse complement strand
GCTCCAACAGTCTTTGAAACGCCACGCACTTTAGCTAATAAAAATCAAATAAAAAAAAGCCCAAGCAGGCTGTATTTTCTTGTTTTAGTAGTTCTGATTGTTTTAGTTATTGCTCTGACAGCAATGTTAATTATTGTCCAAACCGGTGAAAAAAATAACACTGAGCGTTATCAGGATCGCTGGCAGGCAGTCTTTCTAGAAAATGGACAGGTTTATTTCGGACAAATAATTGCAGAAAAAGAAAATGAGCTGGTTTTAAAAAATATTTATTATTATCCGGAAAATTTCCTGAATTATCTCCAAGGCGGTGAAGAAAGACAGCTTAGTGACCTTTCCATTATAAAACTGGGCACTGAACTCCATGGTCCAGAAGATCAAATGATTATTAACCGCAGTTTCGTGATGTTTGTTGAAAATCTTAAGGAAAACAGTAAAATTTTACAGACGATTAAAAAATACCAAGAAAAAATGCTGTCCAAATAAAAAACCCCTCCGTCAAAAAAGAATAAATTAGGTAAGCGCGTATTTTTTAGTCCTTTTTAGGAGAGGTTTATGATATAATAATAGCATAATTTTTAGAAAAAATCAAGAGGAAAAAATGGCCATAACTAAAGATTACTCATCAAATTCGGAAATTTATCTGAATAACTGGTTCAGTAAGAACACAACCGCCATTAACTGGACAAAAAAGATTGCCCTAATGAAGTTTAAAAAGGTATCACCCGCCAATATTCAACCAAAGAAAAAAACTGATGCTGACGACTTAAACCAGACAATTTTAGAAATTATTAGAGAAAAAATTGAAGCGCACTACTATAATTTTCACCACTATACTTTGAAAGATTCCTGGCAGGATAATATTTTTCACCTTAACCAAGCCTTGAAAAATGTTTTTCGGATGCCACATTATGCTTTCTGTCATCTAAGCGCCCTGCCGACAAAAATTAAATATTGGTCACTGGCTTTTACCATCTCTCTAATTGTCTTAAGCCTGACGCTGATTGCCTCTGTTGGTTGGTCGGGTTATCTGAATCGGCAAGTCAGTCGAGAATTGGTGCTGAGCAGTCAAAATCAAAAAGTTGTCCTCGGTGCACAGGATAAAAATTTGTTCAATAACTTAAAAAACTGGTGGCAACAAAATTTCGGCCTGAAATAGTTTATTTGCTGACTCGACCGGTTGATTAATTTAATCAAAAGGTCAAATTATCAAATAATTTACCTTGCACCTGGGCTATAAGAATAAAAGGTCTCTTGAATCCAGGTGCGGGGTTAATAAAGGTCAACAATTTTAAAAAATTAATTATTAATGTGAAAAACATTAATAAAAAATAAAAAAATGGCAGAAGATATCAAAAAAAATGAAGACTTGGCTCAGTCTTTTGAAAAACCGACCCAGAAAAAAGGCGGATTTTTAAAAGCTGTCATTGTGATCTTAATTTTAGCGATTGTCGTCTTGGCTGTTTTATATGCAGTCTCACAATATACCAAATGGGATGTATTGGGTTTGAAGAAAACAGCAGCCACTAACCCGGCAACACCCGGATTTTTTGGCCCGACCGGCGACTGGCAGGCAGTCTTTTTGACCAATGGTCAAGTTTATTTCGGGAGATTAAAAAATGTTAGCTCTGACTATCCTGAATTGTCAGACATCTATTATCTCCAGGTTCAAAATGTGCCAATCCAGCCAGCTCAGCCAGCCTCAGGCGAACAAGGTGTTCAGCCAGCTCAGCAGACTCAACAGCAATTGGTCTTAATTAAATTTGGTACTGAGCTCCATCGGCCAGCCGATAAAATGTTTATCAACAAAGATCATGTCATGTTCTATGAAGATCTGACTGTTGATTCACCGGTTATTAAATCAATTGAAGACTACAAAGCCAAGCAAGCTGCTCAATAATTATTTAGCTAGCTAAATTAAAAAACGGACCGAAATTAAAAGGTCCGTTTTTTAATTATTTCAAATTCTAAGCTCGTTTCAGTAAAAAATATAAATTAAAATAAAGCAACGAACCGGAAAAAATATAAGCTAAGAAATTTTTAACTAAACTTAAATTCACAACACCCTTCCAAAAACTAGCTGCCGGTTCCGAAATAAAAAAATATAAAAAAATAAAAATAAGTAACATGGCCAAGATTATTAAAAATGTTTTTAGTGATTGATCATAACTCGAACCGTATCTATTTTTAACAGCTTCATAAATAAAAACCAATGGTAAATTTATAAAAATAAAAATAATAAGATAAAAACTTAACAGATGATAATTATTATTTAATATATCTAACATTATAATCGGCGAGGTTTTTAAATCAGTTAAGAACAAACTCTGAAATATGCTTAGTTCCCAGTACTTAACTAAATAGGTTGTTATGAGAATTGCCATAGCACTACTAATAAAACCAATAAATAACCAATCATCTTTGCTTGCGGCAAAATAATATTTGTGTAAAACTGTCTTCTGTCCGAAAAAAAATAACCTCAACCGTGTAAGAATAAAAGCTATTAAACAAACCAATAAAAAATAATATAAATTAGGCTGATTAGTGTCTAAAAAATAAGAAATAAAAACAACTATGATGCCAATATCAAACATCATCACCACAACCCATGGTATAAAAAAAATTTTTTGTTTTAATGTCATTGATGTAATTTTTATTAATTCTCACTAAACACCTGTGCCTCAAAAGTATAAACTTCAGCCGTGCCATCATACCAACACTCTTGATTTAATCCTGCCTTGTCAACGCACAAATGCGACATAAATGTCGCTAAATTCCAGCCGGTTTCTGTGGCTACCTGTGGCAAAAAAACGCCTGACCGACCACCACTTTTCACTATCACTCCATGACGACCCAACTCAATTTCATCAGGATTACTAGTTAATTGCGGCGATGTTAAGACAGAAACTTCAATAGTTAAGCTCGATAATTCATTGTTTGTCACTGCTGAAAAACGCGGATCATCAAATGCCGCGGCTTCAGACATTTCTTTTATAGCTGTGCTTAACTCGTCAATCGGCTCAATTAAACCAATACATCCACGTAAACTTTCACCATGTTTTAAAGTAACAAACAAACCGCGCTTTTCCTGGAAAATGGGATATTTCTGATAATCAAGATATTCCTTTTTTGCTAAACCAAAAGCCAGCTCTAAAGTATTGCGCGCTAATTTCAAAGCTGCTGACTGCTCTTCTTGGGTTAACTTACGACTAACAACTAACGACTCATGACCGTTAATCTCTTGTTGTCTGTTGTTTGTTGTCTGTTGTTTGTTGTCTGTCATAAATGCTACCGCTCCATACCCGACTATGCGACTTTTATCACCATAATTGGGGATATCTCCGGAGTTACTATAATGCAAAATCTCTCCTTTCAAACTAAGTGCCTCGGCAATGTGGAGTCCGACTTTAATGGCGCTCATGCCACAGGCACAGGTCTCTAAACCAGCTATGTTTTCAGTCATGAGGTGCTGCTCTGTTTTTATCAACTGTTCAATATCACCAACGCCAACCGCTGCCAAAATATTCTGATCACTGTAAACCGCATCGTCATAACTAGGATAATGTGCTAAATCAGAACTAATCACAATCAAAGTTCCGGGATAGGCTTTAACTATCTCTGCTAAAGTTTTAGCAATTGATTTTAATTTTCCTGTATCATCACTGTTAATTAAACCCAAAATAACTTGCCAGTCTTTTTTTAAAACTGTCTGCAAAAAAGGGATTTGCACTTCGAGGGAATGTTCTATCTCATGACTTTCGTTGTTGATATATATGTTATCGTTCTTGTCAATTAGTTCATTCACTAACTTTCTAGCAACAGTCACCTTACCTAAGGGTGTCGCCACAGCATCACCATCATAAAGTGCCATCCCCTGTAAGGGATAATTATGACTCGAACCAAGAATAATCACGTTATTGTATTCTCGGCTTTCAAGACTCCTGAAGGCATGAGCTGCTGTTTGGCCGGAAAAGACATAACCAGCATGAGGCACAATAATTATTTGCGGTACCGAGGTAGTTATGGTTTGAACTTTATTTAATAAATCATTCACTAGCACCTGCAATTTTTTTGGATCAGCAGGGTAAAAAGAGCCAGCGACAGCCGCTTGACGAACTATTTTATTTTTTTTCTCAGATTTATTAGTCATAATACTTTTATCAACTGAATTATTTTTAACTAAAAACAACAAACTAATAAATATAACTAACAAAAAGCTAATGAATATTATTTTTATAATATCTCTCATAAACCGGACAAATATCTGCTATTTAGCCAACTCGTTCTTAAAATAATCAACCCAGGGAATTTTTACTGGATCCACATTATTAAGAATACCAAGATAGTAGCTCAGCCAACCGGAAAAAACCATTGTTGAAAAGGTCTGTTCTAAAGTATTTTTACCGAGCGCGCTGAAATTGAAATATTTAATCTCGTTTTTGGCAACCACTTTTTTTGTCACTTGAAACCTCTTTTTTATCTTCATATCATAAATTTCGGAATCAAGAAATAAAAAGGCCAAATCTTTTTTATTACTAATTGGGAAGCGAATCCCTTCCATTAAATGATGGTTGAGTTCCGGAATTAGATGAAAAGCGGCTAAAGTTTTACTGGTTTCATTCAATTGATTGGCTAAAATGTGAGCATTGGCCGCCAGGTGTTCGGCGCCAATAATCAATAGCCGCCTGTTGTTTAATTTTAAGGCTAAACTTTTTACGGGATTCTTGATGGTTGCTATTTTGTTTGACCATTGATTATTAACTCTCTTAACCAGGTTTAAGGTTGAATTAAAATCATTTTTTTTAAAATTAATTAAATTAATTTTAGCAAATAATCCTAACAAACCCACGATGGTGTAGCCGAGCCCTATGCGTGGCTGATTACTGGGATTATTTTTGGCGGAAAAAATGTAGCTCGGTACCTTATTTTTTAAAGCTAAACGCGCCAATAGTTCACCCTGACAAATAGCAATAATTTTGGCTTTTCTCTTTTGGGCCTGATAAAAACTGTTGACTGTCTCTTCAGTTGTGCCAGAATAACTAGAAGTGACAACTAAAGTATCCTGATTAACCCAGCCGGGTAGATTATAACTATTTGTTGTTTCGACTGGAACTTTTAATTCATGATCATATAAGGCTTTTAAAACATAACCACAATAAGCCGACCCGCCCATACCATTAATTAAAATATTTTTGATTTTTTTATAACTCATTGGCAGGTTTATTTTTTGACTTTCCAGATAAGCCTCCCTCAGTTGTTCAGCAAACAAATTAATTGAATCGGCCACTTGATGACGGTCTAATTTTTTATAGGTTTTTGAATTATCGAGTGATACCATAAAATAAAAATTATTACTAATAATTTAATTATATCTTTTATCACCCTATCTGGCAAAAAAAGCTTGATTTTAAAGAAAAAAATTGTTATTATAACTCAATAAGAATTAAAAAAATATATGTCCGGACACTCAAAATGGGCAACAACAAAACGTAGAAAATTTGCCGTTGATGCCAAAAGAAGCGCTGCTTTTACTAAACTGGCCAACAATATCACCATCGCCGCCCGCTCGGGCAGCGACCCAATTATGAATTTCAAACTGCGCATGGCTATTGATAAAGCGCGTTCTTTTAACGTGCCTCGAGAAAATATTGACCGCGCCATAAAAAAAGGCGCTGGCGAATTAGAAGGGGCCCAGATTAAAGAAGAAATCTATGAAGGTTTTGGTCCGAGTGGCATCGCACTAATTATTGAAGCAATCACTGATAACACCAATCGCACTGTCAGTGCAATTAAGCATACTTTACAAGATCATGGCGGCAGTTTGGGCGGCCCAAATTCTGTGATGTGGCAGTTTGAAAGAAAAGGAGTGGTTAGACTGACGATAAACGATAAACTACAGACAACAGACGACAAGGAAAAGTTAGAATTAAAGTTGATTGATCTTGGGGTAGATGATTTGATTATTGATGATGAAGGTATAACAGTTTATACAAAAATAGAAAATCTACAGAAGATTAAGGAAACGTTAGAAAAAGATAATCTCACTGTTGAGTCAGCTCAATTGGAATTTGTTCCAAAGGAAACAGTTAAAATAACCGACTCTGAAATCGTCAAAAAAGTGGAAGCTCTGTTCGAAGCCCTCGATGATCTTGATGATGTTAGCGAACACTACACAAATGCGGATATCTAATTTTATGATTTTAGCCAAAGAGATTACTGCGAAACAATTTTCAAACACGTCGTCATTGAAAATTGAAAATTAAAAATTTAAAATTTTCATTTATGGTAATTATTGGTATTGATCCGGGTGTGGCCACCACTGGCTATGGTTTGATAAAAGCAGAAAAGAATAAAGTTGAATTAATCGACTATGGCTGTATTACTACTCAAGCTAACACTGACCATCCAGCGCGTCTAGAAAAAATTGCCCTGGAGTTGGAAAAAATAATAAAAACATATCAACCCACAAAAGCAGCAGTAGAGGAGTTATTCTTCTCCAATAACGTTAAAACAGCTCTAAAAGTCGGTGAAGCGCGTGGTGTTATCTTAATGACTTTAATTAAGAATAAAGTGCCAGTTTTAGAATTTACACCCTTACAAGTTAAACAAGCTATTACCTCTTATGGCCGAGCTGACAAAAAGCAAATGCAAAGTATGGTTAAGATTATCCTAAATTTAAAAGAGATCCCTAAACCTGATGATGCCGCCGATGCTTTAGCGGTGGCTATTACTTGCTCAAATCTATAATTTTCTTAAGATAAGGACCACTCTTATGGGTGATTCTTTATTAGATATAATAAAAAAAAGCGAATTGATAGGATTCGCTTAACTGGATCTAAACTTTGGTGCGGTAAAAAAAATAGTACAACCGCCATATTTTTCATGTAATTCTCTAAAGCTCGGTTTAAATTCTTCCTGTGTAACTCCTTCTGGTAGGCTAATCACATGCTCGCTACGACAAATTGGACAAATAAATTTACCCACCTTTATTGGTCCTGGCTCTGTGACCCTTAATCTTGTTTTCATTTCTGGTCTGGCCAACAATTGATTGGCTTCTGTTGGTGTCATTATAACTGTCACGATTTACCTCCTCTTTTTAAAATATCAAAAGTAATGATCTACATATTGTAAAAATTTTAAAAAAATAAGTCAAGGTATTATAATTTGTTATTTTGAATCAGTTCGCGCAATGTTGTCATCAATTTTAAATAAAACTTCACATTATGTGAGGTAGCCAGCCTTAAAGCCAGAGGTTCACCCGCTTTAAATAAATGGTGCAAATAACCAGCGCTGTAATTTCGACACAATTCACAATCACAATTCTTATCAATTGGTTTAATATCTTTTTTAAATTTTGCATTATTTATATTTATTATTTCATAAAATTGTTTTTTGTTAATTGTTTTTTGCATTTTGTAAAGACGACCATGCCGCGCTTCACGCGTCGGTATGACACAATCAAACATATCAATACCTCTTTTCACGGCTTCTATAATATTTTCTGGACGTCCAACACCCATTAAATATCGAGGTTTATTACTGGGTAAGACCGGCAGAGTGTAATCTAAAACGGAATACATTTTTTTGTTATCTTCACCAACAGCGAGTCCACCAATGGCCAGCCCGTCAAAATTTAAATTACTCAAGAACTTGGTTGATTTTAAACGCAAATCTTTATAAACTGAGCCCTGGACAATACCAAAAAGCAATCCCTTACTTCTTAATTCTTGCTTCTTACTTCTCAAATTATGATATTCAATTGCTCTTTTTGCCCATTCATGAGTCAGCTTCATGTCATGTTCCGCCTGACTTTTTGCACACGGGTGTGGCGAACAGACATCCAAAACCATTTTTATATCCGAGCCTAAAACATCTTGAATATCTTGAACTTTTTCCGGTGAAAAAAAGTGCTTAGACCCATCAATAAAAGACTTAAACTCTACACCGTCATTGGTAATTTTTACTAAACTTAAATTTTCGTCATTGGTCTTGGTTAGATATCGAGATTTTGGACCTTGAAAATTTTCGCCACTTGGTCCATATTTTTTTTTCTCACCCAAAGAAAAAACCTGATAACCGCCGGAATCGGTTAAAATCGGGCCCGGCCAATTCATAAATTTGTGCAGTCCGCCAAACTTTTTTATAATTTCTAGACCTGGCTGCAAATAAAGATGATAAGTATTAGCAAGAATTATCTGCGCGCCTAAATCTGTAACATCATTAGCAGTTAATGCCTTAACTGAGGCCTTAGTGGCAATCGGCATAAAAAACGGCGTCTCTATCCGACCATGGGGCGTAGTTAAGATGCCAATGCGGGCTTGTGTTTTTTTTGATTTTTTCAGTAATTTATACATATTCTCTTTCCACTTTAACATTTTTTTATATTAAAAATCAAATTAAAAAAGTAAGAATGGAAAATCTTACTTTGTGAAAAAATGCAATGTGTTAAAAAAACTATTTAACTTCGACTATTCTGCCTCTGACTTGTTGAGAATAGCTCCCAGTATCGTGCACAAAATTGCCTGTTGGTTTACCATTCACCATAACTTCCCTGACTTGGTGCTGATATGTTGCACCCTGATCTTCAACGAGAGCTGTTCGAACAGGACCAAAACCGACTTGCGGCTCTTTTTTTCTTGCAAAAATACCAAAACACATAACTCGCTCCCCTATGTTTTCAACGAAATCGGAAACGGAGTGCTGATCCGACCACACTACCGACTACCCGTTTGGGTGTGTTCGGTTTAACCGCGTTAGAATGACCACTGGAAAAATTAATACGCCGGCCATCAACGTCAATACCTAAACAACGCGGGTCCTCGGCGTAACCAGTGAGAATTTCACCCAAGCTCATGGCTTCGGTTAATTCGTAATCACCTGCATGGCAATTGTCAGCATCAGTCGCTGCCAGAAAAAAAAATTTGTCTTGTTCGATTTCACTATCATGAACAATCACCGGCAAGCCATCTTTAATTTTCAGCTTATACACACAGCCTCCTTGTAATTATAAGTGTTCACTTATTTCTTGGCTTAATAATTTGTTTAACTCGCCAAGTTTATTTTTAATATCGTGACTATGTTTAATTTCCGATATAGTGTGCTTAATAATGTAATTAATCTCTGCGCGTAATTTCTGCTCTTCTTTATGAACTGGGTTAAAACCTAACAAATAGAGCAGCTTAAAAGTAGCGGCCACTCGAGCAACACCATCATCTTGAGCTTCTTTATTTAAAAAGTCAAGATATTTGTGAATCAAATTAAAAATTTGTTCATCTTTATGATTTTCCAAAGTAAGATCGTCTAGAATTTTCAAAAACCAGCCGGCCAATTCAATATTTTTTAAATTATTTTTCAATCTATAATAACTCTGACTTATTTCGCATCCAATCAACTGGTCAATGCCTCGACCAGTCGCCGCATTTATGATAACTAAAGAAACCGGCTCTAGATGGCCGGCTAATTTAGATAAAATTTTCTTAGCACCTCGCGCCACCAAAGAAATTTTACCCTTTTCGCGTGAATAAACAGTCACCAACAAATCATCCTCCTTAAAATCCTGGCGCTTGAGAATGATCGCCGTCAAAGAATAATACATTTTATCAAAAACTACTATTAAAATTATATCTTTATAACAGCTAAGCCAATCAAAATATCATTTACTTTAACCTGAGCTAATTCTGATTCACTCACAATTATCTCTTCTGCTAGTGTTTGTTTCTTTAATTCATTATTATATTGACCAAAAACTTTTTTCATCATTTCATCATCGGTCTGATATTCAATTTTTATTCTATCATTCAGTGTTAATTTAATTTCTTTGCGATAATTATTAATCGTCCGCACCAACTCACGCAATAATCCTTCTTCTTTTAAGTCAACGGTGATGTTGGTATCGAGTTCAACTTTTAATTCACCACTTTCGTCTTTATTAAAACTAATCTCTTTTACATTTAATTCATCCTTTATTAAATCAGCATATTCGATACTGGAAAATTGAAAACCTGCCTCGCCGGTAGGCGGGTTGAAAATTGTAAATTGCCGCAACGGTTGACGGACTTTTATACCAACTTCTGATCTTTTTGACAATCCGAGCTCGACCACTCTCTTAACAAATGACATTTCTTTTAAGACATCTTCATTGGTTAATTCTTCGTTGACCAGTGGCCAATCCTCTAAATGGACTGACTCCTGTAAACTACCACAACTTCTGCCCAATTCTTGGTAGATGTGCTCAGCCAAATACGGTAAAAATGGAGCCAAAACTCTTGATAATTCAAATAAGGCTTTGCCTAAAACATAAACCGCCGCCTGTTTATCTTCTTCGATTTCACCCTTAAAACGATCGCGCGAACGTCTCAAATACCAGGTCGACATATCATCAATAAACTCCCTGATTGGTCGACAGGCTTTGACAGTACTATAATTGTCCATCTGTGTCGTAACCTCTCTAATCAACAGGTTTAATTTGGCAAGAATCCATTTATCTAAAATATTTTTCGGGTCTGAAATTTTGTTTTCCAACTTTACATCCTTGGCATACATCAGATAAAAATCAAGAACATTAGTTAAAATATTAACAACTTTATTGTAAGCTTCTTTAACTTCGCGATCATTAAAAAATAAATTTTCAGCATCCATGACAATACTGCTCATTAAATAGTATCTGAGTGAATCAACACCATATTGTTCAATGATTAGCCAAGGGTCAGTATAATTTCGCTTTGACTTTGATAATTTTTCTCCTTTTTCATTAAGAATGGTCCCGGTGCAAACAACATTTTCAAAACTAACATTGTCAAAAAGTAGAGTCGCCATCACGTGCATATAATAAAACCAGGCCCGCGTTTGAGCAATATACTCACCAATATATTGACCAGGAAAACGACTTTCAAAAATCTCCTTACTCTCAAAAGGATAATGAAATTCAGCAAACGGCATCGATGCTGACTCAACCCAACAATCAATAACTTCGGGAATCCGCTCCATTTCACCACCGCATTTTTCACAAGTTAATTTAATCTTATCCATCAAATGCTTGTGCAGATCAACTTCGTTAATATCAACACTCTTATAAACATTAGAAAAATTTAGCGCTTTTTCTTTTAACTCATCTAAACTACCAACACATGCAACATGCTGGCATTCTTTGTGTGAACACTTCCAAAATGGGAGCGGAGTCGCCCAATAACGATTGCGTGAGATATTCCAGTCCGGTGCCGTCTCTAAAATATTAAGAAACCGCCCTAATTTTAAATGTTCTGGATACCAATTAATTTTTTTATTAAGTTCGATTAAACGCGCCTTGATTTTTTGAATATCAATAAACCAAGCAGAAATGGCATTATAAAAAAGTTGTGTATCACACCGCCAACAAAAAGGATAGGCGTGGGTGTGATTTTCTTTAAGAAAAAGCAAACCTTTTTGTTCTAAATCCTGCTTAATTGTTTTTTCAGCCTCTTTAAAATATACCCCTTTAATTAAATCTGGCGCTGCTTCATTAAAAAACCCCTTGCTATCTAAAAGCGGCACAACCGGTAAATCAATTTTTAAACCTAAATTATAATCTTCCTCGCCATAAACAACAGCTGTGTGTACTACACCCGTACCCTCCTCGGTCGTCACAAAGTCAGCCAAGGTCACATACCAAGCTTTTTTACCAGTTCTGTTTATCGCTTCTATATTATAAAGTGGCTCGTATTCCAAACCGACCAAATCAGCACCTTTAAAAATTTTGACAATTTCGAATTCTTTATTTATTAAAACTTTTTCCACTAAATCTTTAGCTAATATTAAAGTTTCCTCACTGCTTGCTTCTTGCTTCTTGATTCTAACTAAAGCATACTCAATGTTCTCCCCAACAGCTAAAGCAACATTGCCAGGCAATGTCCACGGTGTTGTCGTCCAGGCAAGAATAAACACATTATCAGTTAAACCCAATTCTTTACTTCTTTTTTCTTGAGTTTTAATTCCAAACTTAATAGTAACCGTCTCTTCATTTATCTCCTTATAACTATCATCCATGGCGGTTTCGGCTTTTGACACTGGCGTTTCACATCTAGGGCAATACATCAAAACTTTTCGGCCCTCATAAATTAAACCCTTGTTCCAAATTGTTTTTAAGGCCCACCAAACACTTTCCATATAAGTCGCATCCATTGTTTTGTAGGCATTATCAAATTCTACCCAGCGGCCAATCCGATCAACCATCTTTTTCCACTCTTGAGTATAAAGCATGACTTTGGCACGACAGGCTTCATTAAATTTATCAACCCCCATTTGTTCAATCTGTTTCTTGCCGGAGATTTGCAGTTCTTTTTCAATCAAACTCTCAATCGGTAGCCCGTGGCAATCCCAACCCCAGCGCCGTCTGACGTGATAACCCTTCATGGTCCAATATCGAGGAATAACATCTTTAATAACCGAACTTAAAATATGGCCATAATGTGGCAAGCCAGTGGCAAAAGGTGGACCATCATAAAAAACATAATCGCCTTTAGGCGAACTTTTAGACAAACTTTTTTCAAAAATATTTTTTTTCTGCCAGAATACCAATATCTCTTTTTCTTTTTCAGCTAGATTAAACATAAAAAAAACTTTATATATTTAGTGGCTTGTTTCTATTCTACAAAAAAAGCCTAATTTTGGCAAATAAAAAACCCTATTTTTTGTTAGGGTTTACTTTTGTTTAACAACTTGCAATTAATAGGAAATAATTTTTGCGATACAACTTTTTATTGCCATATTAATTGCTTCGTTTGACATACTACCCACAACAGCAATTGCTAATGTTAAATAAATTCCATTCTCTGGGGTGTCTGCTCTTAATTCAATAATTTCAAGAAGATGTCGCTCGATCGCCATCAAATCTTCTGGCTCATCAACCCTTGCTCTGGTTTGTGCCCTAATTTTCACGAAGTCGCTCAAAACTTCCGCAAATGGTAATGTTTTCATACCTTCAAGAGCGACGAAAACTGCTTTTCTTAATTCGAGCACCTCAGAGGTTTTATAATCTCTTAATGCCAATAGACAAGACTGGCGCTGTAAATTATTTGGTGAATTCATATGAATTATCCTCCATGTTAAAAGTTCAAAAAAATACTGCAATTCATATATAATCATAAATAAAAAAAAGTCAAACTGAATTACTAAATTAAAAAATCGCCTCACAAAAGGCGATTTTTATTAGCTGCAAAGTTCCTGGCGCTGACCTACTTTCCCTTTAAAGTATCATCGGCGCTGAAGGGCTTAACTGCTGAGTTCGGGATGGGATCAGGTGTGGCCCCTTCGCTAAGAGTACCAGGAACCCTGCAGCTAATTAATCAAATAACCATTTAAAAGAATATTGAAAGAAGGTAAACACTTAGTACCGACTAAGCTGAAGTCCTTACGGACCTTACACTCGTCGGCCTATTAAGCTCGTAGTCTACGAGCAGTTTAAAAATTCTAATCTTGGAGACGGCTTCACGCTTAGATGCTTTCAGCGTTTATCCTAACCAAACTTGGCTACCCAGCGATGGGCTTGGCAGCCCAACTGGTAAACCAGAGGTTTGTCCTTCAGGGTCCTCTCGTACTACTGAAGAGCCTCCTCAAAATTTAACGATCACGGCAGATAGGAGACCAAACTGTCTCACGACGTTTTGAACCCAGCTCGCGTACCGCTTTAATTGGCGAACAGCCAAACCCTTGGGAGCTTCTTCACCCCCAGGATGCGATGAGCCGACATCGAGGTGCCAAACCGCGCCGTCGCTGTGGGCGCTTGGGCGCGATCAGCCTGTTATCCCCGGAGTAACTTTTATCCGTTGATCTTCCACCCACCTATGTGGGATGGTCGGTTCACTAACTTCTACTTTCGTAACTGCTCGACTTGTGTGTCTCGCAGTAAAGCTGGCTTGTGGGTTTGCCCTTTACTTCCGGTTTCCATCCGGAAGAAGCCAACCTTTGTAAACGCCTCCGTTACCTTTTAGGAGGCGTCCGCCCCAGACAAACTACCCACCAGATATTGTTCCCGGTCTTAAAGACTAGGTTAGACATACTAATCAACCAGGGTGGTATCTCACTGTTGGTCCGACTTACGCCGGACCTCCCACCTATGCTGAACAAGTCAACCAATATGTCAATATCAAGTTGTAGTAAAGCTTCACGGGGTCTTTTCGTCTAGCCGTGATTAGCCAGCATCTTTACTGGCACTGCAATTTCGCCGAGTCCCTCATTAAGACAGTTCTCAAGTCGTTATGCCATTCGTGCAGGTCGGAACTCACCCGACAAGGAATTTCGCTACCTTAGGACCGTTATAGTTACGGCCGGCGTTCATCAGCGCTTCAGTTCAGAGCTACGTTCTGATTGCTCAGAATTTCACCCCTCGCTTTAACGTTCTGACACTGGCCAGGCATCAGCCCCTATACATTGTGTTACCACTTATAAGCAGGGACCTACGTTTTTGATAAACAGTCGCTTGAGATCGTTAGTTGCACCCCAATAAGTCTTGCGACTATTGGGGAGGTTTTATCCCTAAGTTACAACCGCTTTTTTGCCGAGTTCCTGAATGAGGGTTCTCTCGTACACCTGAGGCTACTCGCCTCGCCTACCTGTGTCGGTTTACGGTACGGTTATCTTACTTCGTGACACCTAATCTTTTCTTGGCACTACCGCCACAAAAGTTCGTTCCACCCGGAGGTTTCACTTCCCCCCGCCCCGATAAATCGGAGAAGGGACGTGTATAGCCAAAAACACGCTTTCACTTTAATAATGCGTCAACTAGATGATAAAAATAAGATAGGGTGGGAATATTAACCCACTCATCCATCGCGCACAACACCTTTCGGTGGTGGGCTTAGGATCGCCTAACCCTGGGACGATTATCGTTGCCCAGGAAACCTGAGGCTTTCGGTGCCCCGATTTCTCATCGGGGTTAATGTTACTTATGCCAACATTCTTACCTCCAATGTCTCCATCCAGGCTCACGCCACGAACTTCTACGATCATTGGAGTACTCCTCTACCACGCCAGTGCAAAGCACTGACATCCTCATCTTCGGTACTGTGTTTAGCCCCGTGTATTTTCGGCGCGGCAATTCTCGACTAGTGAGCTGTTACGCTTTCTTTAAAGGATGGCTGCTTCTAAGCCAACCTCCTAGTTGTGTGTGAATTACCACTACCTTTGACACTTAACACACCATGATTCTAATAAAATTAAAACCTGGCCCTTCTAAAAAGAAGGAAATTTAGGGACCTTAGATTGAGGTCGTGGGCTGTTTCCCTTTTGACTATGAAGCTTAGCCCCCACAGTCTGACTCTTGGTTTTTACAAATGAGTATTCGGAGTTTGATTGGAAATAATATCCTTTTGGGACTTATCTCCATCCAGTGCTCTACCCCTCATTGCACAATAACCAAGGCTAGCCCAAAAGCTATTTCGAGGAGAACCAGCTATACCCGAGTTCGATTGGAATTTCTCCCCTAGCCACGGATCATCCCCGCGTGTTGTACGGCGCGTGGGTTCGGACCTCCCCCCGACATTACTCGGGGTTCATCCTGTCCATGGCTAGCTCACCCGGCTTCGGGTTTAACATGTGCTACTAAATACGCCCAGTTAGGACTTGGTTTCCCTGTGGCTTCTCCCGTCTAGCGAGATTAGCCGAGCAACACACATTAACTCGTTGGCTCATTCTTCAATAGGCACGCAGTCACCGTGCTCCGCGCGGAATTTCCAATTTCTAATTTCCAATTTCTAAATAATTTTCAATGCCTAATATTAAAATTAAACATTGAATAATAAATTAGTAATTAGTCATTATTCAATTAGATATTCTGTGCGAAGCACAGCTCCTACTCCTTGGAAGCATATGGTTTCAGATACTATTTCATCCCCCTTAACGGGGTGCTTTTCACCTTTCCCTCACGGTACTTTTTTCACTATCGATCTCGAAAAGTATTTAGCCTTAGGTCATAGTCGACCTGGCTTCAGACAGGATTTCTCGTGTCCTGCCCTACTCAAGACGAATCTTGAGCAAGTGTAACCCCTTTCGCTTACAGGACTATCACCTTCTTTGGTCACCCTTTCCAGGGTTGTTCAACTAGGGAAATTACTTATTGTAACTTGCCTCTCGTTTTGTAAGTAACGAGAAAAAAAACGTCTTACAACTCCAATACAGGCAACAGCTTACACTTTTAACGCCGGATCCACGCACTAAAAGTGCCTTTCAACCGACATACACCTGCATTAGTTTAGGCTCTTCCCCGTTCGCTCGCCACTACTAAGGGAATATGCGCTGCAAAGCAGCGCTTTTTTTCTTTTCCTCCGCCTACTGAGATGTTTCACTTCAGCGGGTATGCTATCCGATTTACACCGGATCGACCGTGCTTCACACGGCCAGGTTTCCCCATTCGGAAATCCCCGGATCAAAGCTTGCTTGCCAGCTCCCCGAGGCTTATCGCAGGCTGCTACGTCCTTCATCGCCTTTTCGAGTCTAGGCATCCACCATATGCCTTGCTTCTTTCAATATTCTTATAAATAATTATTTAATTGTTTGCTAGATTTTTTTACTACTTATTTAATTGTCAAAAAGCTGTCTTTATCAATCAGGGTAAAAATTTATTTAATCCTTACCTCGGCTGACAAATTTAAAACCGCCTGTTTCCAGGCGGCTTGTGAGAAATTAAGGTTACAAAAAATCACCCGCTTGGAAACATTGCATGTAAAGAATGCTTGTGCATAAAAAGTTAGTAAATTTTTAGCTTAATCTAAACGTTTTTTTCCCCATTCAAGAGGTTTTTTAATTCTTAAGTGATTATAGCCGATCTTTAATATTATGTCAAATACTATATAATATAAACAGAAATTACTGACATATTTGCCTTAAGTTAGAAAATTATATAGACTTAAACTTAATAATTATGGTGACTATGGTGTAATGGTAGCACAGGGGCTTGTGGAGCCCTTAGCTCGGGTTCGATCCCACTTGAGCGCCCACTTTCCGCAGTTAAAGGTTTGGCAAACGATTAAGTTATTCGGTTGCGAAGAATTTTTACAAAGGATAAAATAAACAATATGGACATAAAAATTAAAAAGGATATAACAAAATCAGATCAGGATGGTCATGGCTTCATTTATGACATTGATGGTAGGGAAATTGAGATACAGATTACCGACACAGCAATTCAGATGAAAGAACTCAATGACGACGATCTGAACGATTACATTACCCACATTATAATGAATGTTATAAATGGTTATGAAGATGATAAAACAGCTGTAACTAAAATTTCTGTCTTTGCTGGCGATAATAAATTAGAAGCTAAAATTATTTTAAGAAAAATAATTAGTTAAAAATTGGTGAGTTAGGTGTGTCTGTGCCAAATTATCTTCCTTTAAGGAGTTAGTTTACTGTTTCACCCCCCGAGATATTATCAATCTTGGTAATATTTCGTGGGGTGTATGAAACAGTCCAAAACTAGCCCCATAGAAAGGAGATGATAAAAATGGCGAAGACTAAAAACGGTAAAAAGATAGTCGAGACTCGTTCTCACTATCGAAAATTACATAGTGGCAGAAGAGTAAGAGTGCGAGAATATCGTCGCTCAACACCTAACTAAAATTATGTAATAAATCCTACTCACCAACTTTCAGTTAATTAAAACGAGAATCTATTCAGAGGTGACTATTATGGTGACTATGGTGTAGCGATAACACAGCAGATTGTGGCTCTGCTATCGAGGGTTTAACTCCCTCTAGTCACCTTTGAATAGATTTATAATAAAAAGTAATCCTCGTGGCTTATAATTTTACAAACCTCACGGCTCGAAAACAAGAAATCATAAAAATATGAAAGAAACTAATTGGAGTTGGACTCAATTTACAATAACCACTATCATAACTCTGATCGTCGCTGGTTTAGCTTACTGGCATGATTTAGAAACAATAAAAATGACAAAAGTAAATTTAAGGCCGTGGCTTGCAGTTGAACCTGTTAAATTTGATGATAAAAATTCATACATATCAGTAAATGAAACAAAAAATGGTTTTAATATAAAAATTCGGTTTAAGGTAACGAACACTGGCCAATCAGTTGCGAAAAATATAAAATCTTCAGATGTGTTTGTCACCAGCCAAGAATTATTTATTAATGATAAGACTGTCTGTACATATCAAGGAAAGGCTAACGTTATTCCCACCGGAACAACATCACTAACTCCAAATGAATGGTTTTTTTTAGAAGTTGGATTTGAGGTGCCCTTGATTGACAAAAGGGCATTTGTTGAATTACAAAAAAAGATAGAAAATAATACATATGAACTTCCTTTTAATATAGAAATATATTATTCCGGCGAGACAGACGTGCTGACTGGCGGAAAAGTTGCTTTGTCATTAGTTCTTAAATCACAAGGTACTACAGATTATAAATATAAGATTAACGAGTGAATTTTACCTCCTTAACCTTAACTCAACAGCATTATAATCTCATTATTCAGTAATTATTTATACTAAAATCACACCAATTCGCCATCTCGAACAAAAAAGTATGGCGTCCCGGTCGTACTATTATAGTGATGATGAGATGTTCTTAAGTACTTTCCTGCGGTCGTGAAAATTTGGACGGTAAATCCATAACCAGTACCCTTTCCTTCGCATTCCGCAGAACCTCCGCCATAATGACTACCAAGCGACCCATCAAATGCAATATTTTTTACTATCCCGGTTGCACTTGCCAATACAGGTCTACAAAGGTCACCCGGTAGCCCGCTTAAGGAAAAATCCCATGAGTAATAAAGGCCGTATTTTCCTGTTGTTCCTTTGTGAGTAAAACTTCCATTATTACCCTGAGCACATTGCCATGTTTCACCTGGAAGGAACGGAGAGTACAGTTGTTGTGAAAATACTGCTAATGGCAGCAAAAACAGCAACATAGATAAAACAATTATCTTTTTCATGGCATACTCCTAATCTTTAATTCATTTTTTCAGTGATTTTTACATAATCCATTAACGATTCCTCCTTTCTATTAATGGGGTTTATCTAAATTGAAAAAGAACGCAACAAACTAATTTTTAATTAAAAATGATTGATTGAACCATAGCATCAAAATATTGTCTCATTAATTTGTCCGGCTGATCGTTATTATATGCGTAAGTCTCACTATTTCCAGTAAGAATTAAAACTTTATCACCAAAAGAAATGATCATACTGTGCGAGCCTCCACCCTCAGCTCCACGATCATATTCAATAGCACGTTGTCCATTAACACTCATCTCTTTTTGGGTTAATGAACCAGCTAAGGCGCCAAACTCTACTTGTTCTTTTTTGAAGTCCTCAATCGTTAAAAATCCTCTTTGTTTCATTATCTCTTCAATACTTAACTTGTTAGGATTAGAGATCATAACTAGTGATAAATTATTAAGATATTTTTTTATATAATCTGATGGCATTTCGAAAATAATTTTTAATAAATCTTCAGTATTGTTATATTGCAGCTTAAAACTGGCAGGATACTTAAATTCAAACCCATATTCCTCATTCTTATGTGTTAACCAATCTGATGTGTCTATTTCTGAATTCTGGTTATTGTTAACATTCGTATTTGAATTAATATTCACATTAATGACCGCATTTGTGTTCTGGTTTATGATATTCTCATTTCTTGGCCACAAAGCATAGGTTACTCCTCCCACCACGATTAAAACCGCTAAAATTAAGATGATTTTTGTTGATTTTG
>CAYSSY010000016.1:17534-20203 GCA_964434055.1 uncultured Gammaproteobacteria bacterium | reverse complement strand
TTTTCAAATATGCTCTTGGTTATGCTTGGGGGCTCTTAAGAAAAACTTTTGATAATACTTAATAATATTATGAACATTGCTTTTGTCACTGCCACGCGTCCGCATGCTGGTGGTATGATTAATTATCTTAATAACTACTCCTATGGTGCCCGTCAGCTTGGTCATCACGTTGATATTATCTCTATTTTTGAAACTACAGCCGGCGAACGCAAAAAAATGCCAGAAATTGATGCAAAAATGGGTGGAATATTGGAGGGACGAGATTGGCTTAATTTCATTGCCTGGCAAGCAATTAGCTTGATAATTTTTATTCGTTTTTTACCAAATTACCTCAAAAAAAAATATGATTTTGTCTATATAACTGATATTTTATCATTCAATACTTTGCAGCTCTGGATAAAATTATTTAAAATCCCGACAATTCTCAATCCTGTTGATTCCGTCTCATCTGTTTTGGTCAGCAAAAAAATGGCTTACCCCGGCGGTTGGTTCTATCAGTATATTCTAAGACAAGAAAAAAAGGCCTATCTGAAAGCTAAAGCACTTTTGTCGTCCGGTGAAGATATTTCTGCATATATTGAGAAAGTAGCCGGTAAAAAATTAGATATTAAAATTGCTGATAATTCAATCGATGAAAAAAAATTCTATGTGAATAAGAATACCGGCCAAGCCATGCGCTCTAAATTAAACCTTAAAGATAAATTTATCGTTTTATATGTCGGTCGGCTGTCTCAAGAAAAAGGCGTGACTTTCTTATTGCGATCCCTACCAGAAATCCTAAAGCAAGATCCTGGTTCTAATATCTTTCTTGCAATCGGTGGCGCTTCCGGTCCTGACAAGGAAAATATTATTAACTATATCAAAAACAACAATTATCAAGACTATGCTCGCATGCTCGGCTATATTGCCGACGAAGATCTTAATAGTCTCTATAATATGTCTGATATCTTTTGCGCGCCCTCGGTTGTTTTTGAAGGCGAAGCCACTGATTATTTAAAAGATAAAAAAGGCAATAAACTTGAACTGACGATTTCAGCCGCCACTACCACCTTACAAGAAGCAATGGCTTGCGGTAAAGCTGTCATTGGCTCTGATGTACCAGGCTCAAAAGAAATTATTAAGCATGGAGTTGATGGTATACTTGTTCCTGATAAAAATCCCGGGGCAATTGCGCAAGCTATTTTAAAATTAAAAAATGACGATGAATATCGTCAAAAAATTGCAACAGCGGCACTAACAACCGTTCAGGAACGGTATTTACCAAGAGTAGTTGCACAAAAATTAATTTCCTATTATTATGAAAAATTTAAAAAATAAAATTACATTCTCTTTAAAAAAACTCCACGTGCTGCTCCGTGTTTAATACTGCCTGACCCGCATAAATTAATATCTTCGACCTGATATAGGTCACACCAAAAAGAGTGTGACCTTTTTTTTGTTCTAAAGTAACCAGCAAAAGTCAAATTTTTACCAAGGATTCTGTTTAAAAAAGCTCTAAATTTTTCGAAAAGTAAAAATTTAACGGTTAAAAAAAGATTCGGGACATAAATTATATTCACCACGCCAGCTTGATATAAATTATCAAAAATTTTTCTTAATTCCTGATCATCAAAACTAGCATCGAGTCTAAAAAAAAGCAAACAGACATCTTTCTTTTGTGCAAATTGCGACCAATCAGCTTTTAAAGCATCAAGTTTTATAACTGATTCACAATTTTTAAAAACTTTTTTTAGAACTTCAACATTATCTAAAGTATACTCTGTTAAAGTCAGTTTTAGTTCTGGATAATTTTTTTTTATGTGGTATTCTAAACAAGCCTCACCGGCACTAATGGAAACCAAATGTTTAATATTATGGGTTTTAAGTACTTTTACCAAATTCTCAGCTTTTTCCGGTAAACAACCATCCTGGCCATCTTTTTCTTTACCAAATTCACACTGAGAGCGCCATTCGGCTTCAGTTTCCGGTAATTTAAAAAAAGGGTGGTAAGTGCGCAACCTTTGCCAGTTAAGTTCGGTATCTAATTTCTCATTACGTTCAAAAAAATTACCACCAAAATAATAAAAATGTTTAATGGTTAATGTCCAAGGTACGTCACAATCAGGTAATAACTTACCAATGGTTCTAATAAGATTTGACATATATATAATCAAAAAATCTTAATTACTTCTTTTATCTGCTCAATAACATAGTTCTGCTCTTCTTCAGAAATATCTGTACCACTGGGGATATAAAAACCATTCTTACCAATCTGTGTTGCTAACGGACAATCTTCATGTTGTGTTAAATCTGACTTGATAAAAATTTCCTGATCATTAAAAGGCACAAAATCATCCCTGACCTCAACCCCCTTCTCTTCCAACTGACTCATAATTTCTTTTCTCTTACCCATTAATTTGCCGGTTAAAACCAAATTAAACATCCAATAAACATTAAAAGCATAATCCTTTTCAACTGGCAATTGTAGTCCTTCAATACCCGCTAAATTTTTAAGATAATATTCTGCCATCTGCCGCTTCTTTTTAATTATTAAATCAATCTTATCCATTTGTGCGCAACCCAAAGCTGACTGTAAATTTGTTAAACGGTAATTATAACCAACATCCTGATGCATAAACTTATTTTCCTTACCAAAAGCGAGTGCCTTTAAAGAACGCGCTTTGTCTGCC
>CAYSSY010000016.1:0-17524 GCA_964434055.1 uncultured Gammaproteobacteria bacterium | reverse complement strand
TCGTCTGTTTTGCATGCGAGAAGAAATATCGTTTTGTCTGCCAGTTCTGGATTATTGGTGGTGATCATGCCACCTTCGCCAGTGGTCACTATTTTATTCGCATAAAAACTGAAACAACCGATGTCACCCAATGAACCAACTTTACGGCCTTTATATTCAGCGCCGTGAGCCTCGGCCGCATCTTCAATTACATATAAATTATATTTTTTAGCAAGCGCTAAAATCGGATCCATATCAACCGGATGACCATAAAGATGGACCACAATAATTGCCTTGGTTTTGTCAGTTATTTTTTCTTCTACTAATAGCGGGTCAATATTTAATGTTTCTAGCTCACAATCAACTGGAATTGGTTTTGCATTTTGATATAAGACAGCAAAAAAAGTCGCCATATTAGTCAGACTAGAAACTAAAACCTCATCATCTGATTTTATACCTAAAACGGCAAGCGCTAGATGCAAAGCAGTGGTGCCACTAGATACAGTCACGGCGTGCTTGACCCCGCAAAATGTTGCGAATTGATCTTCAAATTTCTTGATGTATTGGCCTTTAAAACCCGAGATGTCTCCTTTCTCAAGAGCATCTAAAACATATTTCTTTTCTAACTCACTAAATAATGGTTTAGAAACTGGAACGTGCATATTACTAAATTTTTAAATTTTTAAACTTTCTTAAATTAATGACTCATCTAAACGAAACGTGTCTTTTTCATAATCAAAACCTTTGCGCGGACCTTTAGTAATAGAGAGCATGGCCGCGTCTTTAAGAGCTTTTAAAGTATGGACTTCATGTGGCGGATGCACAGCTAAATCGCCTTCTTTTAAAATATGTTTGCTAACTTTTCCGCCTGTATCCAGTCGCGTGGCGCATAAATACTCACCTCCTAATATATATTCATATTGAATGGTTTTTTTGTGATAATGATTACCTCTCACCGCTCCTTTCTTACTGGTCAGATAGGTAATGGCGTCAATAGTTATGTGGGTCAAAATATCACGAATTACCCCGCGCTTATCTTGATAATTAATTTTGGTTTTGATAATTTTCATATATTTTAATTTTTTAATTTTAAATTTTCAATTTTCAAATAAATCTAAATTATTAAATTTTTAAAATTAGAAATTTAAAATTTTCTTATACTATCTTTGGCTTTGGTACTGGAATAATAAATTTTCCCCCACGTTTCTTAAATTCACTTAAATTCTTCATAATTTCTTCGGCAAAATTCCAAGCGAGCAGTAAAGCGTAATCCGGTTGGTCTTTTAATAAATATTCATCGGTTAAAATAGGAATATGCCCACCCGGAGTAAAACGACCTATCTTCAAAGGAGTTGGTTCTGTGGCGTATTTAAAGTGGCGTCTGTTTAATCCACAATAATTGAGTAATGTCATACCTTTAGCTGGTGTGCTGACGATAGCCAGCCTTTTACCTTGGTGCAACAAATTTTCCACTAGCCAAACCAACTCTTCCCTGTTCTGATAAACTCGCCGAGAAAATTTATTTAAGATTGTTAAATCATGAATGCCGCTTAATTGCTCTTTCTTTAGTAAATTTTTTATACTGCTATCAATCGGTCGCTCTTTTATTCTATCGATATAAACCCGGAATGAACCGCCGTGTATCTTTGATTCTTCAACCGCGAATGGTTCCAGGTTAAAACGTCTAAAAAAAATAATTAAAGGCTTAAGTGATAAGTACGACAAATGCTCATGGTAAATTGTGTCGTATTCTAAATTTTCAACAAGATTTGTAAAATGCGGTGATTCAAAAATAAAAACTCCTTTTTTATTAAGCAATTTAACTACTGCTTTCATCATACTATCTAAATTATCAATATGAGCAAAAACATTACTGCCGGTTATAACACTAGCCTGACCTTCGGACTTCAAAATTTGCTTGACAGAATTTTCACTAAAAAAATCACACAACGTTTTTATTTTAAATTTTTCATTCGCGATCTTTACAATATTAGGCGCCGGATCAACACCACAGACACGCATACCACTATTCTGAAATGATTTTAAAAGCACGCCAACATTACTACCAATATCAACTACTAAACTTTTTGGTTCTAACTTTAATCTTTTAACTACCTGATCCGCAAATTGTTGCCAGTGAATCTGACCAGTCTTGGTGGTTGAAGATTCATATGGATAATCAAATTGATAAAGCACTCTAGGATCGACAACGTGGGACAATTGCGAAAAGCCGCAATCTCTACAAAACATCACTTTTAGAGGGTAGCTGATTTCTGGCAAGCTTAATTCTCCACTTGTGCGAAACTGATCGGCCGGCGGCGTAAAGCCCAAATCAAGATATTCAGTTAATTTTTTGCTGTGACATAAACGACAATCTTTCCTCTTATAATATAAATATCTTACTGCTTGCGCCTGAAGATCTAAATATTTATTTATCATATTTAAAGAAATACAAATATCAAAACTAAATGTCAAATCAATGATTAAAGTCTAAATTTTTAAACATTTAGCCATTTGTGTTTGATTTGACATCTAAACTTTGAGCTTTGGTTTTAAATATTAATTGTTTTCTAAATCATGCTTCACCATTAGTTTAACCAATTCCTGAAAAGAGGTCTTTCTCGGGTTCCAGCCAAGTTTATTAACGGCTTTTGTCGGATCGCCAATTAAATGATCGGCTTCAGTTGGTCTGATGTGCCGAGGATCAATTTTAATTACGACGTTTCCACTTTTTTTATCAATGCCTTCTTCTGCTAAACCTTCACCATACCATTCTAATTCCATACCAACCTCTTTAAATGCGAGTTCGACAAACTCCCTGACAGTGTGTGCCTCGCCGGTCGCAATAATATAATCATCTGGTTTTTCCTGCTGCAACATTAACCACATCGATTCTACATAATCCTTGGCATAACCCCAATCGCGCTTAGCATTAAGATTACCGAGATACAGAACTTCTTGTTTACCTTGACTGATCCGCGCGGCTGACAAAGTTATTTTACGCGTTACAAAATTCTCGCCTCGCCTTTCAGATTCATGGTTAAATAAAATACCATTGCAAATAAACATCTCGTAAGCTTCACGATAATTTTTACAAATCCAATAAGCATAGAGTTTGGCAACGGCATAAGGACTGCGTGGGTAAAAAGGTGTGGTTTCTTTTTGTGGGATTTCCTGAGCAAGACCAAAAAGTTCTGAGGTCGAGGCTTGATAAATTTTTGTATTTTTTGATAAACCCAAAATGCGTACTGCTTCTAAAAGCCTTAATGTTCCTAGACCATCAGTATCGGCGGTGTACTCTGGCATGACAAAAGAAACATCCACATGAGACTGGGCTGCTAAATTATAAATTTCATCGGGTTTAACTGCATTCACAACCCTAGTTAAAGAACTATCATCGGCCATGTCACCATAGTGAAGGTTAACACTCACTTCCGATAAATCATCGGCAATCATTTTTTTTAGATATAAATGCTCGATTCGCTTGGTGTTAAAAGAAGAACTACGCCTGAAGATACCGTGGACCTCATAACCTTTTCTTAATAAAAATTCAGCCAAGAACGAACCATCCTGACCAGTGATACCAGTTATTAAAGCTTTTTTAGACATAATTTTTACTATAAAAAAATATCATTTTAAATCTATCACTTTTAATATTAAAAAGCAATTCTTAAAACATTTAATGATCCAGGCCTTTAACTTGAGTTAAACTAACTACTTGATCAGCTAAATTACTTTCATAACCCAAAATATGAGTCACTCCAAAATAGGTAAAAGCCTCTTTAAGCTTATTGCCAGCCGATAAACTTACTAGGGTTTCCGGAGCAAATTTCACGATATTTTTATCAGTTAACCAATTTAAATGATGCACAGCCGCTGGATGGCCACCATAAGCAATAACTTCTTGGCCAGAAAGATTCGCAGACTTAATTATTTGAGCTTGCTTGGTCAATAATTCCATATTGCCAGTCGTATACTCTTCGTGAAACATCCATTTATCAGCAATAATAAAATGCCCGATAATGGCAAACAGTAATACAGCCATCAACACAACTTTATTATTTTTATTGAGCGTAGAATTTCTTATTATTTCAAACAACCACAAAAACCCGGCCGCTGCCAATAGTACCACCGGGAATAGTATTTCCAACAAATGATCCCAGTTTGAAGTACGTAGTCCAATTAAAATTACAAACAACAAACCAAACCAAATGCTAAAAAATTTAATTAGCTCGGGTTTCTTTTTCTTTAATTCAAACCAGCCAACAATAGCAAAAAATATTATCAGTGGTCCTCCATAATTAATAAGATTTATCAACTCTCTAGAATAAAATTTTATAGAATTTATAAAAGCCAAAACTTGCTGTTTAACCCCGATTTCATAACCATAATCGCTAAAATATTGACCAACATCACCCTTGGCTTCTGCCAACATTTTTTGCGCATACTGATCACGTTCAAAAATAAAAGTGTACGGATCAGGAAAAGCATGGGCGTATTGCCCAAAGGATTCAGAACCACCCTGCTGCGTATAAATATTATTACGACCGATAAACACCAAAAAAATTAACAGACACGGAAAACCTAAGATAAATAATCTTTTTAAAGAACGTTTATTAATAAAATCAAAAATAAATACTGCCACAAATGAAATGGCAAACGCGTTGCGCGCTGCTGCTGCTAATCCAAAAAATACACCGGCCAAAGCCAGCTGCCACCAAGCGCATTTATCCCGATATAAATAGACACATAACCCTAAAGAAAAAAACAGCACACCAAATTCATAAAAACCGGGAAAAAGTGCGCCATCCCAAACCGCGGGAATAAACAGGTAAAGTAAACTGAAAAACAACGCCTGCCATAAACCCAAAAGACGCTTAACTAAAAAAAATAAAATAAGATTAGCGAGCGCAAAACAAGCAATTGCTACGTAGATAGGCAATTCAGTATTCGGTTTAAGAACCTTAAAAAGAGAGGCATACAAATATGATGTTAATCTACTACCGGCATCAGCAGGTAAACTGTTTTGGTTAAAATTTTCAGAAGATAAAATTATGCCTTTTTCATTCTCCAACGCATAAACTCCAGTTAGTGCGAGGTTTCTAGCTAAAATCAAATCACCGCTTGATAGCTGAGGCACATAACCCTTTTTCATCACTGGTAGATAATAGATAACTGCGGAACATAAAATTATGAATACTACTGCCGCGATTATTAATTTTTGATGTTTCATATAAAAAAATTAAATCTAAACCTAAAAATGTCAAATTAAAACCAAATGACTAAATATTTAATACTTTGAATTTAAGTCATTGATTTGACATTGGGATTTTGACATTAGGATTTATTATTAGTATACCATTTTAAATAATTTTCTATCTGCTGTTTTAATGTGAAGTTATCTCTCACTCTTCTCCTGCCTGCCTCGCCCATTTTCTCGGCCAATTCTTCATCTGAAAGCAAAGTAACAATTTTATTAGCAAAATCTTGAGTATTATAAGGGTTAATAATAAAACCAGTTTCCTGTTCTTTAACAATTTCTGGTGTACCACCAAAACAAGTACCGACCACTGGTTTAGCAGCCGCCATTGCTTCAATATTCATTAAATTAAAAGTATCCAAACAAATTGATGGTGTCACCACAACATCACTAGCATAATAAGCGGCTTTTAAATCATCACCATTTAACCAACCAGTAAAAACAACATTAACTTTATTTTGGTCTGCCATCTTTTTAATCTCCGAAGCGTAATTGTCTTCAGTGCCAACAACCAATAAAACCAAGTTAACAATTTTTTCTTTTAACAACGCCAGTGTTTTGACAAGCTGGTTACTACCCTTTAAACCAGATAACCGGCCACCAAATAACACTATTTTTTTATCTCTTAAATCAAAACGTTGCCTAAACTTTTCAACTTCCTGATTTTTGGTTTGCCACTTATCAGCATCAATGCCATTATAAACAACATCAACATTTTTTATACCATTCTGTTCTAGGGCTTGTTTTAAAGATTCACTGACTGCTAAAATTTTATCTACATAGTTTAAATAATGTCTGATAATTATATTACGCAACGGGTTATACCTTTTTTTAAAACGCTTCAAAAGTTGCCAAGTAGAAACGTGATAATTAAATTCTATTGGTATTACACCAGATCCTTCCACAAGCTCAGGGTGACGATATATAAACTCCGTCATTTTACCATAATGAAAAAGCATCACGTCATGTGCAGTCATAACTACTTTCGCACCAGACTGTTTAGCTAATTTTAGAACATGGTATGATAAAAGGTAATGCACCAGATGAACATGTACGACATCAGGCTCAAAATCGACAAAAACTTTTTTAACATCTCGAACGCTTTGTGGATTATAAAGGCCTAAGTAGGCACGCAATTTTTCAGCGAAGTTAGCAAAGACGCGATAAACCATGATGCCATTTTCTTCAGACCGACCGACTTTCTGCCTGTCGCGCGTAGCGCACAAGATTGCCACCTGATGACCACGCTGCTTCATACCACCCGCTAAATTAAAAACAATTGAGCCTACGCTCGTCTCAAATTCCGGCGGATAGACATCAGTGATATAAAGGAGTTTCATATTATTTGTTCAATTTCACTAATTTAAAAATATCATTTATATTAGCCACGGCTGTGCCAATCACAGAATCTCCGGCTCCATAATAAATTCTTAGAAAACTATTTTTTAATACAGCACCACAACAAAAAACAACTTTCGGCATAATATTATTTTTAAAACAATTATTTAAAAACTGCTTTAATTTTGTTGTTGACATTTTTTCCATTTTCTTTACTCCTCCGGGTAGAACATCGACAACCCCACTCATCTCATAATATTTCTCGGGGTAAAATATAGGCTCATCTGAACGATATAAAATTTTTGTGGGATCTACTAAATCTAATAACAAGAAACCAATTTGATAAATATGTTTATAATTTACACCATGATATAACACTAACCAACCAAACTTTGTTTTTATGGGCGGCGGCCCCATTTCCACAAAAACATTATCAAAGTAATTACCAGAGCGCGGTTCAATAAATGGTTTCTGTTTGCCTTGCCACTTAAAACCATCCTTAGATTCAGCAAACCACATTCTATGTTCCCCAAAAAGCATTAAAAATTTACCTCTTATTTTTTCTGGAAAAATTCCACCTGATTTTGACCACTCGGTCTTCATTTGTTTAATAACAGGTTTCCCGTCAAAATTAAATTTTGTATAAATACCGCCGGCTTTAAAAAAATTCCAATTTTTAAAAATCGGTCCTTTTTTTTGCCATTTTTTTAAATCTTTGGAAACAGCAATACTTAAACGTGGCGTAACACCATTATAAGCTGCATAAACCATATAAAAAGTGTCATTAATTTTTGTTAAACGCGGATCTTCCAATCCTATTAATTCCGACTGACCTTGACCAATTAATATCGGCTTATCAAATCTTAAAAAATTTTCACCGTCACTGGAAACGGCGTAGCCAATGGTTGAATGCCAATTTTTATTGCCACCAACTGCGCGATAAAATAAATGATATTTGCCTTTATAAAAAATTATCCCAGGATTATAGAGTTTTTTATTTTCCCAAATATTATTAAAATTTGGTCCTAGAATTGGATTTAATTTTGATCGTTTAAAAATATTATTTACCATATTGGCGACAAACCATTTTTTTTATAAATCTACACGCTTTAAAAGGATTTTTTAAGATAAATTTTATGCCCTTAAACCAGCCGCTTAAGGAAAGCAATTTTTTCTTAAACCTCAAGTGTGCCATGGTTTTGGTCTGACTTTCAGCGACTGACTTCAAATATGCCGGATCAAAATCTGAAGTTTTAATTAACCCTTCACCGTAAGCTTGGGTCGCCACAGCTAGGTTTCGCGGGTTGGGCTCACTGACTAGTAAATTATCGTGCTTGCAGAGTTCATAAAGTCTTGTGCCGATCAAGGGCGTGGCAATCAATAAGCCAGACTCGGTACCATATTTTTTGTAGAGTCTGAGAGATAAATTTTTTGTTGTTTCAATTTCTTCTTTAGTTTCACCGGGAAAACCAATCACAAAAAAAGCTTTTGATTTTATTTTATAAAGACTAAATAACTTAATTTTATTCTCCACTTTATCTAAATCTAATTTCTTATCGATAATTTCATCGAGCACCCTTTGACTGCCAGACTCTAAACCAAAGATTACCTCAACGCAGCCACTTTCTTTCATTAATCGAACTAATTCTTCATCAATAATATCAGCGCGAATACCATTTGGGGTGTCCCAAGTGATTTTAACATTATTTTCAATAATGCCACGCAAGATTTTTTTTGCCCGGTTAATATCCAAAGTAAAATTATCATCTTCAAATGAAATGTGCTTAATGTTATATTTCTCCACTACATATTTTATGTGCTCAACCACATAGTCAGCGCTGTGATAACGGAATAGTTTACCCATATGCAGATGAATTGAACAAAAAATGCAGTTGTACGGGCAGCCGCGTGAAGTAATCATGGAAATTGAACGCGCTTTAGAGCCTGGACGCGCTTTCAAGCCTTGCTCAAAAAAAGAAAAATATTTCTCCATATCAAGCAAATGATAAGCAGGATACGGCAGATCATCTAAATTACTAATAAAACCACCGAACTCATTGGTCTCAACTTTACCTATGGCATTACGATAAATCACACTTTTCATGTCAGTAACGCTTTCACCAGCTGATAGTCTTTTTACCATCTCTGAAAAAATATACTCCCCCTCCCCTTTGATGCCAAAATCAAAACATTTATGATTTTGAAGTAATTTATCTCCCAAGACTGAAACATGCGGCCCGCCAATAACAGTAATAATTTGCGGATTAACTTCCTTTACCAGCGCAGCCACGTGAATGGCATTATCAATCTGCGCCGTAAACTGATTGGTAATGCCGACAATATTGGGTTTCTCAACACTGATAACTTTCTTTAGAACTTCATCACTAACACCATGTTTAGTTTCATTATCTGCCACTGTTAAAGTTGTTTCTGGTGAGATTAAGCAATCAAAAATCTTAGGCTTAAAACCATCTTTTCCCAACTTCCCTGCAATATAAAGTAGTCCTAAAGGTAAACCCAAACGTGGACCCTTTGACCCAGAAATATAAGTACGGTTAGGGTTAATAAGCAAAATGTTCATATCAATCTTTTTGTGAAAAAATATGGTGAGAAATCATAAAAATATTTTTAATTTTTAAAATATTTCACCATTTCCCAATTTGTCATTACTTTAATATCTTTATAATTTTTAATATATTTAAAAAACTTTTCTAAACCCTGCCACATCCCGTATTTTTCAATCTCCCACGAGTGACCCCAAAGATGAAAAACTTCACCATTTTTTAATGAATAATCAAATAAATTTTTAGTTAAATTAAACCAGCTAAAAAAACTGTTTAACGGCAAGTGATATCTAAAAATATATTTATAAGCTCGCCGCAATGGCTGAAGGATAACCCTTGGACCATGCAAGTGTGTAGCGTCTTTTTTACGAAACGGAAACGGGTAAACGTGCCAGGTGGTATCACACTCAAAAAAATCATGCGGTTTATTAATTTGAAACATCTTAACTGTTCTGGCGCCAACAAACCCAGCTTTCTGCGACATCTCTTTTAGCTTCTCACTATACAAACCATAAGGATATGAAAACATTATTACTGGTTTATTAATTACTACTTCTATTTTTTCCTTACCAAGAATAATTTCATCTGCTGCTAAATCATCATCAACTTCCGTGAGTTTAGGGTGAGAAAAGGTATGCGCACCAATTTCTTGTGTTCTAGCCAAAGAGCAAACTTCATTTTTATTTTTTTCACTTTCTAAATACTTTCCCTCAATATAAAAAGTAGCTTTTAAACCATACTTGTTTAAAAGCTCAGCCATTTTAAGATTTAACGGGTGACCATCGTCCCAACTCAAAGTAAAAAGCATGCTTTTTAAAATTCCAATACCCAAAGCCAAAACCCAGAGTAACTAAACAACATACTTTGGTCATTGGTCATTTGGGTTTGTTATTTATTTTTAATTCTTCAAATCCTTTTATAATTGTCTCTACAACCTTATCCATTGTATAATTTTCCATGCCGTGTTTCTTGGTGTTGGCTGCCATTTTTTCTCTCAATCCTTTGTTTTGATAAACTTTTTTCATAGCATTATATAACCCTTCACTGTCAGCTGGTTCAACCAAAAGACCAAATTCACCATCTTTAAAATAATCCAGCACTTGACCGACTTTGGTGGTAATTACTGGCTTGCCGCAGACAAATGCTTCGGCAACTGCATTGGAAGCTGCTTCATCAAGCGAAGGCAACACAAAAACATCACATGCCTGATAATAGGAAGGAATTTCATCGGTTAAAATTCTACCCAAAATTTTTATCCTATCTGTTTTAATTAAAGATTGAAAAAACTCAACCGTGTCCGGTGCCCCTGCCCCAACTAGCCAAACTTCAGCATCTGGCGCTTCAGGTGCAAGTTTATTAAAAGCTTCAATTAAATACTCAACACCTTTTCTTTTAGCAACTTTGCCGACAAATAAAAAAATAAATTTCCCGTTTTTAATTTTTGCTACTTCTTCTTTGGTCGGTGCATAAAACTTTTGAGCGTCGACCCCTTGATTTAAAGGAACTAATTTTGTCCTAGTCATTGCCTTAACTTCTGGGGTAATTGAGTCTTGAGAAAGAAAAAACAGTAAATCAATTTTTTTATCATATAAATCCATTTTAATGAATTTCAGTAACAGACTGGCGATATAATCTTCAACTCTTTGGATAAAACTTCTTGTTATAGGCAGACCTTCTTCTTGTCTCTTGCGGGAACGATCATATTTTAAACTCTCCCCGACTTTCGGATCCTGGTAGTCATAATATCTCAATGCTCTGGTAGCTACTGGCTTTAATTTAAATTTAGCAAAAAAACCAGCTGCCGCCGGATCCAGAACATAAACATAATCAATATTATAAAACAAAATTATTAGCAGACTAAAAAAACCATTTTTTAACGTGCATGTTTTATCAAATGTCAGACTGCGGTAACAATGTCCAATAGTGAAAAGTTTTATATTTGGATGCAGATCTTCTTTTTTTATATTTTTTAACTCAGTCCTATTAGAAGTCACATAAACTTTAACTCCTTTTTGAGCTAAAAAATTAACCGTGTTCCATGTAACCACGGGTAAACCATTAGGAATAACATCTGAGAATAAATGGGCAGGAATAAGAATTTTCATTTTAAAAATTTAATGATATCTGCTATGAAATTGTACCTTAAAACAAAAAAATTTTCAACTTTAATCAGTAAAAAAACTAAAAAAAATGAAAATTTTTATGTAAAATTCCTTAAACCTTGCCTTCTAATTTTTTACGATAAAACTCAATTGTCTTCTTTAAAGAATCTTCCAAACTTGTATGAGGTATATAAACCAATAAATCACGCATAGCCGAAATATCAGCTTTAATATGCGTATGTTCTACTTCGCCGCGTCGCATGGGAATATGGTTAATAGTTGAATTACTACCAGTTAATTTAATAATCAGTCGGGCCATATCATTAACTGTCACCTCTTCCCCACTTCCAATTTCAATTATTTTACCAACTGCTGCTTCATTTTCTCCAGCTAAAATACAAGCTTCAGCCACATCACCAACGTAAACCAAATCAACTGTCTGTTCACCGTCTCCATAAATTGTCAGTGGTTTTCCTTGCAAAGACTCAGTAATCATAAAAGGCACAGCTTTACGATAATCAACCATGGGCTGAGCTTCACCCAAAACATTAAATGGTTTTAAAATAACATACTTAACACCAAACTCTTTACCATACATTTCACAAAAACTTTCAGCCGCCACCTTGGTGATCGTATAAGTATTAAGCCAGCAATTCGGTTTTGACATAAACAATACTTTAGCCCCGACTTCTTTGGCCGCTTCTAGTATATTTAAAGTGCCAATAATATTAACACCCACGGCTTTAGCTGAATTAACAACTAATTCGTGCGTGCCTAACATACCTGCTAAATGGAAAACCGTATCAATACCAACCATGGCTCGACGAACCTGTTCTAGATTAGTGACATCATTTTCAGGCAAATCAAAAACAGTTACTTCATAACCCCTCTTTTTTAATTGATTAACCAATGGAGCTCCAATAAAGCCCTTACCTCCGGTAACTAAAACTTTTTGCATAAAAAAATGTTAATTATAATATTTAAATGTTTTCTACCTTGTTGTGTCATCCTGAATTCCCGCCTGCCAACACCTTTGCCTTAAGCCATGGCGGGCAGGTATTTCAGGATATATCAGATGCCGAAACAAGTTCGGCATGACAACTTAGGATTAAAAATTATTCTTTTTCACTTGTTTAACCACACAAAATGCCTCGGCATATTTAGTGTTAATTTCAAAACCCCGAAGTCTCGCCCTCCCCTCTATCGCCTCTAACCAACCGGGAAATAAAGCCACTTGTGACTTGTAACAAGCAACACTTGATAACTTCTTTACCATCTGCTCATCATTTAATTCAACATACATATTCCGCACAAAACCATAAGGCATAATACCACCCGGGATTACTTGCTCATACATATAAACATCAAAATTATTTTTACGAGCCACTGCTAAGGTACTAAGTGACATATTAACATGATCCTGGTGCGAATCATGATCCCAACAAGTATAAACAGTATCCGGCTTAAAGCGGCGCACAAATTTATCTAATTTCTGGACCAAATAACGATCGAATCTTATCTGGTAAGGATCAACGTTTAAAAATTGAGTTTCTGCCCCCAAAACATCAGCAGCGCGGTAAGTTTCTTTAATTCTGTTTTCATAAGCACCGGGAATAGCCTGACTGTCACTATCTTGAAATGGCGGAAAAGCATGCAATAATAAGACATAATCACCTTGCGCCGTATGTTTAGCAATGGTACCACCCATTTGCGCTTCGATATCATCGGGATGAGCACCAGTAATTAAAATTCTCATAAAAAGGCTTAAATAATTATTTATATTATTTAAACAAAATTTTGCGGCAGAGTCAAATGATACTCTTTAAAATAATCATCAGCCCACATTTCTAAGCCATTTTCCGCCTGAACTCTGGTTAATAACACCACCTGACCGTCGCCGCTAGTAACTTTTATTCCTTTACCTGATATGGTTTCAAAAACAATACCGGCTGGATCCAATTTTTTTTCATTTAAAAGGTAAGCCTCCCAAAGTAGAATTTTTTTACCACCAAGCTCACTGAAAGCACCTGGATAAGGGTGCGTAATGGCTCTAATAAATCTGACAATTTCACGGCCAGATTTATGCCAATCAAGCTTGCCGTCTTTTGGTGTTCGTTTAGGATAATAGTCGGCTTGTGTGTCGTCCTGTTTAATTCTGGGTGCGGTACCGTTCTCAAGCTCTGGCAAATATTTTCTTAAAAGTTTAATGCTTGCTAGTCCTGCTTTATGATAAGCAGTGGCACAGGTGTCACGGAATTCTAGCTGAAATTTTTCTTGACCAATGATTTCTCCTTTGTCAGCTCGTTCGGTTAAATAAAACATAGAGAGCCCCCAATCTTTTTCACCGTTGATAAGCGCCCAGTTAATTGGCGCGTGTCCGCGATGTTTAGGCAGTAAACTAATATGCATACCGACTGTGCCTAATCTGGGCAACTCTAAAACATGTTTTTTTATCAACTGCGACCAACTAATTTCAATTATCAAATCTGGATGCAAACTGCTTAACCAATCAAAAGTCTCTGCTGAATTAATATCTTCAATATAAAAAATAGGCACGCCATATTTTTCCGCGAGCGGAGTATATGATTTGTAAGTTGATTTTTGAGCGGCTAATTCTGGTTTCAAAGTAAAAATCCCAACCACTTTTTTCCCCATGGCCAAAATTTCTTCTAAACTAGCATAGCCATATTCCCCACAACCAATAAATACAATATTCATAAATAATTAACGATATAAACAATATTAGTGTATCTTAATATAAATTTATTTTTTTTACAAGAAAATTATTAACAATAAAAAAAACAGCTACTTAATCTGTTAAAATTATCAAGTGATACTATTTTTGTAATAGCTTAACTAGACGGTAGCGCAAGCCTTTATATTTATTAATCACAAAACTTAAAGTAAAAACGTAAAAATAATTCAGCCATTTGAATGGGGTTAAATAAAGACGCTTTTTTACCGCAAATTCAAAACACTTGATATCTTGATCACTAAACTCAAAATTAAAAATTTTTATTGGTTCTTCACTCAGCCAAAAACTATCATTCATATAACCTTTTTGCTGACAATAAAAATAAGCTTTGGTGCCCGGTAAAACCCATAAACCCCGGCCAGTACCGACATAATCCGGTTTTATAAGTTTTAAAAATTTTACGGTTCGATTTATTGTTTGGTAATTTTCACCAATGGAACCAGTAATCATGGTGGCGGTCGCGAGAATACCATGTTTTTTAACAAGATTAAAAGTCTTTACCGTATTGTCAACGGTATTTTCTTTATCTAACGCATTCAAGATAGCCGGATCACCAGACTCGACGCCAAAACTAATCTCATAACAACCAGCCTCTTTTAATTTTATGATTAATTCTTCATCAAGCAAATCTGTACGCGTCGAGCATTTAAAAGCCATTTGTAATTTATTTTTTACCATGAGCTCACACAGCTCCATAACTGCCTGTTTGTCAACAGTAAAACAATCATCGACAAAATCAACATTTTGTGTACCATATGTTTCCTGAAGCATTTTTAGTTCACGAAACATATTTTCTGGACTGCGGTGACGGTAACCGCGCCAAATCCACCAAGTGGAACAAAAAATGCATTTACCCACACAACCGCGTGAAAAGACAACAAAATGCTTGCGAACTTTAGAAATATCAATACCTTTAACTATGACCGGGCGTACATTGCCACCAACCTGACGGTAATCATCTGGATTAATTAAATCCCAGCGCGGAAATGGAATCTCATCTAAATTCTCAATGGCTGGATGCCATTTATTATTAACAATTTTGTCCTGATCGCGATACATAATTCCCAAAACCTCCTTAATTTTTTCTGATTCCCGGCTTAAAATCACATCACATAACTCTTTGAATATCAGCTCGCCCTCACCCAATACTATATAATCAATAAATGAATAATTTTCCAATAATTGCCGGCCCATGATGGTCGCATGGACACCGCCTAAGACAATTTTAATTTGCGGATTAAAATCTTTTATTAAGCGACAAAGTTTTAAAACCTTAGCTCGGTTGGGTGTTAAACAACTGATACCGACAATTTTAGGGTTGTCTTTCTTAATTAACTCCAACAACTTTTCCCAACCTAAAATAACACCGTCATAAACATCTACGGTGTATTGATCCTGAGGAAACATGGCTGCTAGATAAAGAAGACCGATCGGTGGCGAAGCACAGTTATCGCCTAAAAAAGTTTCCGGCGCGTTAATTAAAAGAATATCCTTCATAAATTAAACTAACTTTCATATCTTTTAAAATTAACATGATTTCTTTAAAATTTATTGAAAAGTCAAATTAAAAAATAATTTCAGTGTTTAATATTCTTCAATATTTATATCAAATTCACTGATTAGTCCTCGCAATAACTCAAGACCGTTTCGACCGTCTTCTTGAATAGCTGGAGAGATGCGAGTCTTAAATATATCTGTCCTGTATTTTATTTCTTTTTCATCAAGCGACCTTACATTTGGTGATTCAGGATGAAATTGTAATGATAATGCCTTAATTAGTCGATGACGGATATTTATCTCTTCGTCGCTTAAATCTTTATTAAAAAATTTTGTTACTTTTTCATCTCTAAACATTAAATTAATTTCTTTCACAATTTCTTCTGGAGTTTTGTCTGAATCAATAAATGTTTTTACTGTTCCCAAAACCTTTAAAATGCCGTATAAAAAAGCACCATCCCAATCAACAATTTGCATCATTGAATTAATATACAATTCAAAATTTCTAGCTAATTCTGCGCCGTTTCTCTGCGAGTAACTATCAAGAACTTGGTTTAATCTGAGAAGTGCCAGATGAACCCCATTTTTGAAACTTTCAGAAATTTCTAACTCATTGGTTTCGTGAGAATTTTTGATATCCATTATTTCCTGTTGACTCATAATAGTTATTATTAATATTAAATATTTTATTGTTATACCGAACTTTTGAAAGTATCTCTCCACCTAATCAATTTTATCAATATAGAGATCCAGAGATCATTAACTGAGCACGAGATGTAAATTTAGGATGACAAATAATTCAATGGTGTTTAAAATAAAAAATTAACTCTCAATTTCCATCTTATTCAAAACGTATTTTTTAATAAACCAATAATGAATCGGGGTAGAAAAAGAACCAATGAATATCTGAAACATTAAAACTGAAATCAAGGCGGAAACATGAAATAAATAAAATAAAGTAGCAAAAACAGCTAATCCAGCGACAGTGCGTATTACATTAAATAAGACGCTTAAATTAACTTTCCTTGCCGCCCGATAAATTGGCCCAAAAGCAATGGCAAAACCAGAAAGTACTAACTGCCCGGCTACCCAATAACTGATATTGACCGCCGGCAAAAATTCCCGGCCATAAAACAAAGGAATCATAATTTGAGCCAAGGCAATGAAAGGGATAATTAATAAAACAAAAAGAATCCCGGCATACAAACTAAAACGTAAAAAATTCTTCTTTAAAAGCTCATAATTCTTAACTTTGTCCTGCGGAAATTTAACATTTAACAAGCGCGAGATTGGACTTAAAAATGTTAAAGGCAAAGACATGTAGCTGGTAGCGAGTCGATAAAAACCCAAGACAGCTGGGCTGACCAACAGGCTTAAAATTAAGGCTGGCAGATTTCCTAAAAAATTTCCCAAGTTACTATCTAAAAAGATGCTAAAACTAAACCGAATATGGTAAGTATACTTAACTTGTCGCATGTTTTTAATAATTTCAGACAGTTTGGGAATAAGCGTATTTTTGGTGCTCCAATAAGCATAAACTGTAAGCGAAGCGATAAAAACAATTAATTCTGCCAAGAAATATCCTATAACCACACCCTTAAGACCCAAACCTAGAAGTAAAGCAAAAATTGACAAACCGCTCCTCAAAAAAAGATGACCATTTTCTAGTATCGACAAGTGTTTCATCTTGCGCTGCGCTTCTAAGTTAAGATTCAAAACATTAGCCAGTGTCACTAACATCATGCCGACAATAACATAGCGCGCCAGTTCGCCGACAGAAAAATTTTGATAGAGAGTGAGTGTCAGGTAAGGCGAAAATAAAATCACCAGCAAATAAGCCGGAAAATAAACATAAAAATTTATCTTAAAAAGGTAAGATAAAATATTGGTAATTTCCTGTTTATCTTGTCTAGTATAAGCTTCTGGTAATAAAACCACAGCCACCTTGGTATAACCAATATCCACTAAATTTATTAATGAAGTAAAAACAAAAATGAAGTATAAATCAGATGATATAGTAGAAAAGATG
>CAYSSY010000015.1:0-24018 GCA_964434055.1 uncultured Gammaproteobacteria bacterium | reverse complement strand
GCCTTGACCGCGCACTAGAAGTTTGTCTGTCTGGTAAAAAATTTTCAGAGATCCGTACTACTAGCACATCACCGATCAACCCGCTGATGATTGGTCTGACTTTGCAAAAGGATATTTTAAAAAAGAAAATTGAAGCACGAGTTGATAAAATGATTAAACAAGGTCTAGTTAAAGAAACAAAAGAAATAGTCAAAAATTTCGGTCGTTCCCCGGTTGTTTTACAAACCATTGGCTATAAAGAAATTATTGACTATCTGGATAAAAAAACCACTCTTCTAGAAGCAGTGGCTTTAATTAAATTACACACATATCAGTTTGCCAAAAGGCAAATGACGTGGTTCAAGAGAGATAAAAGAATTAACTGGGTAAAAAACAAAACCGTCATAAACCAGCTGATTAAAAAATTTCTATTGTGACATTATTAAGTCTGATTGACGTCACTCTGAACTTGCCTAACCGCCTTGGGAGGATCGAAGAGTGCTATTAGTCACGTTGATCATACTTAGACAAGTTCAGCGCGACATCCTTTGGAGAATCACCGCACTTTCGCAGTGTGGTGTCTGAGGATATAAATCAAAAAGTCGCCAAGAAATTAGGCGGTATTTTTTTTGCAAAAATTTTAAATCAGAGGCTTGAGTTTGTGGATTACAGGAAACATAAATAAAATTTTCTGGTCCAGAATCAACTATGACTGACACAACCTTGGGGTGGAGACCCGATCGTGGTGGGTCAACAAGTAAAGTATTCGCTTGGCCAAATAGGTCAACCAGTTCACTCTTTTCAGCTAAACCATTTATCACTTTAATATTGGTTAGCTTATTTAATTCAGTATTTTCCATAGCCGCCTGCGAAGCCTTGATATCATTTTCAAAACTAAACACTTCTTTAAATTTATCAGCCAAACAAAAACCAAGTGTGCCGACGCCTGCATACAAATCGAGTATTTTGTTACCGGCACTGATATTTTCTCTCACATAACTGATAAGGGTAGTAAAACCTTTAGGGTTGCCTTGAAAAAAACTGTCATAGTAATATTTAAATTTAAAACCGGCCAATTCTTCAATCAAATAGTCACAACCTGTTTTATATAAAAGTTTATCGGTTACACTAGCCGGCGACTCAGGATTAGAATAAATAATTAGAAAACCAGCTAACTCTTTTAAATCAACATTAATTTTTATAAATTCCTGGTTAGTGACATATAAAACCGCCAAACATTTATCCTCTAAATAACTATAACGAATAATCAATGTTTTTAGGTCATTCAATTCAATTTGTTCTTTCTGCAAGACTTTAACAATACTTTGTGCTACTTCATTAATCCTTTGATGAGCGATCAAACATTCGTTAAGAGGTGCCATCAACCTATGACTGCCGCGCAGATGAAGTGCCAAACTTAAATTATTATCTTCATTATAAGTAAAACTAAACTCCATTTTATTACGATAATGCCATAAATTCTGACTGGCGATTATTTCTGGCTCAGGATATTCATCAATATTGTTTTCCTCAAAAGATTTTATTGCCAATTCTTTTTTAAGCCGAACTTGATCACTATCGTTCATAATTTGCCAAGGACTGCAGCTCAAATAATGTCTTTCCTTTGGTTCACGGCGTAATGTTGTTTTTTCTAAAACTTCTAAAACTTTACCCTGAATAAATCCACGCTTTTTTTTAAGTGACCGCACCATGACAGTTTCTCCCATTAATGCGCCATAAACAAAAACTTTTTTCCCATTATAAAAACCAAGACCATCGCCCGAAGAATTAATTTTATCTATCTTTATCTTAAACTGATCAATATAGTTTGACATCAGAATAAAAAAATTATTTATCTTTTAAATAAATTAATATGGCATTTATTGTGTTCTGAATACTATTACTAGCATCAATAGCCTCTCCGTAATCAAATCTTTTAACTAAATCATAAACCGCCGTCGCTGCTTCTTTTCCATAAGACATGTCTCGCTGACTATCTCTTAAGATACACACATTAAGTGGTGCTTTTAAAGTAAAAACATGGACCGGAACTGGCACCTCATTAACTAGCTGCTCTATCGGCTCCAAAAAATAAAAATTGCCATCCAAAACAACACTTTGATTGGCTGACAATTTTTTCTTGATTCTAGGGATGATAAAGTTATTGGCTTTGATAAAATCTTGTACATCAAAATCACCCGAACTTCTATCAAGACCATTCTCCACCAAAACTTCATCTATAGAAATATAATGAGCTGAGATTTCTTGAGCCAATTGATGAGCGATTGTTGTTTTACCGACACCTAAAGGACCTCTAATAACCACTAGATAAGCCATATTTTAGCTTAATTTCTGAATTAATAAATTTTCACTCTCTTTTGGATCAGCTTTACCTTTGGAATCTTTCATCACTTGGCCTAAAAAAAACTTTAAAAGTACTATTTTACCAGCCTTGAACTCTTTGACTTGTTCTGGATTTTTATTAATAACTTCTTCAATAATCTTATCAAGATCAAAATCAACACTAGCTTTTAGATCATGCTCTTCAAGAAGATGACATGGATCTTCTCCTGTCTCTAACATTTTTTCTAAGAGCACGTTAGCGTTTTTAGTAGAAACCTTACGGCTAAAAATCATATTAATAAATTCGGCAAAATTTTCTGCCGTTATTTGATGCTGACTATAACTTAATTTCCTGGCTGCCAGCAAACCGCCTAGTTTATTAACCAACCAACCAGCAACTAATTTTGTTAATTTCTCCTTATTTTTTTCCCAAATTTCTTCAGCCTCACCTTCAAATTCACCCGCTTCATTAAGCCACTGTTTTAATTCCGACATCACTTGTTCGGTATAATCACCCAGATGCTGAGTATTGGTCAAAATTTTAGCGTCAGCTTGAGCAAAACCATATTCATTAATAAAACGTTGCCTTTTTTCATTAGGTAATTCGGGCAAACTTCGTCTAATCTCCTCAATATTAATAACATTGTCAGTTGTTGGTTTTTGGTTATTGGTTGTTAGTATTATTGGTGGCAAATCCGGCTCAGGAAAATAACGATAATCGGCCGAACCTTCTTTTGCGCGCTGACTAAATGTCTCTTGTTTGATATCGTTCCAACCGCGTGTTTCCTGAATAACTTTCTCACCCTGTTCCAAAACTTTAGTCTGTCGTTTAATTTCATAATCAATAGCGCGTTCCACACTCCTAAAAGAATTCAAATTTTTAATCTCAACTTTTGTCCCCAATTCGTCTTTTTTGAGCTTTGTTAATTGTTTTTTGTTTTTTGATACAGAAATATTCACCTCACATCTCATTTGACCCTTCTCCATGTCAGCATCAGAAACATTAAGCGTGCGTAAAATATTCTGTAACTCCTGACAAAATTCCTTTGCTTCCTGACTACTCTCTATATCTGGTTCAGTAACCAATTCCATCAACGGCACGCCAGCGCGGTCAAAATCTATTAAGGAATAATCAACGTTCTTGTTGTGTGTCAGCTTACCAGTATCCTCTTCCAGATGAATCCTGGTAATGTTTATTTTATGGGATCCAATATCTAAATATCCATTCTCGCAAAGTGGCTGATCATACTGCGAGATTTGATAGCCTTTAGGCAAATCAGGATAAAAATAATTTTTACGGTCAAATTTAGCTTTGACCGCAATCTGACAATTTAATGCCAAGCCAGTTTTGATAACGGCAATAATAGCCTCTTTGTTGGCGACAGGCAGTGTTCCGGGGTGTCCTAAACAAATCGGGCAAACCGCATTATTAGGAGTTTGATCTTCAACACCTATTTTCCAAGTTTCATTAGGGCATGAACAAAACATTTTAGTTTTGGTTTTCAATTCGACGTGAATTTCGAGACCAACGGTTGGTTTATATTCTTGTTTCATAATTTATATTCTTACTTATTTTTATCTTACTATAAATTATTAAATAAAAAAAGCCCTTTAAAGGGCTTAAGGCATATAAATAGTTAATCGTCTAATAAACTAATAACTTCTTTCCAAACCCTGCCATGAACTTCCTCGATAGTGAGGAGTTTGCCGTCTACTGTGCAGTCAATCTTGCGCCAATAGGGATATTTAGATAGGGAATACTCATAAGCAGCTTTCGCTTTCTTTAGATGCTCACTATCTCTTTCTAAACCATCGTGGCTGCCATTAATATATTCTTTGTCGTGACTGGAGCGGCTTTTCATTAATTCATAAATAATCTCGATGTCGACCGACAAATAGACTACTAAATCTGGCCGCGGCAGTTTATAAGTTTCAAATTCTAAATCTTCTAACCATTTTAAAAAATCATCTTTTCTTTTGTTGTCTTCTATTTTAGCCAATTGATGACCCATTATAGATGTGGTGTAACGATCTAGGATAACTATTTTCCCTTGATTTAACCACTGATCGAGCTGTTCTTTGGCTTCCCAGCGATCACCAGCAAAAAGCAAGGTGGTGATTCTTGGATCAAGTTTAGCCGCATCACCAAATTCATTATTTAAATACTGGTCAACCATTAGACCAAAAAATTTTTGCCCATGTCTAGGAAAATGAATTGTTTCTACCTCCTTGCCTAGACGTTTAAATCTTTCAACTAACAAATCCTTCTGAGTAGTTTTACCAGAGCCATCAATGCCTTCTATGACGATAAGTTTTCCTAACATAAAAATCTAAAATATTAATTTCATATTTAACTTAATTTTAGCTTTAAATTAAACGAAAGTCAAAATAAAAAATCCCGTTCTGGGTGCGGGATTTAAGTGTGGATTTTGTGACAATGTCGACAGCGGGCTTCATAAATTTCAGACGCCCCAACAATTACCAACTGATCGTCATGTGACAAACGCTGGGTTCTGGTGGCTGGTGCGCCGCATTGAACACAAACAGCGGTAAGTTTAGTGACTTCCTCGGCTATTGCTAAAAGTTTAGGCATGGGGCCAAAAGGGGCACCAGTGTAATCTTGATCGAGTCCGGCTACTATGATTCTTTTGCCAATAGTGGCTAGTTCTTGGCAAACAGCCACTAAATTATCATCAAAAAATTGGCCTTCATCAATGCCAATAACTTGGGCGTCTGCGACTTGATCTAAAATATCTCTGGTGCTAGCTACCAATCTTGAGGGAAATTGCAATTGACTGTGAGAAACAATGTGTTCTCTAGAATAACGATCATCAATAATTGGTTTAAAAACCAGCACATTCTGTTTGGCTATTTGAGCCCGCTTTAGACGCCTAATCAGTTCCTCCGTCTTTCCACAAAACATACAGCCACATATGACTTCAATCCAACCACCCTGAAAAGTCGTAAAACCGTCCATATGAACCTCCTATGTTTCTAATTTTTAATTCAGATAAATTATTTTATAACCTTATATCTCACCTGAATAACATTTTTATCCAAATTCCTCACTTCAATAAGTTCCAATTCTAAATTGGCATCAACATCTTTAAAAAGTGATAGGCCATCGCCAAAAATTTTTGGTTCAATGGTCAGCCAAATTTCATTGATCAGATTTTCCTTCAAAAACAAACCATTAACTGTAGCACCACCACCCAAAATCGCTGTCTTAAAACCACGCTTTTCTAAATCAGCCAATAACTCACGCGGCGGTTGATTAGTATACTCCAAAATACCAGAAATATTCCGAGAAAAATCTGGTTTAAAATCTAGCACCACATTTAATCTGTCTGGTAAAGGCTTACCAATGGTGTCGTAAGTGGTCTTGCCCATGATTATTACCCCGGATTTTTTTGTTTCTTCAACAAATATTTTTTTATCAGCCTTAGAGGTCCAGTCGGCAAGCTGAGTGGCGGTTTTGGCTATTTTGCCATCTAAAGTGACGGCCATCATTAAGATTAATTTCATAATTTTAAAAAATTGTGCTTAAAAATATTAAAAAATTTAAAATTTTCTAAACCGCTATATCAAACTTAATTGTTGGATAACTTTCATAATTTCCCACAACTGTATCCGTATACTGCCAGTCAAAAATTGATTCAAAATTATCGGTCTTAACTGTTGGTAATTTATATTCATTTGGGTCGCGTGATAGCTGTTCGCGCGCGCCTTCAAGATGATTTTGATAAATATGTACATCAGCCAAAAAACCAACCAACTTGCCTTCCTGCATACCAGACTCTTTAGCCAGCAGATGTAACAGCAACCCATAACTGGCGATATTAAAGGGTAGCCCCAGCATAGTATCAACCGAGCGCTGATTCCAAAGCAAGTTTAATTTACCATCAATAACTGTAACCTGAAAACCATAATGGCAATAAGGAGGAACGGCCTTGTCTATGTCCAAAGGATTCCAGGCCAAAACCAGCATTCGGCGACTTAAGGGATCATTTTTTAAGGTATCAACCATTTTTTTTAGTTGATCAACTCCTTGCCCGGTATAATCAGTCTCGTGAGTTTTATATTGCGCGCCAAAATGACGCCATTCCCAGCCATAAATTGTGCCTAGATCACGTTCAACCAACATTTTATTTTTTGTTTCCTCATCATGAGCATAGGGAATTTTTAAAGGCGTACACCACTCATCCCAAATATGGTTATTCCTGTCCTGCAGCCATTTTTTATCAGTAATGCCCTTAATAAAAAATTCAAGTTCTGAAGCAACTAATCTAAAAGGGACCTTTTTTGTTGTGAGCAGTGGGAAACCCAAACTCATGTCATGTTCAAAATAAGCGCCAGCTATAGTTAAAGCTGGCATACCAGTACGGTTGTCTTTCATTTTCCCCTCAGCAATTATTTTTTTAACTATATCCAAATATGCTCGCATATAAAAACTTAATTTCTAATTTTAATTTTCAAAAATATAAATACTAAAAAAATTTTTAGTGGCTGGCCAAAGATTTAATTTTTTTATGTCTTCTAAATTAAAATAATCAGCCTGTGCTAACTCACTTTCATTAATGCTAAAATTATAATCCTCAACAATACAATTATACCAGGCGGTTATTTGTTCTTTAACGTCGCCGGAAGTTTCTGTGATAAATTTAGCTGCTAATAGATTTAAACCTAGTTCCTCTTGCAATTCTCTTTTTAAACAATCAAAATCGTTTTCTCCAATTTTAAGCTTACCGGCTGGGGGATAATAACAGCCACTAAACTGATCAAAATCTTTTTTTGATGCTACCAACAAATATTTATTGTCTTTATTTTTGATAATGGCGGCTACTACACGGAACATAAAAAATAAACTTTACCTGCCTGTTGATCCGAAACGTCCGACTCCTCGAGAAGTCTCAGAAAGTTCTGTTACCTCTTCCAACTCAGCAACAGCCACTGGAAAAATTACCAGTTGAGCTATTTTGTCGCCTTTTTTAATTTGATAAGCCTGATCACTAAAATTAATTAACAAAACATTATATTCACCTCGATAGCCTGAATCAAAAACACCACCAATCGTATGCAATCCGTGGACAACCGACAAACCACTTTTGTCTTTAACAATAGCAGCATAATTATTTTCAAATTCTAAGGCAAATCCCAAATCAAATCTATGGCGATCGCCTTGTTTAAGCTCGTAGTCTTCCAATGAATATAAATCCAAGCCTACGTCACCTGGATGAGCATAAGACGGCATAATTGCTTCTGTTTTTAATTTTCTAAACTTGATGAGCATAGACACACGATCATTTTCTTAAATTTATATGTTCTCTAAAAACTCTTGAGCCTTTTCTAACTCAAATCTTAAATTTGTCAAGCAATCAAAATTTGCTAATTCCTCCAGACTAACCCATTGATAATCAGTAAAATCGTCACTAATATTAACCTGATAAGTCTTAGGAAAAACCAGATAAGTGAAGACTTTGACAGTTTGATCATCTGGTCTGATAAAATGCCCGTCATTAAGATAAACCCTTCTGTCGTCAATTACTAACCCCACTTCTTCAAGAGCTTCTTTTTTTAATGTTTCCATGACTGAGTCATCATCCTCTATTTTACCACCAGGTAAAGCCCATTTCCCAGGGAAAGCAATTTCACGTTCACTTCTTCTCACGAGAAGAAATTTGCCTGCCTGATTCGGAATAACCATTGTCACAGCGACGATATGAAGTTTGTTTGTTTTTCCGTAAGACATTTATTTGTTTGTAAAGCCAATTAATCACTTTATTTGCTCTAAAACTTTATCAACTTGATGCCAAAGTTCTTCTTTCGTACCATTATTAGTCAATTTAAAATCGGCTATTTTTATACAACCAGCAAGATTAAGTTGTTCTGGATCTAAATTATTCATTTGCTTATTTTCTTGCTTAACAAACTCCTCAAACGACATAATATCAGCGTTGTCGCCTTGCCGTGATAAAACCCTTTGATACCTAATTTCGAGTGGAGCATCAACTGCAATTAAGTAGAATGTGCCTAATTTCTTTAACCCCTCGACTTCGCCTGTTGTTCTAATGCTTTCAATAATCACATTGGTATCCAAATTCTGCGCTTTTTTATAAAGCTCTTCCATAATGTAACTTGCACCATGTTTGCTTCTTAAGTCATTGCCCACCTTGGCAAGATTTTCAATTGTCACGGGCAACTGTCGCTTGTTTATTTCTTCAATGAGATAAGCCCGCACTGAATAATGTTCAAATCCTTTTGTCTTTAAATATTCGACTATTGTTCCTTTACCAGCGCCTAAAGTTCCAGTAATGCCAATAATAATTTTGTTGTTTTTAGTCATTGTTATCCAGTTTAATAGTGCCCTCGTTGCTTCTTTGAGGAACATCCTCAGTAAAAATTTGTTTTATCTCCTCATTCCAGTCACTATTTTCCTGATAAACATCAACTTCAACTCCGGCTTGCTTTAAAAAATCGACTGCCTGACTGTTGCGATATACTTTGGCCATTACTACCCGTTTAACCCCACAAGCAATAATATATTTTGTACAATGAATACACGGACTATACTTAGTATAAAGAGTTGAACCAGTAGTGCTCGTCCCGCCCTGAACTGCCGCTTGCAACAGAGCATTATGTTCACCGTGAACTGTGCGCACACAATGCCCATCTTCTAATAAATGCCCGGCATCATGACAATGAGGCAAACCCGGCGGCGAACCATTATAACCAGTTGAAATAATCCGGTTGTTTTTGACTAAAACAGCACCAGCATAAAGACGGTCGCACGTGCCCCGACTGGCAATTATCTTGGCAATGGCCATAAAATAGTCGTCCCATGATGGACGATAATGTTGACGTTCTTCTGACATATAATATCAATAAATTTATTATGTTTTTGATATTTTAATTTTATCCTGAATGATTACTGTCCGTCAATTTTTGTCAACTGTTTTTTTCAATAAAAAAACCCCGCCAGTCAGGCGAGATTTCTTAATTTAATTTATTCTTTAATCATCACGGCTGGACTCATGGTTGTGCATAAAACTATTTTCTTAATATAATCACCTTTAATGCCTTGGGGTTTGCTTCTTTTTACAGCTTCTATAAAAAACCTGATATTTTCTCTAAGTTTGTTTTCGTCCCATGAAATTTTACCAACCAATTGATGTAAATTGCAGGTATCATCACTTTTAAAGGTTATTTTGCCTTTCTTCATTTCCTCAATGGTCTTCTTAATATTATTAGTGACGGTGTCGTTTTTTGGTGACGGCATCAAACCGCGTGGTCCCAAAACTTTAGCTACCTTGGCTAATTCTTTCATCATGTCAGGAGTGGTAATAGCAATATCAAATTCGATCTTGCCAGTCGTCCTAATTTTTTCAATATAGTCCTTACCACCGACAATATCAGCTCCGGCAGCTTTTGCCTCTTCATGATTTTCTGTAAAAACCGCAATTTTTTTGGTTTTACCGGTGCCGTGAGGCAAAACTACTGTTCCTTTTACCTGTTGCTCCGTTTTTTTTGGATCTGTTCCTAAATGTACATGAATCTCAACTGATTCATCAAACTTTTTACTGGCTATTCCTTTAATAATCCTCAATCCCTCTTCAATGGAATAAGTCTTGTCTTTTTCGATAGCAGAAATTTTCTTCTGCCGCTGTTTTGATTGTGTCATAATAATCCTTTTTAGCTTAAAGCTAATTAGTGGTCCAAACGGTCTGACGACTTTTCAGACCTCCCACATAATAAAATCAAATTTAAAATATCAAAATATAAAGTTAATGAATTAATATTTTCTGTAAAAAAAATTTAATCTATTTTACATTTTGATCTTTAATTTTTTAATTATTCTACCGTAATTCCCATCTGTCTTGCTGTACCTTCAACTGTTTTCATCGCCGCTTCAATGGTTCCAGCATTTAAGTCGGGCATTTTGATTTCAGCAATTTCCTTAATTTGTTTTTTTGTGACCTTGCCTATTTTCTCGGCTAAAGGCTTGCCTGAACCTTTCTGAATACCGGCTGCTTTTTTTAGAAGTTCTGCGGCTGGCGGCGTTTTGAGAATAAAATCAAAAGTACGATCTTCGTAAACAGTGATAACTACCGGGACAACGTTCCCCATCTTGTCTTTAGTAGCAGCATTAAACTTTGAACAAAAATCCTGAATATTTAAACCGTGCTGTCCAAGAGCCGGACCGACAGGTGGCGCTGGATTAGCTTGTCCGCCTTTTATTTGAAGCTTGAGAGTTGTCTTTATTTTTTTTGCCATATTTTTTATTCTTAATGAATTTAAATTTTCTTAATTTGTAAGTAATCAAGCTCGATGGGGGTTTCCCGACCAAACATTGAAACTAACACTTTAATTCGACCGCGGGCATCATCAATTTCAGAAATTTTTCCTTCAGTATCTTTAAATGGGCCATCAGTAATACGCACCGGCGTGCCAATTGAAACCTCTATCTTGTATTTAGGTTCCTCAACGCCCATTCTCTTCTGAAGCTCTTTAATCTCATCATCGGAAATTGGTGTCGGTGTCGTGCCAGTACCAATAAAGCCGGTAACATTAGGAGTATTGCGAACAACATACCAAGAAGCATCGTTGACTACCATTTCTACTAAAACATAGCCGGGAAATATTTTTTCTTCAACAATGTAGCGTTTACCGCCGCGAATCTTGATTTTTTTTTCTTTTGGCACCAATACCTGAAAAATTTTATCCTGCATATCCATTGAATCAATACGCTGGAGTAGATTATGGGTAACACTCTCTTCGTAGCCAGAGTAGGTGTGGATGGCGTACCAACGCCGACCTTGTTGCGATATTTGTCTAGGCATAGGTCTTAAAATTTTATTACTTTTTTATTAATATTTCAAGGTTGAATTCAAATGTTTGTGTTAATAAATAAATTTTTCAAATAAATAATGAAATATATAGTCGGCTAAGCCTAAAAATAAGGCCATTGCTAAAGAAAAACCAATCACTAATATTGTATGATTTATAGTTTGATTTTTGGTCGGCCAAACCACCTTTTTAAGCTCTGATTTTGAATCTTTTAAATACTGGCCTAACTTAGAAATTATACTCATATTTTTTGGCTAAAATTAAATAATTTATTACAAATTGAAAACTTGTTATTGTATTTTAAAAAGACCTCTGGCGGTCTTAATAAAATTAATATAACATACTTTAAAAATTAAAGCAAATATAAAAACCACTTCGGGTCTCAAGTGGTTTTTTAAAAATTTTAAATATCCAGGTTTTTGACAGATTTGGCGTGCGTTTGAATAAATTTTTTGCGCGGCGCAACTTCACTACCCATTAAAATATCGAAGACTTCATCAGCCTTCTCTGCCTCTTCAACAGTAACTCTAAGTAAAACTCTATTTGCTGGATTCATAGTCGTTTCCCATAATTGATCAGGGTTCATTTCACCTAAACCTTTATAACGTTGGATGGAGACACCGGCAACTCTTTCTTCGCCCTCTAAAACAGTTTTGTTTTCTTCTGAAGATTCTTCTAAAACCGAGGTGTCCTCTTTGGGAATTGACTTTTTGTTTTTTATCTCCTGTTCTTTTTCTTCTTTAACTTTTTTTAGCTCATCTAAAACTTTATCTTTCTCCTCATCACTGTAAACATAACGCATAATTTTATTTTTTTTCAGGGAATACAAAGGCGGTTGAGCAATATAAAGATGGCCGGTCTTAATAATCTCGGGAAAATAGCGATAGAAAAATGTTAGAAGTAGCGTCCTGATATGAGCACCATCGACATCGGCATCAGTCATAATTATTATCCGATCATACCTGAGTTTGGTAATGTCAAACTGATCACTAAAATTGGTACCGAGAGCTATAATCAAAGATTTAACTTCATTGTTAGATAACATTTTATCAAGCCGGGCCCGTTCAACATTTAAAATTTTCCCACGGAGTGGTAAAATTGCCTGCGTTTCCCGATCTCGTCCCTGTTTAGCACTACCGCCGGCTGAGTCACCCTCAACAACATAAAGTTCACTGATTGAAGGGTCTTTGGTTGAACAGTCGGCCAGTTTACCAGGTAAAGCAAAACCTTCAAGAGCTCCTTTGCGCAAAACAGAATCACGCGCTTGTTTGGCTGCCCGACGCGCTTGCGAAGCTAAAATACACTTACCGATAATATTTTCCGCTTCTTTGGGATGTTCTTCAAGAAAGGCGTAGAAATATTCACCGAAAACTGTATCAACCGCAGTTCTAACTTCAGGATTGCCAAGCTTTGCTTTAGTCTGACCTTCAAACTGCGGTTCAGTTACCTTGACTGAAATCACAGAAATCAAACCTTCACGCGCATCATCGCCAGATAAATTTTCATCTTTATCTTTTAAATAACCAGCTTTGCGAGCATAATTATTAATTGTCCTGGTTAAGGCAGTTCGAAAACCCACTAAATGCATGCCGCCTTCAGGATTATATATATTGTTGGCAAAAGTAAAAACAGATTCCTTGTAGCCTTCAACGTATTGCAAGGCGACTTCAACCATAACTGGATTTTTGACTTTTTTATGATCAACAAGAGACTTTTTTTCTCCTGTTTGATTGTCTGTATCTGGTGACGGCAAGGTTTCGGCTCCATTTGTTGGATAAACTTCCTTTTCCACATAAAAAATTGTCGGGTGTTTAACTTCATTATTTGCATTTAAATGTCTGACATACGACTTAATACCACCCTCGAAATAGAATTCATAAACACCCGGTGTCTCGGTAGAGCGATCATCAATAATTTTAATTCTGACACCTTTAGTTAAATAGGCTTGCTGACGTAGATGATCTAAAATAGTCTGCCAGTCAAATTCGATTGTTTCAAAAATCTCTGCGTCTGGTTTAAAGGTTATAGCCGTGCCGGTGCCTTGAGCTTTGGCAACAGGACGAACTCTTTTTAACGGCTTACCGCGTTTATATTCCTGTAGCCATAATTTACCATCTCTCTTGACTTCAGCCTTAAGATAATCGGACAAAGCATTGACCACGGAAACACCAACACCATGTAAACCACCAGACACTTTATAACCACCGCCACCAAATTTGCCACCAGCGTGAAGCTTAGTTAAAGCTAACTCTAAAGCAGAAACTTTAAACTGTTTGTGAATATCTACCGGAATACCGCGACCATCATCTTCAATCCGAACCATATTATCGGGTAATAAAGTCACAGTAACCAAAGTCGCATGTCCAGCCATGGCTTCATCAATGCAGTTATCAACAACTTCCCAAATTAAATGATGCAAACCTGAAACACCGGTCGAACCAATATACATGCCGGGTCGCTTGCGCACCGGTTCTAAACCTTCCAAAACGGTAATCTGATCAGCGTTGTAGCCTTGTACACCTTTTTTTGCTGTTTGTTTTTTTACCATAAAATAACCTTTTACTTAATTTATTAATAACAATATAAAAAATAGGGTTTATTGTCTTAACTGACCGCCAAAGTTTCTCTCAATCAAATTTATAATTTCTTTTTCAATTGCTTCCACTTCTTTATCAGTCAAAGTTCTATCACTAGCTTGATAATTTATTCGAAATGCCAAACTTTTTTTATTTTCATGTTTTGAACTTGTTAAGGTGTTTAAATCATACTCTGATAAAAAAATTATCTGATTAATAACCGAATCCTTAATCGAGTTCTGAATAGCATCCCTGACTTCACCCCACTTAACTTTATAATCAAACTCAAATGCTAAATCTCTTTCAACTCTCGGAAAAAGCGGCAAGGGTTGATATTTTTTTATCTGATTATTACTATAAGCAGTCACTAGACTATCAAAATTTATTTCAAAAAAAGTTACTTTTTTATTTTTAAAATCAAAATTATTGTGCATTAATGGAGACGCTTCGGCTAGCCAACCAATTTTTTCTTTCTTCCAAACAATGCTTAAGCTTTTTTCGGGCAGTAATAAATTATTAATACTGGTCGCGCCTTTCGGCCAGATCTCATTTTTTTGCGGCTCAACCAAATTAAGTTCTTTATTATTAATCAAAACAAATAAGCCTTCCATGATGCCTTTGACAGCTAAAAAAGTATCCTCTTGTTTTGAAACAAACGCCCCTGACAAATAACGCTGCTGTTTCGGTAAACCTGTTTCTTTGTCAATTTCTGAAGAAAAAGCTCGCGCCATTTCAAAAATTTTAAATTCTTCAAAATAGCGTAAGTTGTCCTCAATGTTTCTTACCAAACCGGGCAATAAACAATCTTTTAAAAATTTATTTTCTTCTGCTGGTGGATTGGCAATTCTTAATAAATTGTGATTAAGCCAGCCCAAACCACTTAAAATTCGTTGGTCTATCCAGGGATAATTAAAGACTTCGTGCATTGCGGCTGGACCACTAAGATAATTTTTAACTTTTGTTTCAAAATCATGCTCTGGTTGATAGATCATGCTGGTTAACGAAACTGATGCTGGTTTAAAATTCAAGTTACCGTAACCATAAATTCTGGCAATTTCTTCAACTATGTCCTCAGGTATGCTAATGTCGCCAGTAGCCCGCCAACTAGGAACCTTAATTTCAAAAAATTCTTTTTTATCGGCTGCTTTTTTAATTTTTACCTTAAACCCTAAACGCATTAAAATTGACTCGATTTCTGAAAGAGTCAGATTCTGACCAATGCGTTCTGTAATAAAATCATGACTTATTTTTACAACTGTTTCCGATTGATCACTATAGTTGACATCGGTCAGGCATACAACTTCAGCCTCGGGTATAATCACGTTAATTAAAGCTAAGGCACGTAAAATTGCCTGCTCAGCCAATTTTAGATCTAAGGCTTTTTCAAAACGATTAGATGATTCAGTTCTTAAAGAAAGTGCTTGAGATGTTTTTCTAATATTAGTCGCTTTAAAATTGGCTGCTTCCAATATTATTTCGTTTGTATTTGTGTCTACACTAGAATCTAAACCACCCATCACACCTGCCAGGGCAATCGGTCTTTTTTTGTCAGCAATGACCAGCATTGTCTCATTTAACTTTCTTTCTATACCATCTAGAGTGGTAATTCTTTCATTTTTACTTGCACGCCTAACAATTATCTGGTCAATCTTTGATTTATCAAAGGCGTGCATTGGTTCGCCCAGATCGAGCATGACATAATTAGTAATGTCGACAATATTATTAATTGAACGTAAACCAACTGCTGCCAATCTATTAACTAACCACTCCGGTGATGCAGCGACTTTTATATTTTTTACCCAACAACCAAAGTAACGTCGACATAATTCATGGTCCTCAATAGTGATCTTAAAATTATGCCCTGAACTTGATAATTTACTCCCATCAAAAAAATCTGGTTGGATAGTTTTCAAATTATAAATAGCGGCCAATTCTCTAGCAATGCCATAATGACTCCAAAGGTCTGGCCGATTAGTCAGTGATTTATTATCTATCTCCAAAACCACGTCATCAGCCCCAATGACTTTACCAAGATTCTGACCCGGGCTAGCTTTTTTTATACCACTCAAATCAACAATTTCCATCGGGCCACATAAAAAACTTTTTTCTAAACCAATCTCGTTAGCTGAGCAAATCATGCCCAAAGATTCTTCTCCACGAATTTTTGTTTTTTCCAAAACGACCGGCTCGCCTTCACCATGCCAACGCACTTTTGCTCCAGGCAAAGCAACCGCCACAAGCATATTTTTGTGTAAATTAGTACCACCACAAACTATCTGAACCAAATCACCTTGACCGATATCTGTCATAACAATTCTTAACTTATCAGCGTTAGGATGATTTTTTATCTCCTTAATTTCACCAATCACAATTTTTTCAAAGGCAGCACTTAAATCATGAACAGATTCAACTTCAACGGTTGAAAGCGTCAAAGCTTCCCCCAATTCTTTGGGAGAAATCTTCTTGGGTAAATCCACATATTGTTTTAGCCAATTAAGTGAGAGTAGCATTTTTCAATTTTTACTAAGTTAATGATTCGGTGTTTATTTTTTGTCCGTTATTAACATTCTGATAATATATTTTATCTAGCAAAAAAATCATAATCACGCCCGATACGCAGTAAATAAGAATCAGAACAAACCACACTAAAATATCAGATAAAATAAGGATATTCAAACCAATAACATTATTACCAATCATCTGAATAATTGACGCGATGCCGCTAATCAGAACGGCGATCTGATTATTAAAAAACATAATCAAAACACCAGTTATAATCCCTGCTTTAAATTTACTGGCTGGCAACTGACTATAAAATAAAACAACCACGAGTGCTGTTATAAAACCCTGAATTAAAAGATAACTACCAAAAACCACGATGTTGGCCAGTGTCCGAGGATAGGGAAAATAACCTTGACTGATTAAAACCAGAAGGTTGGACATAACAAAAACCATTATTTGAAAAATTACACCGACTAATAGACACTTGGCATAATTAATTTTTTCTTTAAAAAATTGCATAGCATTAAATGAATTTAATTATTTTTAGAATTGTTTTAAGAAACGCAGGTCGGCACTGTGAAACAAGCGGATATCATTGATAGCGTATTTCATCATCGTCAGTCGATCAAGGCCAATATTAATATAAAAACCTTGCCACTCCTTAGGATCAATGCCACCAGCTTTAAAAACATTTGGGTGTGGCGGACCGCCGGGCATCATTTCTAGCCAACCATTATGTTTACAAACCGAACAACCTGTGCCGCCACAAACCAGGCACTGCATATCAATTTCAAAACCTGGTTCGACAAACGGAAAGAAACCTGGTCGCATGCGAATCTTAACTTCCCGACCGAAAACTTCCTTCAAAATAGCTTTAATCATTACCTGACCGGCGGTAAAAGGAACCTGCTTATCAACTATTAAAGCCTCGTATTGGTAAAAACAACGCTCGTGTCCGGCATCGGTTGTTTCGCTCCGAAAAACACGCCCCGGATAAACAAAACGTAGCGGCGGTTTATGGTTTTGCATATAACGAACACTCTCTCCTGTGAGATGTGGACGCAGACATAATCTATCATTATTCTTTTGATTTTCTAACCAAAAAGTATCCATTGATTCACGCGCTGGATGGTCTGGAGGAAAATTCAATGAATCAAAAACATATTTTTCTGAAGAAATCTCTGGACCTTGATAAATTTCAAAGCCCAAAGACAAAAAAGCCCGATTAAGATCATCTTTTACTTGAGTCACTGGATGCAACGAACCTAAAGGTATCTTTTTTCCAGGCAATGTCAAATCGTAAAATTTTGACCCTGTCACTGAAAAATTTTGACTGGCAAAAACATTTTTGGTTTCATTAAAAATTTTTTCTAACTCATTTTTAAATTCATTAACTAACTGTCCTAAAACCGGTTTTTCCTTTTCTGATAAATTCTTCAAATCTTGCATGATTGTACGCAATTCACCATGACGCCCAAGATATTTAGTCTTAAGCTTTTCCAGTTCTTCTAAAGTCCGGCTGTTTTTTAATTCAGCCAGCACGGTTTCTTTAATTTTTGTCAATTTTTCCTGCATAAAGGTCACTGTTCTTTAATTGCTCGGTTATCCCGAGCGATAAAAATAAACTCAACAACTGTTAATAATACAATTAAAATTAACAAATTCCACCAACTCATAAGCCGATAACTTTGAAGATATAAAGCTCCGCAAATTAATAAGGCAAATAAAATACTCTGCCGAAAGGCAGTGATCACTTGTCTAAAAGCAAACTCATTCTTATTAAATAAAAATCGAATAATAAATCCTAAGAGTGACAAAGTACCAACCAACGACAAAAACAAGGATAAATAAAAGATAACAAAACCAAACCAGTTGGTTATGGTTGGATCAACAAAAAAAACAACCACCCACAAAGAAAACCAGCATGTGGCGGTCGCTAAAATCATTAACAGCAAGTATTTTTTTAAGGTCATGAAACAAAAAAATTAACTTTTCTTTTATTAAGTTAATTTTACCAAAAAAAACAATTTTGGGCAAGTAAAATTTACTTTTAATTTTACCTCTGGTTAGCTAATTTTCCCGTGTTTTTGCTAAAGATATAAACTAGCCAGAAAAAAGAATTAAATATTTTAAAGCTGATAACTCAGACGTTCAACAACCGGTCCAAATTTCTTATTAATCGCCATGATAATTTCATCTTCGTGTAACCTGATTTCTTGGGCCATGCTTGAAGAAAGGCAGGCTACAGTCAGAATATTATTTTTTAGATACAAAGCTCTGGCACTAGCTGTCCCTGCCTCGCCCCACAAATTGGCAATTAATTTATCGACTTCAGCGCACACTAAAGAAGCCTGCACTTGGCGGGCAATACCTCTTTTTTGCAGATGACTATTTAAAAGCTTTTGAATTGGGGTAAACATATTTTTTTATTACTCTTGACAAGATTAAACTAATCTGCTATTATAAAATGTTTTTCGTTTTACATAATTAATTTGGTTATTCACCTTTTTTAGGAGGATTTTTTTATGTCCCAGATCAATGGGATTATTAATGGACGGTTTGTGGCCATTGGCATGGTTCGGGAGCGTCGGCGTCGCTGCGACTACCCCGAGATCAGTGGGGTGGTCGTGGAAAAAAAGGCCACCAGCCAGCCGGCCGCTGTCGCCACCCAACCGATGGTCAAGGCCACCTCGCCGGCCATCACCCGCCGCCACCAGCCGTCCAAACCGGGCAGCTGGCTCGGCCGCGCTTTCCGGCCGCTGTTCTCGCCCATGACCGCCCTGTTCCGCCCCCAGGGTCGTTAGACCCAACCACATCGCGTTTCACAAGAGCTCACTCACATTTTCAAGAGTGAGCTCGTTTTTGTTTTCTAAAAATTTTTCCAATCCGTCATTTCGAATCCCGCTTTAGCGGGATGATAAATCTTATTATACCAACCTTGTCATACTGAGTTTGTCATACTGAGCCTGTCGAAGTATGACTTGTCGAAGCATGACTTTTAGATAAACTAACTAATTTATTGTATTCACCTTTTATCAAAGCTAACTTCTTTTTTCTATTCCAACCCTTAATCTGTTTTTCTCTAGCAAGCGCATCATTAACATTTCTAAATTCTTCACTAAAGACCAACTTTAAAGGACGCCTAGAATAAGTATAACATTTTGGGTCAACACCCGCGCTATGCTCCCACGTTCTTTTATTTATGTCGTTAGTTATACCAGTATAATAAGACTGATCTGAACAAAGTATAATATAAACACAATATGTTTTCATGTCAGTATGTTTTAGAAGTCACCGTTCGACAAGCTCAGGGTGACACCGACAAGCTCAGGGTGACACTATAAACTTCCCTGTGAAAAAACTTGTCATGCTGAGCCTGTTGAAGCATGAGCCTGTCTGCCCCGCCATATTGGAGGGTCGAAGATGACACTTGATATACAATTCAAACAATTCATCTACACCCGAAACTGGCAGATTTGCCGAAAATCGCAGAACTGACAAGCATGCTGTTCCGGAGTAGCTTCAAAATCATTATTTCTGATACTTTTTATTTCTTCAAAAATCTTTTCTTTTAATTTTTCCAGTTCTTTATCACTGCCCAAGAATGAAACCACAGAATTATCATCAAGATAATGATAAGTTAATTTTTCTAAATCATAATTAAAAACTTCCCGTGCCGCTAACTGATAGATTAAAAGCTGATCTTTATCTTCCAAAGTTTTACTGGTTTTAGGTTTGCCGGTCTTGTAATCAATAAGCTCGATTTTACCGTCCGTTGTTTTATCAATCCGATCAATTACCCCCTTTATTGACTCACCTTGAAGTTTAAAGACAAAACCTTTTTCTAACTCCTGGACCTGCGGCGGTTTATTTTTTAATAATTCATAAAAACCCTTTAAAGACTCCTCGCCGCGTTTAATATACTCTGTTTTCTGTTTTTTATCAGCATACCAATCATCAATCCACGACTCATGATATAACTCTAAAAGCTTACCGAGTGGCGGCATATTTGTTGTTTGCTTGCCCGTCGAAGTCATACTAGGTGGGACGAAGGCGGGTTGTTTGTTTCCCGCCTGCCGGCGAGGCAGGTCTGTCGTTTGTTTAATATCAAACAGACTTTTTTGTGCGTGTTCACCCTGTTCTCTTAACAAAGACATAAATTTCTGCAAAGTGATGTGCATGGTTTTACCATAACTAAATGTAGCCTTACCCACAACTGGCACTTTCAAAATAAAAGCTAGATAGTATTGATAAGGACAGGTTTCATAAGCTTTAAGCTGCGAGTAAGAAAAAGAATGTGGTGTCAGGTAGCCGGTAGTAAATGTTTGTTTGTTGCTAATTGTTAATTGTCTTTTAGTTGTTATGAGATGACTGTCGTTTGTCGACTGTTGCCCGCCTGCCGGCGAGGCAGGTTTGTCGACTGTTGCCCGCCTGCCGGCGAGGCAGGTTTGTCGACTGTCAATCAGCCCCGCTTCATACAAAAAGCGTGATAGTTTCTTCTTTTGTTTACCACCATAATTATCAGCCGAAGTTAAAAAAACACCTTTTTTAGCGCGCGTTAAGGCGACATAAAATAACCGCCGTTCCTCTTGCAGATGAACATCGCCTTGAGGAATAATTTCTTTAACCAAAGCATCTGGCAGTTCAATTGGGTCGCGTCGATCAAGTGAGGGAAAACGCTTATCAACTAAATTGACAATAAAAACATATTTAAACTCCAAACCCTTGGCACTGTGAATGGTCATTACTTTGATAGCTTCTGGCCCTTCCTCGGTTTCCTTGTTTAAACTGCCTTCTTCACCGGCTTCTAACTCCAGTGCTACCAAAGACATAAAACTTTTCAACGAGCGATCACTAAAAGACTTTTCAAAATCTTCAATTTTTTCAGCCAGTTGATTTAGATAACTAAAAGCCTGAGTGTTGTTGTTTTTAACTAAATATTGATTATAACCAAAATCATTCAGGAAAGACAGAATCACGTTCTTAACTCCCTTGTCTTGGGCAAGTTGAGTGTGTTTTTTAATTAAAGTCAGAGTCTTGTCGAGTTTGCGCTTGGTCTCGGCTTCTAAATTATTAAGCGCGTTAGCTTGAGTAATGCTTTCAAAAAGAGAATAAGCTTTGCGGTTAGCAAAACGGTTCAGTTCCATTAAATCTTCAATTTTAATTTTTATGGTCGGTAAATTAAGTACCCGCCACAAAGCAAGCGACTCATGATAGTTGTCAAGGAGTTTTAAATAAGCCAAGACATCTAAAATTACTTCCTTGGTGTACAAACCTTTAGAGGCCACATAAGTAAAAGGAATTTCGGCCGCTTGAAAACCAAGACAAAAAACTTCAGCCTGAGCATTGGCTCTGACCAAAATCGCAAAATCATTCCAAGTAGTTTCTTTATCTTTATTTTTTAGCTCAATAATTTTACTGACCACCACTTTAACTTCCGCTTGTTCATCAACGGTATGCAAATGTTCTATTAAACCTGCATCATTGCTTTGGCTGATTAATTTTTTGCTTAATTCTTGATTCTTGCTTCTTGATTCTTGCTTCTTAAGTTTCACTTCCAACCTCTCTGGATTATTAAGTTGGATGAAATTATAAGCTAAGTCCAGAATGTTTTGACACGAACGGTAATTGAGTGTTAAAAAAATTTCCTTGGTTTTTGGATAATCTTCTTTAAATTTTAAAATATTAGAAACTGAAGCACCACGGAACTTATAAATACTCTGATCATCATCGCCGACCACAGTCAAATTATTCTGGGGTGCAGTAAGCAGTTTCACTAATTCATATTGCGCCCAATTGGTATCCTGGAACTCATCAACTAAAATATATTTAAACTGCTGGCGATATTTTTCCAAAATCTGTGGCCGTGTCCTGAATAACTTTAAAGCATAGTTAATAAGATCGCCAAAATCCAAACTCTCGTTATCTAATAACAACTGCTGATAAACATGGTAGGCGTTAGCCACTTCTTCTAAACGCCTAATCTCAGACAAATCATTTATCTTATTTATATTTTGAATTTGATTTGAAATTAAGCCTTGTGATTTTGTTTTTTTTGCTAAACCACCCGTTCCTTCCATAGAATCCAAATTAATTTTCAGATCATCGGCATACTTTAAATAATCAACTGGCCAGATTTCCTCGTCTTTGCACCGGGAGAAATGTTTAATCAAGGCATGAATAAACTTAGTCGGATTGCCTAAGGGCCGATAATAATCCAAGTTAAATTTATCTAAGTTCTGCCGGACCAAGAGCCATTGTTCAGTCTGATTCAATAGTTTAAAGTCGTTTGGTAGACCAATATCCAAACCATGGACTTTTAAAATTCTTTCACAAAAAGCGTGAAAAGTGGAAACCCAAAGATCAACATAGCCATAAGGCAATAACCTGTCCACTCGATCAATCATTTCTTCAGCCGCCTTATCAGTAAAAGTTAGGGCTAAAATTTGATCAGGTTTGGCAAGCTGATTTTTAATCAACCAGGCCACCCGTTCGGTAATCACTGTTGTTTTTCCAGTGCCAGCACCAGCCACGATTAATAACGGCCCTTGCGAGTGAGTAACAGCTTTTTCTTGATCATTATTTAATTTGCTTGGTAAAACTGCCAGTGACATATGGCTTCATTTTAACATGTCCTTGGAAAAACAAAAAACCACTCAAATATGAGTAGTAATAATTAAATTAATTGTATAATTTATTAATTATTTTTTTTCTCCCATAAACCAAAATGCTCACGCAAAATCGCCCGATAGATATCACCCCGCGACACCATACCAACCAGATTACCTTTAATGTCGACCACAGGTACGCGATGAATACCAGTCGCCACCATTAAACCGCCTACCTTAAGAATTGGTGTCTCTGGTGTGGTGGTGATCAAACGTTCAGCCATAAAATCTTCAACTTTTTTATCACTTGCTGCATGAGCATTTTTTTCCAATTCATCCCAATCAAGATAAAGTTCCGGCGACTCGTAAAATGACCGATAACTCGGATAAATCGCTTTAAAGATATCTTTCTCTGACACTAAGCCAATCAACTGGCTGTGTTCATCAATCACCGGTGCACCGCTGATTTTATTTTTGAGTAAAAATTCGGCAGCTTGACGGTGAGTCATGCCTTTTTTAAGAATTTGAACCTCAGTTTTCATGACTTCTTTGACAAACATATAATTAACTTTACGTCCCAATTATAACCCGAAATTTGTGAAAGTCAAGGAGATAATTAACAAATAAAAATTCGGCCCAAGATGGAACATCGGACCGAATATAAGGATTGTGGTCTTTTTTTATCTGATCGGTTGGCCGCGGAATGAAAGACCGCGAGATTTAAGATTTACCGGGTCCAAGCGGCCAAAAACATAAATGTACCCGGAGAAAACATTATCCAGCTTGCCTTTAACCTCAGACATCCAGGCCAAACCCTGACTCTCGTTCTTGAAACCAATGGAAAGATAAAAAACTCTCCGCAAGTTGGATGGATCATTGAGTTCATAGATCCGTACAGGAAGCGTGCGGTAGTCAATTGCATAACCCATTGAAACCTTAACCATAGACGGCAATGCCAGTCTAAAACGGGCGACCAGATTGCCGGTAACTCCGGTTCTCCTCAATTCCAAACGATATCGGCCTCCTTCCTGAAATAAAAACAAATCTCTTTTTACACTACTGCTTACACTACTGCCCAGTCTTTGCGTGTGCATTACTGTTCTCCTTATGATGAGTGGTTTAAAAAAATTGCAGCCATTGCTGCAGTGATTAAACAAAGAACAACA
>CAYSSY010000014.1:7061-26002 GCA_964434055.1 uncultured Gammaproteobacteria bacterium | reverse complement strand
TGCGTACCATAATGCTCGACTGGATGTTTGGCAACCCAGGCAGCCAGCTGACCACATTTTTTTAAGGACCAATTATTCGCCAGCCCTTTTAAAAAGCCGGCTCGATAAGCATCACCTGCCCCAGTTGGATCAACAATTTTTCGGGCCTTAACAGCTGGCACTTTAATCTCTCGATTTTTATTATAAATTACTGATCCTTTTGCCCCTAAAGTTACAATAATCATTTGTGTCATAATCAGTAATTTTTCCAAACTTGTCTTCATCTTATGACGAATTAAATCAAACTCATAATCGTTACAGAAAAGCCCTTGCGCGCCGGAAATCAATCTGATTAGCTGTTCCCGGCTGAGTGCCGGTATCTGCTGCCCAGGATCGGCAAAATAAGGCACTTCTAATTTTTTGTAACTTTCAGCCGCTGACAGCATGTCAACAATGTTACCCGGCGAAACAATGGCTAAATTAACCGGTAAATATTTTTTAATCATTTTTATATTAATGCCGCAAGGTATGCCCATAGTTTCCAGATGCAACGCCGTAATTTGATTATCATCAAGATCAGTCATGACATGGGCGGCGGCAGTATTTTTGTTTTTTATTATTTTAATGCCACCTGTAAGCAGCTTACACTTATCAAGCCATTCTTGATAGGCCTTAAAATCCTGACCAGCTTGGGATAAAATTATTGGCTCTTCACCTAATAATTTTAAATTATAAGCAATATTGCCGGCCGTGCCGCCAAAATTAACTTGTTCCTTTTCAATCACAAAAGATACTGAAAGCTTATGAATTTTGTCCGGCATAATATGATCGGCAAAACGACCCTTGAAATTCAAAATCTTGTCATAAGCCAAGGACCCCGAAACTAAAATTTTTTGTTTATTGTTGAGCATATTAATTTTTATTATAGCAAAAAAAGACCACTGATTCAAAAAAATGAATTAAAGCAATTAAAAAACCTTGCGAACCGCGAAGATTCACAAGGTTAGTCATGATCTGATTGCTAAATTATTATCGAATAAGGTTTAGGGTATTGAGATTGATACCCACTCTCTGAAACAGGATACCTTGGCGTAAAATGTGCGAAGGACCAAATGAGCCGGTATACATACCAATAGCCTTAACTTTCCGGCCATTCTTCTTGAGCTGCTCAACTATTGAACGCATGAACGGTGTGGCCAGGTGTAAAAAATCGTGGGTGATCAGTCCATACTTTTGCTCAGTCACCACTTTCCCATCATGATAAGTTAAAGATTCTCCCTTTAAAATGTATAAACCGATTTTCCCTTCTACATCAATCTGCCATTCATAACCATCTGGATGTACTGCATCTGGCTTAAACCCAATCAATAACAATGGATCCATAATTTGACCAGGACTAGTATCGTCTCTGGTAAATTCAACAATTTCTTTTTCGGGTTCGCTTAGAATCTGCAACACCCAGCTGACTAAATGTGGCTTAAGTGGGCTGCCATTTTTCAGAATTAGCTGCCTGACAATCTCCTGCCACTTTCTGAAGATAGAAAGCAGTTGGTCGCCGGTGACAACGTAATGATTCGTCGCCATAACAACCTCCTTTAAGATCAATGTACTGTGCCGCGACACCCTCACGGCTCGGGTACACTAAATAGTGTCCCTTAGACTTAACATAAAAGCACTTCTTGTGTCAACAAAAAGTGCTTCTCTTTTAAAAATTAAAAGATTCTTTAAACTAAAGCTAACTTCTTTCTTAATTCCTGCTCAAAAATCTGCAAACCCTGTTCATTAACTTTTTTAATAGCATCTTTAATAATTCGTTCTGATGCTGTAGTTTTATCTCCCTGATAATTTATGCGCCTTAATAAAAATGTTTTCTGATCCTCAGACATTTTTTCCTGAAAACGCAAAAAATTAACTTGTACACCCAAATCACCAATTGATTGCATAAGCTGACGAACTTCGTTTTCAATTAGTAATCCCCGCTCATCAAGATAACCAGGCGTTACTTCTATTTTATTCTGAAGGGCTTTAATAATTAAGGCCATATAATCGTTGCCGGCGGCTTGAGGAAAAAATTCCATCACTAATTGGCCTAAGACTTTTTTATTAGCTTTTATTTTTTCAGCATTACCCTCATTGGCCTTAAATTCCGACAACTTCTGCCAAACTAACCGAAAATTATCTGATAAATCATGCTTTTCTTTTTGAGTAAAAGTTCCAAGATTGTCGGCAAGACTTAAATACAATAAAGCTTGGCAGTCAATTAATGAACGCGAGCGTAAAATTTTTTTTTGATTAGGACCAAAGCCATGCTGAGATATTTGCTTAGCAGAATCAATCATACCACTCGCGGCCATATGATGACTAATTAAAAAATCCACCTTATGTCTTAATTCATCAGGCATGCCAACACGCCCAGCCACCTCACTTAACATGGCGCTTGCTTCTTCAGCGTGTCCAATAAATGAGAAAACTTTCCTGTGATTGCGCTCTCCCTCCTGTTGTTTTGCTGGTTTGCCAATATCATGCAACAAAGCCCCCCAATTAAAAGCACACCCATATTTATGCAAAAAGAAATTCAATGCTTGGTTGTCAGTAGTTTCTTGGGGCAATTCATTTGATTCCTTGATTAAATTTATAAATTCGGGACGGTTAATCGAGCGCATCACTTCCAGAGTATGACGATAGACATCACCTTCTAAATGAACTTCTAATTCATCCTCATCCTCCGGATTATGCTGAGTCTTAAAGAGCTGATAAACTTCTGGTAAAATTTTTCTTAAAACACCTAAACGTCCGAGATCGGCAATGGCAAAGGCTGCTCTAGGTAATTGCATTATCTTATTTAATTCTCCTTTCTCATTGTTGGCCAGACGCTCTTTTTTAATCTTGTCTAATTTATCCAGATTATTGATGATGTCAGCCTTGGTTTGCTGATCAAAATTTAAGCCAATCTTATTCCGAAAACGGACATAACGCAGAATACGCAACGGATCATCATTAATTCGATGATTAGCGTCGCCGATAAAACACAATTTTTTTTCTTTCAAATCAGCTAGCCCGCCAACTGGATCAATCACTAAACCGGTTTCTGGATCAAAATACAAACCATTGATGGTAAAATCACGTCTGGCGGCATCTTCTTCCAATGTCTCGGCAATCTCACACTGACAATCTCGCGTCTCCTCATCATAATCTCCATCCAGACGGTAGCTGGCAACATCAATATTAATTTGTTGACCACCAAGTTCAACAGTTGCCACATAAGTCGGTATTTTATTATTGGCTCCGGTGTATTTCAAATTAACTAGTTTAAATGTTTGACTAGATGCTAAAGCGTCATTAATTTTTCCAAAGTCAAAATTAGAGGCAATGTCGACATCAGCCGGGTCAAAAGACGCGTCTGGATACTCATCTTGAAATTTTTTTTGAATAACAAGGTCGCGCACATAACCTCCGACGAAGTAAGCTTCACCGCCAGCCTGTTTAATACTCCTGACAATTTCCAAACCTGCTCTTTCAGCCGGGCTTTCAGCCTGCCATTCAATCTCTGTAAAATTATTATTTTTTTCTGCAAATTCTCTTTTAATCATTAAATTAAACTTAAATTTAAACTCTTAATAAATGTGTTAATTTTATTTTGTGTCACCGTATTTTCTATTTCTTTCTCACTTAATAATAAAACCGGTGCCTCGGGCCGGTTGACTGCCACCCTAAAATCTAATGGTGCTTTTTTATTAAAATTACATTCCCCGCCACCAGAAATTGAAATCAAGGCTGCCTGTTTAATTTTACCAAGATTCTGCTTAACGTAAGTTCTAACAGCGGGCGCCATTACCGCCGCCCATAACGGCGACATGAAAATTACCAAATCATAATCAGCTGGGTTTTTCTCCAAACTTTTGAGAGATGTTTCTTTTTTCTGCCAAGCATCACGACCGCCACGCAAATAACCCAGTAAACCATTACGGTTAGCCCGGTCAATTAATTCTTCGGTATCAGCTTTTATTTTGGTCGCCAGTTCCAAAGCTAATTTTTTATTTTTCCCAGTCCGGGAATAATAGACTATTAATATTTTCATAATTTTATCTTAATTTTTTAAGCAATGTATAATAAGTCGGATAAGGACCATAGAAAAAACCCTTGTCAATAATTATCATTTTGGTTAGAGCTGCAATTTTTTTTGGTGAAAGCTTGTGCAGGTGCATTTTTCTTGACATTAAAGGATTACCATAAATTTTCAAGGCATTAGGAATTGACGTCATGCCACGAAAAAATTCGAATGGATAAATCAGAGCACACAACCCTTCTGGTTTTAAGACTCTTTCCATTTCTTTAAAAGCCTTGCTTAAATTAGAAATATGTTCAATTACATGAGAAGAAATTATTTTATCAAAATAGTCATTCTTGTATTGTAACCTCTCTGCCGGCATCACTTTTAAACCTTCAATCTTAGCTTGATTTATAGCGTCTTTGTTAATATCACAACCCAAAACAGTCTCTGAATAATTTCTTAGAAACTCGACCAACTCGCCACGATTACAGCCGATCTCTAAAATTTTGTCAGTCTTTTTAGGAGTCAGTAATTTTAAAACTTTGCGCGCATGCAACTTATTACGCCAGTTAAAACGCCCAACAGTATTAGCATATTCTTGATTGTAGTTTATTTTATTTTTCATGTCTTAACTAATCATGTTTTCTTTTTAAATTTTATCATTTAAAACTATTTTTGAATAGTTTTTATTATTGAGCAGAAAGCTAATTTTTTAATTTATATTCTGCAATAATTTTTCTTGTTTTTTTATGACAGACTGCGTTACAAGTAATGAGACTTATTTTTTTAACTTTAAAGTTTCCAATTTTTAAATTTCTATCCTTTTTTGCCTTATTGATGAATTGCACACTTGGCTTTTTAACAAAACGACAAATAGTTATGTTCCCAAAAAATACATGATCGGAAAGATATTTCTTATTATCTGGAACACCATTTTTTTTTAAACCTTCATCTAAACTTGAAACCAACTTACCAAATATATCATTAGAATATGCCATAACAGATATACTGGTTGGTAGCACTAAAACATCTTCAATGTAAAATTTAAAAGATTTGGTTTGTGGAATAATTTTCTTAAACAATTGCTGAACTTTATCAATGTCTTTTCTTGTAAATAGTGACGGTTTGTTTACTGTTCTAATATTCTTAACTGTTAGATGCAGTGACTCAGGTGAATAAAAGTAATGTACCGATTCTATTTTTTTTAGCTTTCTGGTTACTGCTGATATTATTTTATCTGAGATTTCTTTAGGAATAAAAACGACCGAAGTTAAACAAATTCGATCGTCATTTTTATAATCTTTTATTATATCTACAATTGATGTTTTAAATTTTCTATCAGCAATAAGTTTTTCAAACCTCTTTACTATTTTTTTTTGCTGAAAATAATAATTATCTCTCATAAAAAATATAAAAACTTCTATTCAAAACGGAGAGAGCGAGATTCGAACTCGCGAGGGGCTATTCACCCCTAGTTGCTCTCCAAGCAACCGCACTAGACCGCTATGCGATCTCTCCGCTTTAAATATAAATTAATCACACCAATTGTAGCTAATTTATATCAAATAGTCAAAAACACGCCTTCATAAGGCGTGTTTTATTAAATAAGTATTAATCGTGTTTATTTTTTTTCAATCTCTGCTACTTTAGGTAAGGTTCTAATAACCGAATCCGGCGTTAAAGAAATTGAATCAATACCTTGACTGACTAAAAACTGGGCAAAATCCGGAAAGTCAGACGGTGCCTGACCACAAATTCCAATTTTTCTTTTTTTTGCTTTAGCAATAGAAATAACTTGAGAAATCATCTCTTTAACTGCCTCATCTCTTTCATCAGCTACTTTGGCAACCATGCTAGAGTTACGATCCAATCCTAAAACTAGCATTGTTAAATCATTGGAACCAATTGAAAAGCCGTCAAAAATTTCTGCAAATTTTTCCGCCAAAATAACATTTGAAGGTATTTCACACATGACATAAACTTCTAAGCCATTCTTGCCTCGTTTCAAACCTTTAGCGGCCATAATTTCCTGAACCCTTTTCCCCTCTTCAACAGTCCGACAAAAAGGCACCATCACCTTAACATTGGTTAAACCCATCTTATCACGAACAACTCTCAAAGCCTCACATTCTAGTTCAAATGCGGCCCGGTATTTATCATCATAATACCGCGAAGCGCCGCGCCAGCCCAACATCGGATTATCTTCGTGGGGCTCAAACTCTCTCCCACCGATTAGATTTGCATATTCATCGCTCTTAAAATCAGATAATCTAACAATAACATCTTTTGGATAAAAAGCTGCGCCGATCATAGCCACACCTTCGGCAAGTTTTTCCACAAAAAAATCTGATTTTTTTGTGTAGCCTAAAGTTAGACGAAAAATTTCTGTTTTAGCTTTCTTGTCTTTCAATTTATTAAAATTGAGTAAAGCCAAAGGGTGAATTTTTATAAAATTATTTATAATAAATTCTTCCCGCGCTAAACCGACACCATCATTGGGTAAAAAAGAAAACTCAAATGCGCGATCCGGTTCACCAACATTAAGCATAATTTTCGTCTTAGTCTTGCTAATCTTTTTTAAATCAATCTTATGCACTTCAAATGGCACATTACCTTGATAAACCTTACCAACCTCGCCCTCAGAACAGCTCACGGTCACAAATTCTTTATTTTTAATTTTTTTAGTGGCGTTGCCAGTACCGACGACACAAGGTATGCCGAGTTCCCGTGAAACAATAGCTGCGTGACAAGTTCTTCCGCCGGAATTAGTCACAATTGCTCGGGCTTTTTTCATAATTGGCACCCAGTCTGGATCAGTCATTTCTGTTACCAAAACAGCTCCTTCTTTAAAATTATTTATGTCTTTAACATTTAAAATTACATGCGCCTCACCTTGACCAATCTTACTGCCGACAGACTTGCCAACTGCGAGTATTTTAGCTTTCTTGGCAACCGAAGTCTTTAAAACATACTCTTCAAGTTCCCCCTCATTGCGCTGAGCTTGAACTGTTTCTGGTCTTGCTTGGACAATAAAAAGTTTTTTTGTTTTACCGTCTAAAGCCCACTCCATATCCATTGGTTTATTGTAATGCTCTGAAATTTGAACTGCCCATTGGGCAAGTTCCAACACTTGTTTATCGCTAATAGAAAACCTCTGCCGATCAGCTTCTTTGACCGGCACATTTTTTACATCCATGCCGGCATAAATCATTTTAATTTTTTTGTCACCAAGTGAACGGTAAATAATTGCTTGCTTATTCTGCTTTAAAGTCGGCTTAAAGACATAAAACTCGTCTGGATTAACTTTACCCTGAACAATATTCTCACCTAAGCCGTAAATTGAATTAATTAAAACCACATCCTTAAAACCGCTTTCTGTATCAATTGAAAACATGACTCCGGAAGACGCTAAGTCGCTCCGAACCATTTTCTGGACACCAACAGACAAAAAAACTTTAAAATGATCAAATTTTTTCTCCTGCCGATAAACAATGGCCCGGTCGGTAAAAAGTGAGGCAAAACAATTCTTAACCGCTTCTAAAAGCTCAATCCGACCGACAACATTCAAGTACGTTTCCTGTTGTCCAGCAAATGAGGCATCCGGCAAATCTTCGGCTGTTGCTGAACTTCTAACGGCCACATCCAAACCTTTTTTATCATCGATCCTTTTCAAACCATATTGATTACCTAATTTTTCATAAGCGGAGTAAATCTTTTTTTCTAAATCTTTGGGCATTTTGGAATTTTTTATCATATCTCTAACTTGCTTAGCCCGGCTATTTAAATCCCTGATATCATCTTTTTTAAGATCTTTTAAAATTTTCTTGATTTGCTTATCAATACCAGCTGACTTAATAAAATAACGATATGCTTCAGCTGTGATCGCAAAACCGTTGGGAATATTAACGCCTTTAGCCGTCAACTCGCGATACATTTCACCAAGAGAAGCATTCTTGCCTCCGACTAATGAAACGTCCTTATTAGTGGTTTCTTTATACCAAAGTATGTGTTGTTTTTTTCTCAACATAGTAAAATTTTTATTAATAATTGACTAGTAAAAAAGATTGTGTTAAATTCTTTAAGTTAAATCCATTTTATCAACTGAACACTATTATTAGGAGGTTAGCCATGAAAAATTTAACCTGGTTTTACAAAATTACCATCATCTCTTTGGTTGTCTCACTGGTTATTCTCGCTATTACTTGGTCACCACTAATTGGTTATTTTGAACAAGGTATCCTTTATCCATCAACTCTGCTTTTGTCTATTTTCTTGCTGGTAATATTATTTTATCACATATTAATACTATTAATGCGTGGTGCTTACACATTTCCTTGGGCTTTTCATAAAAAAATTTCCTTCATCTTACTAGTAACTGTGTGTATATACGGCGCCGTTATCGGCTTCGACAAAATAATTCCCATACAGACTAATAGACTAAAAAATTTCTTCATATGTCTAACTTTAATGTTTCTTCATAATCTATTTTTCTTCTGGCCAGAACGCAAAAAAAATAGTTAAGAACTCAGTATATTCACTCAAAATTCTTCCCTTAGGGAAGTTTTTTTATAAATTTATTTTTTCTGCATATTTACTAAGATACGGCATCTGCCACCAATTACCCATAAAAGCGTTATAAATCCCTAAAAGCGATAAAACAACAATGGCCAACCAACCCAAAGGCAGAATTATAAGCCAACCAAAAAGCGGAATCATGCCTAAAACCATAACTATAAATGAAGCTACAAAAAGTACCAGTGATTGTTTACCGTGATGCTGGCAGAATTTGCTTTCTTTCTTTAAAAGAATAGGAAGTAAACATAAAATCCAGACATAGCCCAAAGCGGCAATTACCTTTTCATCTTGACTGACACTAGCTGATGTGTTTTCTTCTTTTAAATTTTCTTTTTTTACATCCATATATTTATTGTTTTTCATAGACTTTTTACAAATCTATAAAATAATAAATTAATAATTATTCTTTACTTGTTAATTTAATAACTAAGCTACTGATTAAGCTAACAACAACACCGTAAAATGACATCAGAACCGCTTGATAAACTAAAGCTAGAAAAGACCATAAAGTCTGAATAATAACAATCTTTACAGCACCGACTAAAAATCCGACTCCAAATCCGACTAAAAAATTAATCTGAACTGATCGCCAGATACTTTCCTGACGCTTAAAAATCACTAACCAACTCAACCAGACAAAAACAATAAAATCAATCACTAGACTTAAAGGTTGAAAAACGCTCGACATTAAATTCGTTAACTGAGGTAAAAAACCGAGCAAATAAATCATAATTTCAATTACTGCCAAATAGGCCATTGGTCGCCACGCCTGACGCAAACATAAATAAAAAACATCAGCTGTTTTTTGGGAAATTAAAGAACGTCTAAATTTTTGAATTAAAACAAAAGATGGCCGTCCAGCTAATGCCGGCGCCTGTTGCCCCGGAGCAGTTATTTCATTTTCGGGGTACAAAGTATGCTCACCAAACAGTTCTTTTTCCTGTTGACGGATTTTAGCAAACCACTCATTTTTTTGCTTTGAGCCTGGTTGATAATCTGCCTTATTTTCTAAACTATTCATGCTTAAATTATAGCACAAATAAACTTATTCTAAAAAGAAGACAAAATTATTTTTTATTCAAACAATTTTTAATAAAATCATTAAATAAAGGGTGGGGTCTGAGAGGTCGTGATTTAAATTCAGGATGAAATTGAACACCAACCATAAAAGGATGCGCTATAATTTCTACTATCTCAACCAATTTATTATCAGGCGAAGTCCCTGCAATTAATAAACCATTATTTTGTAAAATCTCTCGGTATTGATTGTTGAATTCGTAACGATGACGGTGCCGTTCAGAAATAAGCTCTTCACCATATGCTTTGTAAGATTTTGATTTTTTATCAAGGCGACACGGATAAGCACCTAAACGCATACTGGCACCATAATCCTTTTTTGCCAACTTGATTTCTTGATCAGCCATAATATGGATGACCGGGTTTTTAGTTTTTTCAAACTCCTCACTGTTTACATCATCAGTTTTTAATGTAAAGCGAGCAAATTCAATGGTCATAATTTGCATACCTAAACACAAACCAAAATAAGGAATTAAGTTTTCTCGTGCATAATGAGCCGCTAATATTTTACCTTCAACTCCCCGCTTACCAAAACCTCCTGGCACCACAATGCCATCTGCTTTCCTTAAAGCATTCCATTCACTTTTGTCTTTTGCCTCTAATTTCTCTGAATCAACAGCAATAATCTTGATCTTGGCATTATTTGCAAAACCTGCTGCTTTTAAAGCTTCATCAACGGAAATATAGGCATCACCATGAGCTGTATATTTACCAACTTTAGCAATAGTTATTGAGCGTGTATTCTTACTTTTAATTTTCTTAACTAAATTTTCCCATTCTTTCAAATCTGGTTTTTTTTCTGGCAAACCAAACTTTTTAAAAATTATTTTTGTCACTTGAGCCTTGGCAAAATTTAACGGTACTTCGTAAATATTAGTTAAAGTCGGGTTGGGAATTACAGCCTCGACATCGACGTCACAAAACATGGCAATTTTTTCTAATAGTTCCTTGGGAATTTTATAGTCCGAGCGAGTTAAAATCATATCGGGGTGTAAACCACGACGCTCTAATTCTCTGACTGAAGCTTGAGTGGGTTTAGTTTTTAGTTCACCGGAAACTTTCAAATAAGGCAAAAGAGTTAAATGAACGAACATAATATTTTCATCACCAATCTCGTGATGAAACTGCCGGGCTGCCTCCAAATATGGTTCGCCTTCAATATCGCCGACAGTGCCACCAATTTCAATCAGTAAAAAGTCAGCTCTGCTGTTATCAGCGGCTTTTTTTATAAAATCCTTAATTTTATTGGTGATATGAGGTACAACTTGAACGGTTTTACCTAAAAATTCTCCTTGCCGCTCTTTTTCCAATAATTCTTGATAAATTTGACCGGTTGTCAGGTTTGAGTGCCGAGACAAAGGCATGTCAATAAATCTTTCATAATGACCAAGATCTAAATCAGCTTCATAACCATCATCGGTCACAAAAACCTCACCGTGCTGAAATGGACTCATGGTGCCCGGATCAGTATTAAGATACGGATCCAATTTGACATTAAAAACTTTATAGCCACAGGCTTTTATAAGAGAACCGATAGCCGCGGTGGCAATACCTTTACCTAGACCTGAACAAACGCCGCCGGTAATAAAGATAAACTTTGTTTTCTGGGACATAAAAAAATATTAATTATACTTCAAATAAATTACTTGAGGAGAAATGTGGGTCACTTGTCACATTAATACCAATAACCTTGAGTGCTTTTTCGTCACCGGCGGTTGGTAGATGTGTCATGTGCATTTCACAATTTTTTAAATCTTTTAACCTACCCAAAGCTGATTTAACTGTTTGATTAAAACTAGCATAAATAAAAAGTGACATCAAAACCTCATTTAGATCTAAACTACTAGAAGCTGAATTAAAAATTTCTTTCTTCAGTTGTGAAACCTGTTCCAAATATTCTGAAGGTATTAAATGAATTTCTTTATCTAAACCAATTAAAGCCTTTAAAGACTTGAGAAATACCGCTGAAGCTGCATGTAAATATTGAGAATTATGACCAGTAATTATCAGACCATTCTTTAATTGCAATGCGGCACCACACGCTATGCCCTGATAAGCTTCACCTTTTTCATAAGCATCTTGGCCTGCTAATCGAGCCGGTTCAATAACTTTACGTTCTTCAAGACTAATATTATTCTGTTCTAAAAGCGCCTCAATTCTTTTAACAACATCGTTTTTAATTAAACCTAAAGCATGCTCGCAGATATAACGAAAATAACGCCTGATTAATTCTTGCCGACAAGCTTCATTAACAATATTCTCATTAATAATGGCATAACCAGCCTTATTAACTCCCATATCGGTCGGAGATTGATAAGGTAAGTCTTGATTATCTCCAGCAATTTTTTCCAATATTCTCTTTAATATTGGAAAAGTCTCAACATCGCGGTTATAGTTAACTGCAGTTTTGTTATAAGCCTTAAGATGAAATGGATCAATCACATTATAATCGCCAATGTCAGCTGTTGCCGCTTCGTAAGCCACGTTAACTAAATGATCAAGCGGCAAATTCCAAATAGGAAAAGTTTCAAATTTCGCATAACCGGAAACTAAACCGTTCTTATGATCGTGGTAAAGCTGAGATAGACAAGTCGCCATTTTACCACTATTCGGACCGGGCCCATTAACCACCACGATCGGACGTTCTGTTGGAATATAACAATTTTTTCCAAAACCTTCATCACTGACAACATGATCAACGTCAATGGGATAATTTTCTATTTCTTGATGGGTATAAATTTTTAGGCCACGCCGTTCTAGTTTATCTTTAAATTTGACAACCGCTGGTTCACTTTTAAATCTCGTAATAACAATTGAAAATTTATCCAAACCTAACTCTTTTAAATCATCTATCAATTTTAAAATAGCATGATCGTAAGTAATACCGAAATTCCCCAATATTTTCCCTTCGGCAATGTCACGTGAATAGATGCATAATATAAATTCAATTTTATCTTTCAATTGTTGAAGTAACTTTAACTTGACATTTGCATCATAACCGGGCAAAATCCGCGCGGCATGAAAATCGTAACCAAGTTTACCCCCAAACTCAAGATATAATTTATTATTAAATTTTTTTACACGCTCAAGAATCTCCTTGGACTGCTCATTTAAATACTTTTCATTATCAAATCCAAAAACACTTGTCATAATTGCCAAAATAACATATTAATAATAAAATAAATTTAAATAGTTCTAAACAAATTACTCAACCTAAATGGAAAATATACTTCCTTTACTAAAACAACTGGCTTTTAACTTCGAATATCTTCTTGTAATTATAATATTACTTTTAGGAATTTATGTCTATAAATTTAAAGCCTCCGTACTGTCCAATTTTATCAATTTAGTCGGTTTTTTCTTAAAAACTAATTTTGAAAAGCTACTAACCCTAAAAACCTGGAAAATTTTGATTATCATATTCGCAATAAACTTTGTGGTTCGTTTTTTTATGGCCTGGCCTGTGGCTGAAATATCATCTTTTGATAAGATCTCTCCGGAATATTTAAACCTCGCCCGCAGTTTATTTAATGGTCAAGGTCTAACAACTAATGTTGTTTGGAACAATTTTCTAGAGCCAGCGACAATTGTCAGGCCCGACTTCTTCCGTTTTCCACTCTACCCCCTTTTAATTGCTGCATTTTATAAAATTTTTGGTATGAGTTTCTTGGCCGCTAAAATGGTTAATGTTATTTTTGGCGCTTTATTGCCTTTGGCAACCTTCTGGCTAGCAGAAACCATAACCCAATCAAAAAAAAATGCCCTGTTATCTGCTTTGGTTATCAGTTGTAATCAAAACTTTTTAGTTTGGGGCGCATTAACTTATCCAGAAATTGTCTATGGTTTTTGCGGACTTCTATTTATAAATTTCTTATTTAAAACTGATTCACCAGATGGAATAAATAAAATTAAAAAAAAATTCATGCCTTTTTTGGTAGGCATTTTCTGGGCTTTAAGTTATTTAACCAGAAGTGAGGCTTTTTATATCTTTTTACCCGTTTTTATTTTTTATTATTTTTCCAGGACACACTTTAAAAAATTCTTAATCAAAACATGCATAACTCTTTTTGGTTTTTTAATTATCGCTTGGCCACATTTAGCGCGTAATTATATTTTGACCGGTAATCCTTTATATACTGATTTTCCGCAAGTAGCCTTAGTGAGTTACGTTGAGCATGATTATTTAATTGAAAGCCCTCGAAGTGAATACCGCGATATTTTTCAGGTCCTGCAAGAAAAACCAATATTTTTTGTTAGACGCTTAAGCAATTATATTTTAGACGGTATTATAAATTCTCCAGAAATGCTAATGAAAAGTTATTTATTTTTTATCCTGGCATTAATTGGTCTCTTTTATTATTTTAAAGAACAACGCAAAAAATTTTATAGCCTCGCTCTGTTATTTTTATTTGGTTTTGTTATTCCAGGTATTGTGTCAGTCACTGATCGTTATTACATCATTCTCATTGCCCTCCTCTTTATTATGTCTGTATACGGTCTTAAAAAAATTTGGAATGGACTACTTTATAACAAATTAAAAATTAAAAACTTAATCATTATTTATCTGACAATCTATATATTAGCAAGTGGTGCTTTAGGAGCCGTTAACGGTTCGATTGCTTTAACGCCACATAATTTTTACGCCCGTTTTGATGAAAAACAATACTTTGATAATTTAAAAAAAGTTTACGATTATCTGAGAGACAATGCACCGCCAGGTGAAGCGGTCATGGTCTCACGCCGCCCTTACGAAATATATTATTTCACAAATCACCCAACTGTTATTTTTCCTTTTACTGATGAAAAAGGTATTCAGGAGTTTATGGAAAAATACCAAATCAAGTGGATTATTTGGTTGGGCGTGCCAATAGTTGAAGGTAATAAATTTCTGGTTTTTTGGCCTGATGGCAAACACCCAGCCAACATCTCGTTGATATATAAAAACAGCGCGGCTGGACTTTATCACGTTGACTATTACTAAAAATTAAAAACTCCTCAGAAAGTACTGAGGAGTTTTTAAAACATTCTTTTAAGCCAAGTCTTAGGAGTTTTTTCATTAATAATTTCTAGATCAATGTGATATTTAAACGGTTTGGTGCCACGCATTTTTATATAATCAATCATTGAGTTTAGACCATCACTTAAACTACAGCTTGTTTTATAACCCAACAAATGTCTTACTTTTTCCGATGAACAATTGGCAAGTTTTACTTCTTGTGGTCGATCGGGCATATATATTGGTTTTAATTTAAAATCCAACAAATGCGCGATTGTTTGGTAAAGCTCATTGATAGTCACAAATTCCTCGTCAGGTCCAATATTAATCGCCTCACCAACAACATTATCAGCAAAAGCCATTTTTTTAAGTGGAGTAACACAATCTTGAATAAATGAAAAACATCGTTTCTGTTGACCATCTCCATAAATAATTGGTTGACGGTTCTGAAGCATTAGGTTGATCATAATACTAGCCACATTACGGTACGGATCATCATATTTTTGCCGTGGTCCGATAATATTATGCGGAATATCAATCACATATTCCATTTTGTGAACTTTGGCTAAATTTCTCAAAGTTAATTCAGCGGCATATTTAGCAATACCATACGGATCCTGGGGGCGCGGCAGCATCTCCTCAGTAAAAGGAACGATCTGAGCGCCATAACGTGCCATGCTAGAACAAAAAACAAAACGTTTAACTTTGTTAGTGATGGCTGCGGTAATCAAGGAAACACTGTTTTCATAAATATTTTTAGTTACTACATAAGGACTGAAAACACTCAAGCCCTCGTATGCCAAGGCTGCACAATGATAAACAATATCAACACCTTTGGTGATTTTCACCATGGAATTAAAAAAATTGCAATCATACTGATAAAATTCAACCTCGGCTGGAACATTATCAAGATAACCGCCCATTAAATTGTCACAACCAGACACTTGATGACCGTCTTTGATAAACGATTCAGCCAAGTGACTGCCCAGAAAACCAGCTACGCCAGATATAAAAATTTTAGCCATACCACAATAATGAAAATTATTATTTGCTCTTATTAGAAAAATTATATTTTCCTTGTTTATATTGCCACATGATCTTAAGAACATCTAGGCCATAACGAATAGGCTGTAAATGACTTTTTTCTTCGGCATATCTGGTCGGGATAGATAATTCTTTTATCCTCAGACCATAATCATGCCCGACAAAAAGCATTTCACCGTCAAAATGAAAAGTATTGCTTAATTTTTCAAAAGGAATTGTTACAAGCGCTCGGCGTGAATAAAGCATATAACCGCTGTGATATTCTGCCAGATTCATACCATAGCACCAATTTTCTAATTTTGATAAAAATTTATTGGCTAAATATTTATAAAAAGGCATTCCACCTTTTAAAGCACCTCCAGCGAGCATACGCGAACCTTGAACAATATCGACCTCATCAACAATTAGAGGTTGTGCTAAACGCGATAATTCTTCCGGTGCATATTGACCATCCGAATGTAACAAAACGACAATATCAGCACCTTTATCTATAGCTAATCTAAAACCGCTTTTTTGAGCTTTGGCATAACCTTCATTTTTTTCTTTATTTAGTAAAGTTATATTAGGATAGATCTTTTGTAATTCGCACACAATTGTCATGGTGTTATCTGTTGAACCATCATTAACTACAATATATTCTTTAACAGACATTAAAAAATCTCTTGGTATCCTTGCAAAAACACCCTTAATGGTCGCTCCAGCATTATATGCTGGCATAACCACAAATATTTTTTTGATCTGATCACTCATATTTTTATTTCTGCTCAGGCACAACTTTTATATTTAATTTAGCTGTTTTACCTGTATGTGCTCTGATTTCAGCCGTGTAATTACCGATCTCTTTTATATGAAAAGGTAGAATAATTTTTTTTACCGGCAAATCAACTTTAAGTTGTTGGGCAATCGCTGTATTAACTTCTGACTCGGTTACGGCCGCAAAAAGTGTATTCTTATCCGTCACTTTCTTGGTTATGATTACCTGTTTACCATCCAGTTTCTTCAGCAGTTCCTGTTCTTCTTTTTTTGATGCTATAACCAACGACTCAGCTTTCTGTTTTCTCTCAGACATTAAAGTTAAATTGGCAGCTGTAGCGGGTAACACAAACTTGTGCGGCAATAAATAATTTTGCGCATACCCATCAGCAACTTCTTTTGTGTCGCCAACTTTGCCAAGTTTATTAATATCTTTTAAGAGAATAACTTTCATAAATTATACTGTTATCTGCTTCTTGTTACTTAATACTTGACAACATCTCCAGCGCTTTATCTAACTGCGGATCTTTGTCAGCATTATAATCCTCCTCAGTTAATTCAATGTCCTCATCAACCTCAATACCATTTTTATCTATCTGACGGCCTAGAGGTGTCAGCCACCGGGCAATAGTAATCTTTAAAGCTGAACCATCTTCAAATTCTTCTAGATTCTGCACAGAACCCTTGCCAAATGTTTTCTTACCGATCAACTCAGCCAATTTATAATCTTGCAGAGCCCCCGCTAAAATCTCCGAACCTGAGGCTGAACCGCTATTAACCAAAACCATGGTTGGATAATTTTTTAAGACTGGATTTCCACTCGCAGTATACGGCTTTTCATTACCATCAGCGAATTTCTCAATTACCACCACCTGACCATTTTCCACCCAATAAGAGGCAATGTCAACCGCCTGTGTTAAATACCCGCCAGGATTATTACGTAAATCTATAATTATTCCTTTTGGATTTTCAAGCAGTGCTTTATTGACCGCTTCTTTAAAACGATCAAAAGTGTCATCATTGAAATTTGTTATTTTAATGTAAGCAATTTTATTTTCTTTCATTTCAAACTGCACAGAAAAAATTTTAATTGTATCGCGCTCAATCTCTTTAGTTAATAACTCTTCACCGCGCATAATCTTTAAAGTTACTTTTGTCCCCTTTTCACCCCGAATCCTTTTTACTGCTTCATTTAAATCGATATTATCAGTACTATAACCATCAATCTCGTAAATTTTATCCCCGCCTTTTAGACCCGCTTTTTCTGCTGGCGATTCAGGCAAAGGTGAGACAATTGTTAAACGATTATTTTTGATGGCGATTTCAGCGCCAATGCCTTCAAATTTGCCAGAAAGTTCTTCTGTAAAACTGCTAGCAGTCTGCGGTTCTAAAAATACCGTATAAGGGTCACCTAAAGACGCCACCCTACCAACAAGTGATCCATAAAAGAGTTTTGGTTCAGCTGTTGGCCGATCAATAAACTGCTCTTGAATTTTATTCCAGACGTCCCAATATAAACCAAACTTAACATCTTTAAATAGAATTTCTGGATTCTTTTCTTTTTCCAAAAGAGAACCATAATTTTTGTTACCATTCTCTTGGGCGCTATTTAAGGTCTTTCTTGGTATTTGATAACCAACATATGTACCGCCTAAAAAAACAGCAATAACTAAAAAAACTGAGAAATATGAAATAGTGATTCTTTTTAACAATGTTTTTTGAGCCATAATAATATTAATTTAATAAAGATAATATCCTATATTTTACTACACGTCTCTGATTCTAGCAAATAAATAAAACTTATTTAAGAACTAAAAAATCTAATAAACATAAATTAATCTTTTATTTGTTTTATTTGGCATTTTATGGTTTAATGATATTAGTTTTTTAAAAAAAATTAATTAATCACCATGAAAATACTTATTACTGGCGGAGCTGGTTTTATTGGTTCTCATGCCTGCAAAAAATTATCAGAACTTGGTCATGAAATTATCATTGTTGATAATTTTAATGATTATTATGACCCGCAATTGAAACGTGCCCGCATTAATGAATTTTTAAAAGGCGTGCCCTTAAAAGTCTACGAAACAGACATCCGTGATTATCAGGCCTTAAAAAAAGTATTTGTTGAAAATAAAATTGATAAAATTTTACATCTCGCTGCTCAAGCCGGAGTTCTATATGCTAAAGAAAATCCTTTTATCTATGTCCAAACCAATGTTGAAGGCACATTAAATCTTTTGGAACTAGCTAAGGATTTTCAAATTCAACAATTTGTTTATGCCTCTTCATCAAGCGTCTACGGTGGCAACGCCAAAACTCCTTTTAGTGAAAATGATGAAATAAAAAAGCCACTCTCTGTTTATGCCGCCTCTAAAATCGCCACAGAAAATTTAGCTTATACCTATCATCATATTTATAATTTACACTGCACTGGTTTAAGCTTTTTAACAGTTTATGGACAAT